>NZ_CP113948.1:0-195000 GCF_026810365.1 Flavobacterium praedii
GCTATATATTTGCTAGAAACTCATCAAATAAAAAAGTAAAAAACAATGAGTGATAGAATACCACCAATTGATGGAAGTGTGCTAGAAGGTATAAGTAAAACTTTAGGCGATACAAACAATGGATTGACTGGGCTTGAAATTGGCAAGTTCTTGCTTGAAGTAAATATACCAGACATTGATTCTGTAAACACCAAATGGAAGAGATTATATAATGCATTTGTTGATTTTCAAAATAGGAATCATATTTCAAATAACATCCTAAAGTTTATAAACAAGTCTATGAGCCCGGCAAGATTTGTAGGGAAAAATGAACAGTTTGAATTCCTTAGAGCTGAACTTAATAAACGTCTTGTATTTATTGGGCTTGAATTATCTGAACGCGGTAAATTTATTAAAACTGAAGAAGCCACCACAATTACTGAGGCCCAACAAAGAGCCAGCCGATTGGTGGGGAAATTGGAATTAAGAAATGTACACCCGACAATTTATAAGTATTGCAGTGCGGAATTGTTAGCTGAAAATTATTTTCATACAGTATTTGAAGCAACAAAGAGTATTGCAGAAACGATAAGACAAAGAACAGGTTTAACGGAAGATGGAAGCGAATTAATAGATAAGGCGTTTTCAATTCGAAATCCATTGATTCAAATAAATGACTTATCAACCGAAACAAAAGAAAGTGAACATAAAGGTTTTGCAAATCTGATTAAAGGAGTTTTTGGCATGTTTAGAAACACTACCGCACACTCACCGAGAATTATCTGGGAATTTAATGAAAATGACGCGTTAGACATTCTTTCAACAATATCCCTAATTCACAGACGACTAAACATAAATGAATAAAAAAGCTGGCTATATATTAAAACTAGAGTTTAGTTGCATGTGAAACACGAACAATGAAAACGTGGTTGAACGGAACCGATTCCACAACCGTCAACCTATGCAATTATCGTAAAAATTTTAGTGAGAATATCAAGAGACTTTTGTGCCGCTTTTTAATTCACAAAATCCAATCCTTAATATAAAATGATATGTGCAGCTAATGTGGTATTCATTTGTATAAAATGGAATATCACATAAGTTTATATGTCAAGTTTTTGGTTCAAAAAACTTGACATATATAAAAATGGATTATCTTTGTGTAATGAAATTGGCAGAACAAATACGTATTCGAATTAAAAAACTACCTAAAGGGAAAACCTTTGGGTATGCTGATTTGGGTATTGCCAAAGAAGAGTATCAAACTGGAGCGAAAGCATTAGAACGTTTACAGACCAAAGGTGTCATTAAAAAAATATCCAAAGGAGTATTTTACAAACCCGAACAAACGGTTTTTGGAGAATTAAAACCAGACTATAACGAGCAGTTACGCCCATATTTGTTTGAAAATGGTAAACGTATCGCCTATATAACAGGAGCTTATTTATACAATCAATTGAACCTTACTACACAAATGGCATTCAGGATTAAAATAGCCTGTCGTGGCAAACGTATTTCTATCAATAGAGGGGCGGTAAAAGCAGATGCGGTAAAAAGCTATGCCGAAGTAACAGATAGTAATTATGAATTATTAGGTTTTTTGGATGCGTTTAAAGACATCAGGCAAATACCCGATAGTACTACTGCTAAAACGGTAAAACTATTGAGTGAGCGCATTAAGCAATTAACCGAAACACAAAGGGCTGAAATGGTAAAATATGCTTTACTCTATCCGCCAAGAGTAAGGGCTTTGTTGGGAGCAATTTTAGAAAGTCAAATGGCATCATCAAAGGATATTAAAAAACTAAAAGAAAGTCTTAATCCGCTTACGACTATCAAAGTTGAATTGAAAGAGAGTGATTTACCAACCATAGGAAATTGGTATATTAAATAAAGCTACAACCCATTGAAAGGCCAATTCGCGTAACTATTTAGTTTATATCTAGTGTTTTTTGGTAGTGCACTAAGCTCAATAGGTAGTGCACTAAAGCAAAAAGGTAGTGTACTAAGGCTAGAAGGTAATGCACTAAGGATTTCTTCTTCCTTGGAAATATTGGATTTCAGAAGTTCCGAAGTGGTGTAGTATGTGAATTTACTTTTGCTTTTTTGATTCAATAAAATCCAATTCCCGTAATTTTCTTAGATCTGTAATATTATAGCGGAACCACTATTAATTCGTTAAATCCAATCACTAAATATAAAATAACAGGTGCAACTGGAGTGAAATCCGCTTGCGAAAAATTGATTATTTTATGAAACGTAATGTGGAGATGAAATCATTGAGCATTTTCGCCAATATTTATAACATTTCTAATCAATTATGAGTTGCGATGTGGATTTTATACTTAAATAGCATAGGAAAGACTTTCACTATGAAAATCAATAATTGCATCGTCGCAAACAACATCAATGTATTGGTTGTATAGTAAAAGTGCTGGAACATTTGGTGGATTTACACAATACAAACGATCATTATTAATAATATGCTTTTCTCGCAATTCCATTAATAATCTACCTAATGCGTTTGTGCCAATTAATTCATTATTTCCAGATGGTTTTGCTCCCCAAATTTTATTATCAGTGGCATACTCAACAATTGGTTTGTTTTGAGTTTCTTGGAGTATTGTACTAAACTTATCCCAATTTTGGGCTAGTTTTATTTCTAATGCCCAACGCATCACTTTAATTTGGATTTTTTCCCAATCAGGGCGAGAATAATGAGATTTATATTTATTACTAATCATTTTTGCTTTCATAGCATTATCTTGACTAATAATTTCAAATTGAATTTCTGGATTTGTTGGATAGCGCATCGCTTGATACAAATGCTCTGATGATGGTATTATCACTTCATTAATATACAAAGCATAACCCGAGGCCATATTGGATAAACCGCCAAATGGTTCAGTTGTTTTTCTAAAAACAATCGCTTCTTTTGAGTTGTAATTTCTGATATCCATGGTACAAACTTAAGTAAATTTAAATAAATTAAATTAAATTCCCTCTATTATGTAGCGGAAAAAGTCCTTTCCAATTGTGTGCAGGATTATCCCACCAAAATACAATAGGGCAAGTATTACTAATATTGCGCCAAGTAAAAAACAAAGTTCCTGTACCAAAAGTCTTGTAACCTGGATACGTTTTTCCTAAAGGACGGTGTTTTCGTTTACTTTCTTCATCTTGAATCTGATTAATAATTTCAATTCCTTTGTCAAGGAAAATTTGTTCTATGCGCAATCTGTTTTCTTTTGAAGTAAAAAAGGTTTCCTTATTGGGTTGTGTTTGTCTTCTGTAAGCTTTATCTGCTTGCCTTGGTGCTTGGTCAAGACTAGCAAGATAAACATCATATTCATTTTTTGATTTTTCTGGATAAACTAAATTTAAGCGTTGATTGTATTCTTTAATATTATTTTCGACAATATAATTTGATACAATTGGAAATGCTTTAAAATCCAAAAAGAAATTTTCTCCCTCAAATCTGTTTTTTAAAATATATCTTGCATTTACAGTACCCCAAGTATGAATACAGAAAAAATAGGATAAGATTCTAATTTCCTTATTTTTAAAAGCGTTCAGTAAATTATTTTCAGCAATGTATTTATGTATTTCATAATTAAATTTACCTCCACTACCAATTACATCATCCAAATAAATATAATTTCTCACACCTAATGAACCACATATTTCTAAGGAATGCCCCGTCTTTTCAACTAAAACAGCATTTAAAATTGAAAGTAGTACTGATTGACTTTTTGTTTCTCCTTGTACTGAAATAAAGTGTGTTTCTCTTAAAAATATTTCAATGTTTTGATAACCAAAAAATGTTGTGGCTTTATTTATAAAATTCCAAAGTATATCTTTAGCTTTTTCTTTTGAGATATAAACACCTTGTTGCAAGATATGTAACACTTCGCTCAAAACAAATTCTCTATCAGGTTCCTCAAACTGATCTGACCATTCTAAAACGTGTTCTTCCGTCATTACAAAACCATTATCATAATCTGAATGGTAATCCTGGGTAATTGTAACGATATTTTTTATTATTTCTTTTATCACTACTACTAATTTTCTTTACTATACTTCAACATTTCGTATGGAGTCAATCGTACTGCACTAGCATTTCGGCGAACGTAAAACTCTTGTTCATTATTTTTTCAAATTCCAATGGCGATATTTTTTACTGCTTCACCATGCTTTCGTTTTTGGGTTTCAAATATGTTACATATAGTAAAGATTAACCTTGCTAACAGTTATCAAATATCAGTTTACTAATTATTAAATCTTAGAGCCCTTGCATCCTTAAATATTCTTCTTGATACCACTTTTTGTTTGCTTCATTTGTTAAAGGTCTTGCTTCGTCTTCATCATTTTCTGCAATAATTGTGCTTACGTACATTGGATTGTTCGGGAGCTTTAACTCAAAATCATTCATCTTATTTGAAAATGTTTTAGAAATTTCGGCTAAATCTTTTTCAATTTCGGAGATAAAATAATCAACATTTCCTTCAAAAATATTTTGAATTTGGTTTCCTTGAACTACGCCTGTTAGTTTTTCCTCACCAGTAATTAGGCAATAATTATTAGGTAATTTACGACGTGGAACTGTAATATAGTCTGATTGAGCCAAAATTTCTAATATTTTTAATTTTTGGTCATCTGTTCCAATTAAAGCATAAGGTTTTATGCTCCAAGTGTAACATAAATTTGTTCCTATATCTATTATAAACCAAATGTTAGCAACTATTTCTGGTGTATTCATCATTTTAAATATTTTAAGTTTACCCCCAATTTTCTTTACTATAATTCAACATTTCATACATTGTTAAGGCAATTGTACTTGCATTTCTACGAACGTAAAACTCTTCTTGGTTGTTTTTTTCTGGATTGGTTATGATTACTGGTTCCTTGGCTTTGTCTTTTATGTGAATTAAAGCAATGGTTTTATTATCAATAGTTTCAAACTCTACATTGAATTTATGCACCATATTGTTGCCAAAATAGTTTTGAACCAAATTGTCAAAGTGTTTTACAAATTCGTCTTTTTTATTATCTCCTTTGAAACTGGCAAAGTCTGTGTTTTCTAATCCTAAAATATTACCATCATCATCTACACCAATAAACAAAGTGCCGCCTTCACTATTAAGGAAAGCTGCCAAGTTTTTGATAGCCGAATGCTCAACATATTTTTGTGGATTATTTTGACGTAAACAATAACGCAAGGTACTTTTAAACTCTACCGTTTTGCTTTCGCCATTGGACAATAATTGTTTTATTTTATCATTTGTATTTACTTGTTGCAACTGTTTTTGTAATAATTCTTCTGCCGATTGATAATAGGCATAATTAGCCAATTTAGGATAACGGCGTGCAAACCAAGTTTCTACTTCATTGATATCTTCTTCATTTAAGCCATACAATTCATAAACTAATTGGTCTATTTCTTTTTGCTCATTCGCGAAGTAATTATAACGAGGGTTTTGTTTTTGGTTTTCTAACAATTTAATTACTATTTCATCTAATTTTTCAATATCAGCTTCATTTGTAATAGGATAAGATAATTCTAAATTATCATCTGTTTGAGAATTTACACTATGATTAATAAATAGAGTAAACTGAAATCTCCATAATTTTGAACATAAAATTGAAAGTGTTGTATTTCTATTATTTATTGAATTAAAAACATTATTACATCCCGAATCATAAATCGTATCTGTTGCTATTCTGTAAGTTGGACTATACTCGCCAACTCTTGAACAATTAATAGATTCTAAAAAATATGAATCTTTATTTTGAAATCTAGAACAAACTTTATTAACACCACCAATTTTGCCAAGCCTTTTGTTTCTCTCTAGAATAGTTTGTGTCTTCAATAATGATACTGCTTCACAACTCCAATCAATAAAATAATCAGTAGGTACATAATAATTAGGTAACCATCCTTCATCAGTATCGCTTTCTCCACCTTTGTCATAAGGAGCAATATATCTTCCCTCAAAATAGCAATCTTTATCAAAATTGGAATCATTTTTGGTTTTATGAATACCATTGTCAATTACTTTTATTCTAACATCGCTACTCTTTCTAATAATTTCTAAATCATCATCAGTTAATACAAATTCGTTAAATAATTGAATATCTCGATATGTTCCAAAAGCATTTGTATTTTGATATAAATAACTTTTATTATCGCCCGTTGCTAATCCTTGTTTCACATCGGCAACATCACCAAAACGTACTAATTCAATCGTTTTTTTATTAAATTCAACTTGTCTAACCGCTATTGTTGAGCCATTTATATCTTTATCTATTATAGGCACCATAGTATCATTCATTAAAGCAAATAACTTTGGGCTACCAACAATTATTGGATGGTTGCTATTGGTTTGCAACAACGATTGGGGATAAGAATACACCGCAAATTCAGGAGTGTATTGTCCAATATAATCTTCGAGGTGAAATAGTTTTTCTCTAAACTCGGGTATTTGTTTTCGGGTAGAAATGTTGGTTAAATCGGCGGCTATTATTTGTCCCTCGACTGCGCTCGGGATGACAGAGCTACTAACAACTGTTTTCTTTATTGTAAATATGCACGAGTTTACTGTGGCATTGAAACAGTCTTTATGCAAACGAATGACGTTTTTAAGGTCGTATTGCAATATTTGTTCCCGCAAAGGTTTGTGGCTTTTGATGGTTAGCCAAGTATCGGAAACGATGTAACACAAAATGCCGTTTGGTTTGAGTAGCTTATTTAGTGCCATACTCATAAACGCACCATAAGGATCTTTGCTGGCGAGTTTGTATTCTTCTTGTGTTTTATCGTCAATTTTTATTCCGCCATAAGGAGGATTTCCTATTACAATATCAAAGCCTTTTTTGCCTTCGTTGAGTACATTTCCAAAAAAATGATGCCAAAGAAAATAAGGTCTTTCGGAAGCATTTTGTAGTTTGTAGAGTTTTTCAATTTTGGTACTTAACAACTCTTTTTCTTTCAATAAAGGTTTTAGTTCTTTCTCTATTTTTTCAAGCGCTTTTATGTTTTTTTGTTTTGTAGCTTCGGGTTTATCTACATTAGAAATCAAACTCTTTTTGTATTCAATTTGCCCAATTTGTATGTCTAAGGTTTCTTTTTGAGCATCAAATAACAACTCTAGTTTATCGTGAATTTTAGTGTCGATTTGACTTGCAATCTCTGCTTTTGAGATTTTCAGTTTTTTATACTCTTCTTCACTAAAATACAATTCCACTAAATCTTTAAGACTTTTTTTATCCGAATCAGAAAGGTTTAATTTGGTTTGACTTTCTATTTCGGGTTCGCCAAACATTGATAATTGTGGTTTTACAATAATCAATGTTTTATCGTCTGCTTTCTCAATATCCTTTCCAAGAAACACCCCTTCAAACGATTCTACTAATGAATTGCCTTGCATAATCTTATAATCGAGATTGGGCAAAGGTTTGGGTTCTTTTTCATCAACAATTAACGATAACCAAAAACGCAAACGTGAAATATCTACCGCACCTTTGTCAAGGTCAACACCGTAAATATTGTTTTTGATGATATTCAGTTTCTCTTTGAGATAAATGAAATCTTCTTGTTTGTAAAATGCGTGCAATTCTTTTTTGAGACGCATAATCTCAAATACCATTCCCATAGGAAAAGCACCAGAACCAATAGCTGGATCACATATTTTACAATCGGTTAAAGCTTTGTCAATTCGTTCAGCATATTGTTTTATAATCTCTAAATCAATTTTACCAGATTGTTTGATATAGGTAGTAATTTCCTTTAGTTCCTTGTCCGATGCAGTCTTTTGAAGTGTATCAGTGATATATTGACTAATACTTTCTTTACACATAAAGTGAACTACTTCTTTAGGAGTATAGAAAGTACCTTTGTCTTTATTGTCCTCTAACAAATTTTCAAAAATAAGTCCTAACATTTCTGGATCAATACCAATGTCTTGGTCATCAGGACTATTTTCGTCAATAGTAAAATTGTATTGGTCAAAAAATTCAAACAGCTCTTCAAATCGTTGTGGAATGATTCTTATTTCATCAGGTTCAATCTGGTCTTTGTCGAATAATCCTCCGTTTAAATAAGGTATTTTGGTGTTGGTAATTTCAAAAATATCGTTGCTTTCTTTTCTGTCTTTATTTAAGGTATGAAAGAAAAGTGGTGCCAAACATTTATTGTAAAAATCGTTTTTCTCTGTAAACGAAGTAAATAATCTAGACATAAAATCTTTCTCACCATTACCCCAAGGTTCATTGGCAGGAACGCCTAACCAGCCTTTCTTTTGCAAGAAATACAAGAAAACGATTCTACCCATCAGTTTCTTAACAAATTGACGCACTAATTTTTCAGCATCTTCTTGTTGCTCTTTATTTGATTTGTTATTGTCAACTTGGCTTTTGAAAAAAGAAAACGCATCTGGATTATCCGAAATATAACCTACTAATAATTTGAAGTGGTCAAAATATTTTTTAAAAAAGTCATTCGATATTTTTTCAACCGAAAAGGTTTTAATAAGGTCTTTTATGGTTATTTCCTTATTTCTAATCTCGTTAAACAACCAATCAAACTGATTAAGAGCCGTTTTAATGCTTTCTCCTTTACCTAAAACATAAGTATATCTTTTAGGGTGCGTTTCTTCTTTTATTTGGTTGTATTCTTCATCCCAATACAAAGATTTTGAAATAAATGTCAATCGCCAATCGTTCGCTTTTTCATTGTAATAAGTAGCTATAATTCCATCCACATCGCCCGGAATTACATCAGAGTGTATAATATTTCGTAACCCAACACGACTATTAATTTGTTTATCATCAACAAGTTTGATTTCGTAAAACAAGATTCGAGAATTATCATCTAGTTTTAAATCACCAAATTCTAAAATAGAATCGGCTAATTCGTGTGCTTTTTTATCGTTTTCTTTTCTATTTAGTGTTGTTCTATAGAATGATGCCGATTTGTTTTTAAACAAGACTTTGAGTAATGATTTCCATTCTACAGAATTGTACTTGTTGGCAAATAAGGTATTTATGTTTTGGCTCATAGCTCTAGTTATATTGTAAACGATTCAGATAAAATGATTGCTGGTTTATCTGTTTTAATACTTCTTTTAGGTACTACTTTTTCCTTCTCTACAAATTCTGAAACTGTTTCTAATAAAGGATATGTTTTAAGTAGCTTCATAACATTGTTATAAGTTTCTGATAAAGATGGCTTTTTTGAAGCTGCATCTTTAATCAGTTTGTTGATTTCCCTTGGTAATTTCTGAAATTTCCCTCGTCTTATTGCTGTAGCACCCGCATTGATTAGTTCTTTATCATCTGGAGTAATGAATTCTTGCAATAATTGTTTTTCTATAAAACTAATGGCTCTGCTCTCATTTGGACCCAATTTTACATTTGCTTTATCTCCAAGATTGGTTATACTTTCTCCTGTAGTAAAAGAGGTTAATGCAGCGTTAATTTGCTCGTGGTGTAATGAATGTAATCCAACTGCTCTTTCGGATATTTCGGCTTTATACAATCGCGCTGCTTCAACAAAAGTTAGTTCTTCCAATGAAAAATCAGGATAAATAAGATAAAACGTATCTCGCTTTTTGTTTTTAATAAACGTGATAGTTTGTTCTTTTGCTGATTTGTTTTTTCTTCCTGTTCTTGCTCTTGTTGGTATTTTGTTTTTTATTCTATGATACTCATCTGGATTTTCATCTCTGAATTTTCTTAAATAATTTAAGTATTCTAACCGTTCATCTTTTTCTTCTTCTGGGATTTTTTCAAATAAACCAAAAGAATCAAATTCTTCGTCAGTAGAATATATTTGACTGTCTTCTCCCAAAGCAGAATGGAAAGCCTGTAATTTCATATAGGCTTTTTTGTTCAGCTCAATTTCATTATCTGTTCTTGAGGTTGGAAAAAAGTTGTAGATATAAATGTCTTTTGAAGGAGTTCCAATACGATTAACACGACCAATACGTTGCATTAATCTAGTGGCATTCCAAGGAATATCATAATTTAAAATAATATTGGAACGATGTAAATTGACACCTTCCGCTAAAACTTCGGTAGTAATGATAATATCGTAATCGTTTTTTTGTTCTAATAAAGGTATGTTGGCATCAAAGTTTAATGCAATAGTTTCTGCATTGTCTTTCTGATTGCTACTATCAATGGCTAAAATTTTTGAAATACCATTTTCTTTTAATCGTCCAACAACATATTGCGTTGTTTCTTTTGATTCTGAAAATACTACTAATTTTTTGTTATCGTTGAATTCTGCTTTTAATAATTCATTTTTTATTTTGTATAAAAATGTATTGAATTTTGGGTCTTGGATAATTAAATTCCACTCTTCGAACAACTCTTTTAATATGTCATTATCTTTTTTTATACCTTGAATAAATTCTTCATCAAAAGCTTCTAATTCAAATCCTTGAATTAAATCTGGTGTTTCGGCTTCTAGTAATAATCTTTCTAGTTCTTCTTCATTTTCATCTAAAATGAAATCATTTATATTATGTTTTTTTGAAATGTAAATTTTGCCATTCGAAATCATTTTCATCATTGCTTGGTTAGCATTGTAAAAACGCTCTAAACTCATTTTAAAAGCGTAAAAACTACTGTCAATTCTTTTGACCAATAGTATTCGCATTATATGAGCCAACTGTTCGGAAATTCGATCTGCTTTCTTTGGGTCAACTCCTGTCGCTTTTTGATAAATATTTTTTGCATCAGCATTCAAAAACTTTATTGCTTGATAGCGGTAATAACCCAAACCTTTTTTTGTATCACGAACTAATTTTAAAGTTCTATCGTATAACTCATCTGTTCTTTCATCGAGCTGATAAAGAATTTGTTTAGGTTGATTAATGTTTGGAAAAGTTACACCTTGAGCAACAATATCATCCCAATAATTAGGAGTATTTCTAATATCGGTTCTTGTTCTTCTTACAACTATAGGCTCAATAATTTTATTTCTTATTTCGGTGTAAATTTCCTTAACTCCTTTCGCAATTTTATGTTGATCTTTTTCTCCTTTTAATTTGGTGTATCGGTCAATTAATGGTCTGAAAAAGTGTTGCAAATTTCCATTAGGAACACCATCTATCGAAGATTTTTTTGAATCTTGAAACAAATACAATTGATTTCTAATATCATCAGGCTTATTGTTCAAAGGAGTTGCTGTAACTAAAATTACTTTCTTTTGATTGCTTCCGTCATTCCCTTTCCTCTTTCTAGGAGTCTTACATATTTTTTGTAGCTGATTAAATCGTTCCGATTCATCAGAACGAAATTTGTGAGCTTCATCAACAATGATTAAATCATAATCCTCTGGGTGCTTAATTTGGTGTAAACTACCATTCGTGATAAAATCTACTCCAGGAACTTCAAAATCTCTAATCGTTTTTTTCCAACTGTTTTCTAATGCAGGAGGATAAACAATTAATATTTTAGATCTATATCCATTAGCAAAATAGAATTTTTTGGCAATAATGGTAGCGATAATAGTTTTACCCAAACCAACAACATCCGCTAAAATAAATCCACTATGTTGCAGTAGTTTGTTATAACCATCATTTACAGCATCTATCTGATATGCTAATTTTTTATATCCTTTAGGTAAATCAGTAATAGATTCTGGATCATATTCGATACTTTTTCCAAAATATTCAATTAGAAGTTTTATGTATAAATCAAATGGAGAAAATTCATCATTTAAAAAGGTGTCTTTTTTTACATTAGCAATTTCATAAGGTAAAATATCAATTGCTTCTGACCATAAACTTTCAAAAGTTTCGTTTGCGAATACTACATCATCATAATCTCTTAGTTCAACATTGAATTCAAAGTTTTTATCCAGACCGTTTTCACTCAAATTACTTGAACCTGTTATAACTGAACCGCTATTGTGTTCGTTCCAATTTTTAGGTCTAAAAATGTATATTTTAGCGTGAATATTTTTGTCTGGATGTGCTTTTACTTTTATTTTACCAATGCCGACCTCATAAATGAATTGTAAAATTCCTTCTTCAACTTTTTGATTATACTCAGATTGTTGAATATCGTCTTTAAACTCTTTGATAAATTCTTCACGGGTTATATCAGTATTGAAATTAAATTCTAAACCTTTTTTTGCAGCATCACTAATCAAGTGGTCAACATCAATTCCTACTAATATTCTAATTTCTTCAACATCTTTTAGAAACTCCCTGATTTTAAAATAACCAGACGAGCGAAAATAACCTACTAAAGCATCAAAATAATGAATTGGTAAATGTTCAAATATGCCTTTAAACTTTTGCTGTAGTGTGTTTTGGTCTTTGTTTGTGAAAAATTTTGTAGACATTTAAAAAAAATATGTTAGTGACCAAAAATAATATTTTAAAACAAATTAATTGCATTTTTGTATTTATATATCTAGAAACATTTCAAGAGTATTGTTAGGCTTATAATAAAAAGGCAAATATTTTTATACCCCAAACTTCCATAATCTCCTTCCTAAACCCTTTGTAACATTACCCCATCCTTTGCAAAGCCGTTCTATCCTTCCCAACCCTTCAATTCCTAAAAAAAAGCTTTTGATCTTTGAGTTCAAGAAACAAAAGAAAGCCTGATACGCTATGCAAGAACGAAACGAAAATGGACATTGATAGCTTGTTACAACGAAAACTATTAGGCGGTCAAGAGTACGAGCCGTTGTTTCCTAAGGTTGCTTGTGATAAAACAAAATTAGGCAACGGCAATACTTTTGATACCGTTCGGATGATAAAGGAAATGGTTATCAAGTACAACGACCAAACCAAGCAAGTTGCAACGCTTTTGCAAAGGGATTCGTTAAAAGAAACCTGCGACAAAATCTATTGGTTTTTGTACCATCACATTCAGTACAAGGCGGATGGTATGGAGCAAAATTTAAGAAGTCCAGCCTGTGCATTCAAGCAACGAGCCGAAGGAGTTGATTGCAAAACCTATTCTATTTTTGCCAGTTGTTTGTTAGTTAATTTAGGGATTAGGCATTACATAAGACAAATAAAACAACCGAGTTTTCGCCCTGATTTATTTACCCACGTGTATGTCATTGTGCCTTTGAATCAGGAAACTGGCAACATAAGCGAAGGCTATTTTATCATTGACGGAACGACAAATAATAACCGAGAACCCATACATACCATGGCACACGACACCGAAGTTAATTTACCTCATTTTGGATTGAATGCCCCCAAAGGCAATCGCAAAAACGTTGCAAAGAAACCGCAATTCTTTGCAAAGCCCTCTTCAAATGTGATGTTGGTATCGGCTATTGTGGCGGTAATTGGAGGAGCGTTTGTATTTGGAAAATCAAATTAAACTATGCAGTATGATAATTATAAATGATGGCGGAGTAGGATTAGGAAAGTCCAAATTCCTGAGAAAGATTAGGCTTCGAGACGTGAGCTTAAAAAATACAATAAAAGTGGCCAAGTTTGCTGCACCAATTGCAGCGAGTTTTATTCCTGTAGGAGGTAGTGTAGCTTCAAAACTGATTGATTCTAAGTCGGGCCGATTGGTACGAAGAGTAGCCAAATCAAAAGCGGTTACTAAAGCAGTTCAATTATCGAAAACACCAGTAGGCAAACAGGTTATTGATACAATTAAAAACCGTCCGAGACCCCAATTGACCTCGGTAAACGAGATCACACCTGCTTCATTTGCTACCCCTGAAATGGGGAATGAACAAAGCCAAAGTGCCGAAACGAGTTCGAATCAAAGTGAAGTAAGTGAAACCAGTGTTACCGAAAAAGAACCTGTTGGGGAATTAATGCCTATCAAGCCAGTTGACCAAAAACCAAAAGACAATACGATGCTGTATGTAATTGGAGCGGTGGTTTTGGGAGGTGGAATTTATTTAGCCACAAAAAAGTAAAACGTAATTAAATCAATAAAAGTAAGATGAATAAAGAAGTAGCAATCATTGGTGGTGGAGTTGTTGGAGGTGCGGTATCAAATGGCGTTAGCACTTTATTACCCCAATCCGAAAGTCCGATTATCAATATCGTTTTGGCAGGAGCTTCGGCTTTTGGAGCCACAAAAGTCAGAGGAACATCCACAAAAGATAATCTTTTGAAAGGTGCTTTGATGGGTTCAGCTGTTGTGCAAGCCTTGACAGGTATCAAAAAAATAGCCGATAAAAGTTTGAGTAGCAGACTTACAGGCGAGAGCAAAGCCACAAGATTTATCAAAGGAGCAGTGGGTTTGGCTTGTCCTTGTGATGAAGGATTACAAGGTACTTTCATGGGAGGCGATGGTCAAATTTATCAGTACGATGAAAATGGCTTGAACGGCACTTTCATTGACGAAGCAGGAAATGTTTTCGAAATGAACAACGGTCTTAATGGCGCATTAGAAGATGAGTTGTACGACCACGGATTGCAAGGGCCAGAAGCCAGTATTTACGGAATGGATGACCCAAGTGGTTTGAACGGTTCCGATGAAGAAGATTTATATTCGGAATTATACCAATAGCAAAAACAAACAAACTCAATCTTGACAACCTTTTCCTTTGGAGAGTGGTCGGGGGTGAGGAAAAAAATCAATCATCAATCAAAAAACAATCAAATGACTAGAAGAGTAGAATTAGCGTCAGCGGTAGCGACAATCAAGGCTAAAAGAAATGGTGGAATTCCAAGAGTGGGGCAATTAAAATTGACCGACAAAACGCTTTACTTAAATGTAAAGATCAAAGGAAATGCAGGTATTGTAAATCTAGTAGATGTCAACACTAGAAGAGAAGTTGGAATTACCAACATTGATGGAAACAAATTAAACGCAGGCCGTGACTACATTTTGGATAGCATGCGTGTTTTGGTGGGAGCCACAGGTTCAGACGATTTGAAAAATGAAACTTGGGTAAGCCCTTGGAGCATTACAGGACAAAACAGTTTGCCTAAAGCCTTTTTAGGTGCGGAATTCAGAATTAACCAAGACCGTAATCAATTGGTAGATATGCCAATCACCGATTTATGTCAAGATGGATTTGTGTCTTCTTTCAGAAGTTTATCCACGTCGCCTTTGATTCGTTCGAATATGGAGTTTGAAATGGAAATCGAATACCCAAAAGGTGTTTCCGTTCCGGCTGACCAAGAGTACAACATTCGAATTGAAGTAAGAGCGCACCAAGCGCAAGTTTAATCCGTAAAGGTTCAATTTATAAAGCCGTATCCGTAATGTTTACGGCTTTTTTTCAACACTATTCACTATGGCAGTAAGAGAAAAAGTAATCAATTTATTGATTCCAACCGAAGGAAATGAAGCAATGCTTACCACGGCTTTAGATGTGGGTTTTATACTGGGAGCCGAATTGCACACCAACCACAACGACCCTGATAATTTTGCCGAGTTTGGGATTTATGATGATAGTGGCGTAGCGTTTTCAAAACCTACTCACATCAATCATTGGAAACGAAGAGAAGGCGCAGGATTTGAAGATAGTTACAAACCCTTGCTTTTTGATACGGAATCCAAAACCTTCACCTTCAAAGCAAAGACCGCAAGATCGGTAGATAAAGACACCTATTTTCATTTGATTTTGATGTACAAAATAAATCCTTCTAGCTGTTAAGACCTCTAAAAATGACACAAGACATTCTAATTATTAACACAGGAGTAGTTTTTTTGAAACTTAAAAAAGACCAAGACATCACCATTGATGATGTAACGACTTTGCAAGTAATCAATAGTGGTTTTGTGCCTGTTTTTATCAATGATTTGGAGTTGGCCAGCAAGGAACGAGCCACCATTGTAGTTTCCGATGGTACGACATCAAAAGTGGAATTATCCATTCGATTTGCACCAATTGAAACCAATGCTTCAAAGGAATTTTCAAAATTCAGTTGGAACAAGAAAGAACTAGATATTGTCTATAAAAAGTTAATACGATGCAGGAATTAGATCATCTCATAGAAAAATTAAACACCGACCAGTATTCGGCAGTTTCGGTTTTCGATTTGGATACCAATTCGTTTGTGTTTCGCAATAAAACCCATGCTGAAATCACAGCTGATGAAGGAACGGCAGAACAGTTTTTTGAAACCCTTTTTGCCAACGGTCACAAGCGATTAAGTTTGAGTTTGAAGCGCAAAAACGGAAGTACGTTCAAAATTGATGGTCAAAGTTTTGAAGTCAATTTTTCAAAAGATACTTCGGAACCTATGCCGGCACCTCAAGCACCCCATGTACAACCACCTCCAACCGATTTTTTTCAGAACTCGTATGGTTTAGGAACACTGGACATGATTAATCTTTTTGTAGCTAAAGGCGATGCCCAAAGATTGTTGACCGAGAATGAAGTCTTGAAAGCTGAAAACAAAGAGTATAAAAAGCAAAATGAAGAGCTGAAAGAAGAGCGCTTGGCTTCTAAATACGATCTAAATAAAAGCAAAGGCAATCAAGAAATGTTGTTAGGAGCCATTCAGCAATTGCCCGCTTTAATGAGTTTTGTCAAAGGCACACCGCCTGTAGGTTTGGGAAATGCAGTAGAGAGTTTCACTTCGCCAGTTAAAAAACAATTTGCAACGGCTTTGCAAAACATAGACGATTCGGTGGTAAACGTACTAGATAGCATCAACAACGGATTGAATTCTAATGCTGAATTCTCGAATGAATTAGCAGAATTATTAAAAAAACATCACTTATGGGAAGCGTAAAACAAAGCATTCAAATCGAAGTGGTTGCCAAAACCCCTTTTGAATTAAAACCAAAAACATCGGCAATCAAAGAACTCGCCAAACTCGATGCAGAAGTATTGACCAAGTTGGCAGAGCTGTCCAAAAACAAAACGGCAATCACCCAATTGAAAACCAATTTTGAAATGATAAAAGGGTTTTTAACGGCATAAAACAAAAGGAAGATGGAAAGTACAATGAGGTTGAGCCCAACAGGAAAGACCGTTATGAAAGTGGCACTCTTGGGTGGAATATTTGCCTTTGCCTACTATAAAATTTTCAAAGGATTCCAACAGTTACGAGCCGACAAAAGATACAAACCAAGCAATATCAATGTAACCCAAGCCAAAGCAAGAGCCGAAGCCATTTACACCGCATTGCTAGGTTTTGGAGCCAATTACAAAACCGTAGAAAACAACTTAACAGGATTGAATCACAACGGTTTTATAATGGTGTACAATGAGTTTGGAGAGCGAAGAAGTGCCACGTTGGTTAAGATGAATTTAGTGGAATGGTTGCAAGATCAGTTCAATGAAACTGACATTGCCAAGTTGCGATTTTTAATAAAAGGATTTTTCTAATGACAAATAAAGGGAAGATAGTACTAGGCGTATCGGTTTTGGTTATTGGTGCAGGTATTTTTTTTCTAACCAAGAAGAACAAAAACGGACAATCGGTTTTAGGAGGAGGAACCAAATATATTGATGAAGGCGATGTGAATATGATTCCAGTGTTTTCAGCCAGTCAAAAAGCTACAGCCTTGTATAATGCCATGAACATTTACACAGGCACAGATGAACAAACGATCATTGAAGAATTAACAGGTGTTACACAAGCCCAATTCGGATTAATCAGTAAAGCGTTTGGACTTAGAAATTACAACCGCTATTTAGGGTACAATACTATTGGCGGAACCCCATTGCCTTTGAAAACGTGGTTAAGAGAAGAACTGAATGATGCTGATTATCATTTGTTGCGAAAAAAATTTCCAATGTATTTATAATGTAGAATATGAAAGTGAGCAAAGAAAATAAAGTACTACTAGGAACAGCAGTAGTTGGAGCGGGAATTTTAGGTTTTCTGTATTGGAAGAAAAAGAAAAAAGAAGCTGAAGAGGATTTGATGGTTTATACTCCAGAACCCTTAGCACCAGCAACCCCAAAAGTAACTAGTCAACAACCCGTAGTTGGAGCCGTTTTAGACAAAAACAAACTATTATTTAAAGGAAGTAAAGGGCTTGAAGTACGAGAATTGCAACGCTTGTTGGGCGTTAAAATTGATGGTGATTTTGGAAACATGACCAAAGCAGCACTATTGGCCAAAAAAGGAGTAACCAAAATCAGTCTCAATGGGTATGCTAAAAAAAGAGTAGCCAGTAAAGCACAACCAACCGCTTTTGTTTTGCCTAAAAAAGGACAAAAAGTAATGGCGATTCAAAATAAGGTGAGCGTTTTCAATGCCCAAAAAACAGCCGAAGGAACCTATTTCAATACAGGAACCAAGCCTTTTATCGGTGGAAGTTTTGATTATGGAGAGCATATAGGAGTATATGTCGCTTCCAAAGAAGGTGGTCAATATTTAATCAACCGTAACGGGGTGTATTATTTTGTGAATGGCAATGCTGTAAAACCGTATTAAGATGAAAACAGAAACCAAAATTGTACTCGGAGCGGTAACCCTCATAGGATTGTTATTGCTCATTGGAAATAAAAACAGTGAACCACAAAAAGTAGTATTGTAATGGCAAATTTCAATTTATTTCTACCTGAATTACTAAAAGCGGAAGGAGGGTATCAAAATAAAATTTCCGATAGAAAAGGTAATACCAATTCCCTTGGACAAATGGTAGGAACCAAATACGGAATATCTGCACCTGTTTACGAAGCGTATATCAAACGCCCACCAACGGTAAGTGATATGAAAAACATGCCTTTGTCAACAGCGGTTTTGATTGCCAAAAAATACTATTGGGATGCTTGCAATGCCGATGAAATTGAAAATCAATCGGTAGCTAATCTTATTGTAGATCACTATTTCAACTCGGGAAAACGAATGTTTGTCAAACAAGTGTTGAAAGAGCGATTTGGGGCCAAAATAAAAGTAGATAGTAAAATTTCAAGAGATACCATTGCACTTATAAATGCTTCAAATCCTGAATTTTTACATTACGAATTGAAAAAATCAAGAGAAAGATATTACCGAAGCTTGGGCGGTGTGAATTTAAAAGGATGGCTCAACCGATTGTCTCGTTTTGTGTTCGAAAAAAAAAAGACCAAGCCTAATCCTACCAAGCCTAGTTATAGCTACGCTTGGGATTGGCTTGTATTTAAAAACAAAAATGCCTTCCAAAAATGAAAAGTACCTTCTTAAATAGCATTAAAGATTTTCAAGATTATTTCCTTTTTCTAATTGTGGTTTTGGCTGGCGTTTTTACCAAAGTGTATAATGCCATTTCCAAAGGGAAAAAGCCTAGACTGAGTTGGTTTTTAGCCGAAGCTATTATGAGTTTTTTTGTGGCATTCTCCGTATATGCCATATGCGACCAGTATTTGAATTTGAATAAAATTCTAACCTATGTCATTTGTGCTTGGGGTGGTTCCTTTTCCACTTTAATCCATAGTGAAGTCGAAGAATTAATCAGTAGTCTTTTTGATGTGCTGAAAAGTGTCATAAAATCAAAATTTAGATAACCATGAATCCAAATTATCAATCCGAAAATCCATTAAGGACCTTTTTGCAAACCCTATTAGTTTTAGCCTTGGTTTTTATGCTTACCCTTTTGATGAATGGGTGTGCTTCAAAACCTTTAGAAAAAACGCATACCATTGAGCATGTGGTAACCTACAGAACAGACAGTTTGAAAGTAACGGTTGTCAACCAAGCCGTATTGGATAGTTTATTTGTTCAGTTTTCCAAAGTAAAAACGGTAAAGCCAGAATGTGATAGCATTGCACAATTAGCTTTTGACCAGATATTAGTTCAGCTCAATAGTAAAAAGAAATCGGGCCAAAACGAAATGGGTATTTACTACGATACCATAAAAAAAATGATCGTGGGTTGGCAGAAAATGGCACAAACCCAAAACGAAAAGACAGCGACTAACAAAACCCAAAACGCCATTGCAGTTGAAAAAGAAAAGGTCCAAGTACCCGAGAAATACATTCCCTTTTGGGTTAAAATTTTAGCGGTTTTAGGAGGTATGAGTCTTATTGTTTTGGTGTGGCGAGTAGCCAAAGTTTGGGTGTAATTGTTTAAAAATCACAAAATGAGTGTGCGAAAAATAGTTATTGGTGTGGGCATAGTGGCAGTAGTTGGGTATTTCTTATTGGGCAATAAAATCAAGAAAATCATTGAGCAGTTTCAATTTGTGAAAGTCTATCCAGTGGCTTTCAAAAAGTTTGATGTCAAATGGAATGACGGTGTTCCCTTTGTGACGTTCCTTTTGGATTTGAAAATGGTCAATCCAACAAATGTGAATTTTGATGCCAATATTGTTGCGGTGACTTTAAAGCGCATTTTGTTTTATGACAAACGAAATATGCTTTTTGGAAGTTCCGAAGTGAATATAGATAAGGTAAATATCCCCGCCAATTCCAGTATAATACTCAATCAAATCCCAGTAAAATTGGATTTACAAACCGCCATAACAACGGCCATTACCATTTTAAGAAACGATGGATTTACCATTAACGAAATTAGAACAGAAGCCGTAGTAAGCATTTTAGGAATCGATTATAAACTTTCATAGTATGACTTTAGCAGAAGAATTCAACGACTTAAACGGGAAAGTGATTACCAGAGAAACACTTGAAAGTCTTTTGGTTAAAGCCGAAAAAGAGCAAAATGTCACTATTTCCAATCGACTTAGAAAAGTGTTGCAAGCTTATACGGCTGATACTTTTTTGATTGAATTACAACATACTGAATCCGCATTTGGGTTGAACGGTGTGGATGTTCAAGGGCATACAGGCTTGTTGAATGGCTTGGAGTTTATTCCTGAATCCGAAGATATAGGGCTTGGAAAACCCGTTTCGCCAGATGAAATCTATGATATGGTAACCAAGCGCATGATTGATTTAATCAAAGATGCCAACAAAGGTGATTACAAACGAGCTTGGAAAGAGGAAGGCTATTTGGTTCCGTACAATTTCATTTCCAAAAAGGCTTATCGAGGTGTAAATGTGGTGATGTTGTCTCCGCTTTTTGGGATGTTGGATAATCCTTATTTTTTGACGTTCAAGCAAATTCAAGAGAAAGGAGGGAAAATCAAAAAAGGAAGTCATGGGTATCGTGTGATTTATTATTCCACCTACGACAAAGAATATACCGATGCAGAAATTGAAAGATTGAACACAGTAATTGAAGATAACAAATTAGAGAAAGGAGATAAAAAGACAGTCTATTTCTTGAAATACTACAATGTCTTCAACGGACAAGATATAGAAGGAATCGATTTTGATTTAGACAATTTTTCGTTGTTAGGCAAAGTAGTGAACAATGAAATAGAAACAGGGGATAACCAAAAGATTGAAGTGGCTGAGGCTATTGTAAAAAACTACCCAAAGCCACAACCTGAAATTCGTTTTACAGGAAATAAAGCTTTTTATGTGCCTGCAAAGGATTTGTTGAGCATGCCTGAATTATCAAAATTCAAAACTTCGGAGGATTTTTACAGAACCTATTTTCACGAATTAAGCCACAGTACAGGACATGTTAGCCGATTAAAAAGAGACTTGGCGAATGAATTTGGGTCGGCTGAATATGCTTTTGAAGAGTTGATTGCAGAGTTTGGAGCCGTGTTTTTATCGGCACAAGCAGGAATTATGTTTTACACCAATAAAAACCATGCAGGCTATTTAAAAGGATGGAACGAAGTATTGTTGCCTAATTTAGAAAACGACAATCGTTTCTTGATGAAAGCCAGTAGCCAAGCCCAAAAAGCAGCAGACTTTATTTTGCAACCTGATGCCAATGGGGATTTCTTGTTTGTTAAAGAGCTTTTGAAGTCAGAAGGAAAAGAGAAAAAGACAACAACTAAGCGTGTTTCTAAAGCAATAGCCCCCAAAAAAACAAAAGCTACTTCAGCCAAAACAGCAACGCAATCAAAAACAAAAAAGCCAGTTAAAACGCCAGCATCAAAAATCGATAAAAAAGAAATTGCTTCTTTAAGAGATATTGGAAACGGTTTTTTGATGATGCATAAAATTGAGCTAAAAGTCACAGAGTATAAAGAAAGCAATGAAGTGATTTTTGAGACAAGAAGTTTTGGGAAAATCAATGTAGATGGATTAATAATCAACTACAACACCAAAACCAAAATTTTTGAAGTGGCTGAAATGCAAGCGGGTAAAAAGGAAGACCAAATTTTTGTGTATTTGGAAACCAAGCAATTTGTAATGGCTTTGAAGGAACTAATTAAAGGCAATAATCGAAAGCCTAAAAAAGTCATTGATATGGCAGTGAAGCCCAAAACTACAAAGAAAGTTGTCCAACCAAAACCAACAGTTGACAAAACGGAAACGGTGGAAGAACCAAAAATAGAAGGCGGTCAATATGCTTTGTTTGGAGCGGTAAAAGGGAACAAAACCAACCGAAATACTTTGGCCTATAAAATGGCAAACAAGTCTAAAAACGTCAATTATTTCAAGATTGACAACACAGAAATAGCGCAGTTTTTAGGTCAAATTGAGCGCAAGAACAAAGAAAGTGTAGTGATTTCTTTAACAGGTGGACAAGGTTCGATGAAGACCAGAATGGCTTTTCAGTTTATGAATGCGATGGCACAAAATTACAAAGTTGGGCACGCCAGTATCGAAGAACATCCTGAGAGTAATTTATATTTTGACAAAGCCGAGCAATACTTAAATGCCAAAGCCTTGAATCATATTGAAGCTCCCGAAGTAAAATCGGTTCAGGAATTAGAACAGCTCATTGCTAAAAACGATGTGATTGTCATTGATAGTTTTACCAAAATGCAAGAAATGCACAAAGGATTTGAGGTAGATAAAGACTTGCGAAAAAAATACGATGGTAAATTGTTTCTAGTGATTTTCCAGCAAACCACCGATGGTAAAATGCGTGGAGGAAGTAAAAGTCAGTTCGATGCCGATATTGTTTTGTTTACCGAAAAGAAATCCGATTACCGAGAGAATTATGTCTATGCCGACAAAAACCGTTATCAAGACAAACCTTTGGATAGTTTGAAGTTCAATATTTTCAATAAGCGATTGGTACGGGATTCTTCTGAAGCGCAAACCGCACCAATAAGTAAAAGGAGATTATCATTTAGTGTGAATTAATACAATTACAAGTATGAAAAGATTAACAGTATCGGAACGAAAAAAAATTTTAGCCACAATCCGATTTTTGAAAACGAAAAGTTGGAATTCATCTAAAAGTGAAATTGAAAGTATTAGAAAACAAATTCACGATCTGCAAAACAAGTTAGAAATGGACGATCTAAATAATAAAAAAATGAAAAGTAAAGGATTAAAAAAACCAAGTGTGAGAGGTTTAAAAACGGTGTGTACCCGAGTAGTAAAAGCTACAGGTTTAAAAGTGGATGGTACGCTAAAAAAAGGTTACAAATACATCAAAGGAGGTAAAGTAGTGAAAGTGGCACAAACCAAAAAGCCAGTAAAAAAACGTGTGGTGAAAAGAGTTGCAAAAGCCAAAACACCAAAGAAAAAAATAGTTCGAAAAAGAAGAGTTAGAAGAGCCGCTTAATTTCAGATGATGAGCAAAATTGTAAAATTCGTAAAAGATAAAAACGGAAATGTCTTGTTGTTTCGCATACAAGACAATTTCTTAATTACTTCTTTTAGTCCGGCACAAAATGTAGTAGGTGTACCATCATCGCCAAATGTTTTTAAAATACAATCCGAAGCTACCTTTGGGAATAATCCTTTTGTTATGGATTATTTGCAAGTGGACACAACATTGTGCGAACCTATGATTATGGCTCAAAATTTCAATGCCTTTTTGATTGAATTGGCTGAAAAATTCTTTTTTACCGAGAATTGTTGCGAAGGACAAACAGGGCCACAAGGCGAACAAGGAATCCAAGGGGAAAAAGGCGAACAGGGTATTCAGGGAGAGCAAGGAATCCAAGGTATTCAAGGGGAAAAAGGTGAACAGGGTATTCAGGGAGAGCAAGGAATCCAAGGTATTCAAGGAGAAAAAGGCGAACAAGGAATTCAGGGAGAGCAAGGAATCCAAGGTATTCAAGGGGAAAAAGGCGAACAAGGAATTCAGGGAGCACAAGGAATCCAAGGTATAAAAGGAGACAAAGGCGAAAAGGGAGACAAAGGAGAACAAGGACCTCAAGGTATTCAGGGAGTGAAAGGTGATAAAGGCGATCAAGGTATTCAAGGTCCTAAAGGAGAACCAGGCACAGGAACTTCGGGACCAATCCCAAATCGATTTGAACCCAATTCAGGTTATACTCCAGATTACAATGGATATTCTTTGATGGATTACATTACAGGAAACGGCGATAGGCAAAGATTTGTCAGTTTTTTTGATGAATCAGGAGTACCTTCAGGGGTTTTGGGAATGATAGATACCGATGGTGTTTATAAAGCGTTAATGCAATTGTACACTTTAGAAAGAGTGGTTGAATTTGCATCAAAAACTATTAATTTGACTAAAGGTAGTAATAGTGTTGCCTTGCCTGACACGGCTAACGGAGAGATAATTGAAGTGTTGAGTATTCGAGATGAAATAGGAAATGATATTCCTTTTCGTTTTACAGGGGTGGAGTATTGGAGGAATGCCATAATAATTGTAAATCAGGCACAAACCAATTTGAAAATCAGTTTTTTGGTAAGCCATTTTAAATATTCCCCAGTACTATTTCAACCTGTTTGGTAGTGTTTACTATGAGAGTAATTTATACGTATCACCCCACAATTCTGAGTCGAGAATGGGTAAAACCTGATTTTCAACAATTGTTTCTTAGGGAATCTATCAAAGATGCTTTGCGGTTTTATTCAGAGGTTTATTTTTATACCAATGATGAATTCGCAAAGCAAATTAAAGACATTAAAGGGATAAATATTGTTATTCAAGAACCTAAGCCATTTGATAAAGAACTGTGGGCATTGCCTAAAATTTTTGCTTATGAAGCGCAAAATACACCCTTTTTATTCCTTGATTTAGATGTGATTTTAGGACATCAACCCGAGTTTGATTCGGTTTTGGTGGAAAGTATTGATAGTGGTGCACTATTTAAAGAAAGCTATAGGCAAGCCGAAAAACACCACACGCACGCCTTTAATATGGGAGTTTATGGTTGTAAAGATTTAAATTTCAATGCTGAATTTTGTAAAAAAGCACATCAATTTATAGCTGATAATTATGAAAAATTCGCCAAAAAAGGAATCCTTCGATTCATGCCCATTTATTTCGAGCAATTGATGTTAGCCGAAACTTTGAAAGAGTTCAATTTGGAACCCAAACTAATCGACAATCCCAATTATGTTCATTTAAAAAATCAAAAATGGGATCTCGAAACCTATAAAAGACTGCTCACTATTTAAGCGTTTATTCTGCAATATTAATGTGATGGGAATAATCTTCTGGAAGAACGGCATCAATATCTCGTAAATATTTTTCTAAGGCAACCATGGTTTCGTGGCCTGTAATTAGCATTAATTTACTTTTAGCTTCAAATGGGGTGCTGTTTTTTACAAATTCATGGTAAAGTTTGGTAATGAACGTGTGTCTGAAACTGTATAAACCGTAATCTTTTCCTAATCCAAAGTGGTCTTTTACTTTTTTGAATCGTTTACTGAAATAGTCTCTTTTGTCAGTTTCATTGGTTGCCCATTCTTGTCCAATTCCATTGGGAGTGAATAAATAACTCTCTGGATTGTATTTTTCCAAATCGGGTAATGAAGCAAGCAGAATTTCAGGTATGATTTTTACTTTTACAGCTTTGTTTTTTGCTCTTACATAAAGTCGTCTATCTTTTACGTTTACGTCTTTGATTTGTAAACGAGTCACTTCAACAGGGCGTAAATGATTATACGAAATGAACTGAATGAATAACAACATCAATTCATCGTTACTCTTTAGATAATTGAAAATATCTACTTCTTGTTTGCTGCTATAGGTTTTGTTTCGCTCAGGATTGGATTTTAAGACGTTGATTTTTTTGACAAAATTGTCTGGAATAATGTCGTTATCTTCTAAAGACTGAAAAAACATCGATAAAATAGCCCTAGCATTATTTCTGTTTTTCGCACTAGTGGAGGATAAAACGCTATTTAAAAACGTAACAATTGTTTTCTTATTAACCGAAGTAATATCACGATTTTCAAAACCATTAGCAAAAAGCCACTTTTCAAAAGATTTAAGGCGTATTCTGTAATCTCTAAAACTGTTATCTTTTAAAGTGTTTTTCTTTAGTTCTAAAGAAAAGGTAACAGCTTCTGAAATTGAGTAGTTTTTTGTTTCATCAACTGGAACGGAATCTTCATCATAAGGATTGAAGCCACTCTCCAAAATATTCTCAACTGCTTTGGCTAAAATCTTAATAGCATGTTTTCTTTCTCGTAGCGTATTGAATCTATTTACGCCAGCGTAGATCGGAGTTTGTCTTTCTAGCTTGTCAGTTACAGGGTTTCTGAAGGAATAATACACATACCAACGCTTCGAAATATCGCCGTTTGCGTCGTATATTTTAGGTGCGGTATATTGACTTTTGTATTCCAAATCGTATGCGTTAGCGTATTCATTTGATAAGAGGTCGATAATTTTAGGCATAAAAAAACGGTTTTAAATTGCTTTAAAACCGCATAAAATCTGTGTTTTTTGATTTTTCAACCTAGTAGCGAGACCGAGATTTGAACTCGGGACCTCAGGGTTATGAATCCTGCGCTCTAACCAACTGAGCTACCTCGCCATATTTGGAACAAAAGCTGTTCCTGATTGCGGGTGCAAATATAAAACAATAATTAGAGTTTGCAAGCAAAAAAGCAATAAAAAAAAATATTTTTGAAAACGTTTTTTTTTTGGAGTAATAATCTATATATTTCGCAAAAATAAAACGAAATTCATGGATTCTAAAGTACGTTACGAAATCGAATTCCCCATAAATTCATCTCCTCAATTGTTATATCAATATATTTCAACTCCATCAGGATTGTCCGAATGGTTTGCAGATAATGTTAATTCTCGGGGGGAGTATTTTACTTTTATATGGAATGATTCTCAAGAAAAAGCTCGCCTAGCGTCTAAAAAATCAGGAGAGAAAGTAAAATTTAAATGGGTAGATGATAATAATAAAGATACCGAATACTTTTTTGAATTGAATATTTTAGTAGATGAACTTACTAAAGACGTTTCTTTAATGGTGGTCGACTTTGCCAATAAAGAAGAGGTCGAGGAAGCTACTCAGCTATGGGAAAATCAAATTTCAGACCTAAAACATGTAATAGGTTCTGTATAGTAAAATTGTATATTATAACTTATATTTGTCACGCTCAAACAGCGTGACTTTTTTTTATGGTAAATTTTAATGGAATAATAGTATCTCAAGACGCAAATGTCTTAGTGCAAAATAGAGGTTTTTTATATGGTGATGCAGTTTTTGAAACTGTGAAAATTGTAAACGGAAAAATACTTTTTTTAGAAGATCACTACTTTCGCTTAATGTCTTCAATGCGTGTGGTTCGAATGGAAATTCCAATGAATTTTACAATGGAATATTTAGAAGAACAAATTCTTTCTTTGGTTGAAAACTTAAATATAGCATCAACTGCTAGGGCTCGAATTACCGTTTATAGAAATAATGGTGGTTTGTATTTGCCTCAAACCAATGCAGTTTCATTTTTAATACATGCTATTCAACTTGAGGACAAGGCATATTTAATTAACGAAAGTAATTATGAAGTCGATTTATACAAGGATTTTTATATTACAAAGCAATTGTTGTCTTCTATTAAAACAACAAACCGTCTGATAAATGTAACTGGAAGTATTTACGCTAGTGAAAACGGTTTGGATAATTGTATCTTATTAAATGACAGTAAAAATGTTGTTGAAGCTTTGCAGGGTAATGTTTTTATGTTGCAAGGTAATAGGCTAACGACACCTCCTGTCTCAGAAGGCTGTTTGAATGGGGTGATGCGTAAGCAAATTATAGAATTGGCTAAAAAAGTAACAGGTATAGAAGTCGCTGAAGAAACTATTTCTCCTTTTGATTTACAAAAAGCAGATGAATTATTTATAACCAATGTTATAAAAGGGGTACAACCTATAACAAAATATAGAAAAAAAGAATTTACTGTTGAGGTTTCTAAAGTTTTGGTTGCAAAACTAAATGAATCTTTAAATTTGATTTAGTTCAAATAAGGATTTTCTGGAGCATTAGACCAAATAAGGTAGTCACCTCCTAATTCGATGATTTGTTCTTTCCAGAAATGGGTGGTAGGTTTTCCGATTATTTTATTTTCATAATTATTTCTGGTAACAATCCATGAATTAGCCTCCATTTCTTGTTCAAGTTGATGCTCTTCCCAACCTGTGTAACCTAAAAAGAATCGAATATTTTCTTTTTTTATTTCACCGTTGTTAATGAGTTCTTTGGTGGATTCAAAGTCACCGCCCCAATAAATGCCATTGGAAATCTCAATGCTATTTGGAATCAAATCGGGTATGTTGTGAATGAAATATAGATTGTCTTGTTCTACAGGACCACCATTAAAAATTTTGAAATTCGCATTTATTTCTGGAATCAAATCCTTAATGTTATATTTCAAAGGTTTATTCATGATAAAACCTACTGAGCCATCTGGATTATGATCTGCTAATAAGATTACAGATCTATTAAATGACAAGTCTCCAATTATTGATGGCTCAGCAATAAGTAAATATCCTTTTTTTAATTTTTCTGAAATCATAAGGCTATATTTTTAATTAAATTTAAGAAAATTTAAATTAAATATCCAAATTTTTTAGTTACTAATCGTTAAAAAGCAAAAAAAAACCTTCCAATCGGAAGGTTTAATTATATTAAGATAAACTGTAATTTAGTTTACAGCTCCTTCTAAATCTGCTCCAGCTTTGAATTTTACAACATTTTTTGCAGCGATTTGAATAGTTTTTCCAGTTTGAGGATTTCTTCCGTCTCTTGCAGCTCTTGATGATACTGACCATGATCCGAATCCAACTAAAGATACTTTACCACCTTTTTTCAAAGTTCCACCTACATTTCCTAAAAATGATTCTAATGCCAATTTTGCAGCAGCTTTTGTAATTCCTGCATCAGCAGCGATAGCGTCGATTAATTCTGATTTGTTCATAATAATTTGATGTTAATTGTTGGTTAAAATAATTGTTAATTAAAAACAAAATTAGCAGGAAATACGGTCTTTGCAAGTGTTTTGTACAATTTTAGCTTATTTTGTTAATAACTTGTTTTTATTGTTCATAAAGTAAGGTAAAATCCCTTAAATAATACCTTTAACACCCGTTTTTATTAGCCTTAATGGACTTTCGCAGTATCCGAAAAAATAATTCCGTTTAGTAATTCATGGGTATTCATTTTCTTTTTTCCTGGAAATTGTAAATTCATTATTTGAATATAGCCTTTTTCTACTGCAATTTTCATCTCTTTTTTAGTGCAAATTAAGCTGCCAATTTCATGGGAGTGTTCTTCGATAATAATTTTGGATTCATAGATTTTTACATTCCACTCTTCATCTTTGTCACTAAAAAAACACCAAGCCCCAGGATAAGGACTTAATCCCCTTATGAGATTGTTAATTTCTATAGCCGACTTTGTCCAATCAATTTTACAATTTTCTTTGTTGAGTTTATAAGCAGTTTTGATTTCGGATGAATCTTTTTGAATAGTAGTAGTTACATTTCCTTTTTCAATTAACTTCAAAGTGTCTACTACGGTAGTGCATCCTAAATCCATTAATCGATCGTGCAATTGTCCAGCATTTTCTGTAGCGTCTATTGCTATTTCAGAATTCAGTATCATCGCTCCAGTGTCTATTTTATCATCGATAAAAAAAGTAGTTACTCCCGTTTTTGTCTCTCCATTGATAATTGCCCAATTTATGGGGGCCGCTCCTCTGTAATTTGGAAGCAAGGAAGCATGTAAATTGAATGTTCCTAATGCAGGCATTTCCCAAACCACTTTTGGCAACATTCTAAATGCAACAACAATTTGTAAATTGGCTTGTAACGATTTTAATTCTTCAAGAAAGCGCTCGTCTTTTAGATTGGTTGGTTGTAATAAGGTCAGGTTGTTTTCTAGTGCATATTCCTTTACTGCAGAATATTTCAGTTTTTGTCCTCTACCTGCGGGTTTGTCAGCAGCCGTAATTACACCTACCACTTCATAATTGTTTTTGATTATGGTGTCCAGTATGCCAACAGCAAATTCCGGTGTTCCCATAAATATAATTCTTAATTTTTCCATTAGGTTTTTAAAGTGTATTTGTTGTTGTTTTGAATAATCAAAAGATCATCTTCTAGTAATTGCTGTAGCACAAAGATAACATCGTCTGCGGTATTTTTGGTCCTATCCTGGATTTCTCTTGAGCTTAAATCTTCTGTTTTTAATAATGTTGTTATTTTTTTAGAAAGAAGATCTAAGTCATTTTTAGGTTTTTTGATGGTAATGCAATAAGAACAAATCCCACAATTGACGGTTGTTTTTTCTCCAAAATACTCCAATATCATTTTGCTTTTGCAAATATCCTTCTCCCTAATATATTTCAAAACCGATTGTAATTGTTCTTTTTTGAGTTCGTTTTGTCGGGTTAAGTATTTGCTAACTTTGCTAATTGTTCTTTCGTCTTCCCTGATTTCATTGAAGATTAAAGTTGCGTCATTGCTTTTAGAATGGTATTCGATTATTTCTTTTTCTTTTAGTTTTTGCAATACGGCAAGTATTTCGGCTTCTGAATGATGTGATTTTTTTGCAATTAACGGTAAGTTAAATGTGGTTTGCATTTCGTAAACGCCCGGATACGTTCTCAGGATGGTCAAAATAATTTCTTCGTCATTTGGATTCAAACTTGTATAACGAATGACTTCTTTGGAAGGGATAAGAAATTGTAAAGTGATTTTTTCCGAAAATTCTTGAGACATTGTCAGGATGCCTTGCCCGTCCAAAAAACGCATTGCATTAAAAGTTTTTAGTGCGGGAAAACCATATTTCAAACAAAAATGATGCAAATTAAAGGAAAACTGCTCGTCTATTCCTTCTCCGTAAGCAATTTGAAAATAATTGCAAAGTTTTACATACATAGTGTTCAAAAAAACTTTGTCTGGTAATATGTTCAAAAATTGGCTCTCAGATTGAACAATATCGGCTGGGCTTGTCAATAAAACAGCAAAAGCTTTTTCTCCATTTCTCCCAGCACGGCCTGCTTCCTGATAATAATTTTCAATGTTTTCAGGCAACTGAATGTGAATGACTGTTTTTACATTGGCCTTATCAATTCCCATTCCAAAAGCATTGGTAGCCACAATAACTTGTGCTTTTTCTTCCATCCAAAGCTGCATGTTTTTGTCTTTTTCTCTAGCCGTAAGACCACCGTGATAATAAGTACTTTTAAATCCTAAGCTTTGCAATTGTGCAGAAATGTCTAGACACGACTTCCTGTTTCGGACATAAATGATAGAAGGTTGTGGGTTTTTTTTAAGGATTTGTTGCATCCGATATAGTTTATCTTCAACTTCAAAAACCATATAGGCAATATTTTTTCTAGCAAAAGATTTTTCAAATTGATTTGGATTGTGCATGCCCAATTCCGTAATAATATCTTCTTTTACTCTAGGAGTTGCCGTGGCGGTCAATGCCAAAAAAGGAACTTTTGGAAAATGGGTTTTCAATGCCGAAATCTTCAAATAGGCAGGTCGAAAATCATGTCCCCATTGCGAAACGCAATGTGCTTCGTCAATAGTGATCAAGTTTATGGGCAATCCTTTAATACGATCCAAAATCCAATCCGATTGCAGTCGTTCTGGAGATAAATACAAAAATTTATAATTTCCAAACTGACAATTGTCTAGCAAGTCAATCATTTCCTCAGATCGAATACCGCCAGTTAATGCAATTGCTTTGATTCCTCTTTTTTGCAAATTGGCTACTTGATCTTTCATTAAAGCAACCAAAGGGGAGATGACCAAGCAAATTCCTTCTTTCATTAAACCAGGAATCTGGAAACAAATCGATTTTCCACCACCAGTTGGCATTAAAGCAAAAGTGTCTTGACCACTCAAAACCGAATCAATAATTTCGTTTTGTAGCGATCTAAAGCTGTCGTGCTGCCAATATTTTTGAAGAATAGCTAATGCTTTTGGCATTATTTACAGTTTAGATTTTTACTAATTTATCATGTTGAAATTCAGTAATTTGCTAAATTTTATCTAATATATAAAGAATTCTGTTATCTACACTATCTTTTGGTACCTCAATTAGTGAATAACCATAATTTGTATAGGTATTTGTAAGGTATTCGTGAATTTTTTTGGCTTGTTCAAAGCTCTCATAACGCTCTTTGTCGCTTACATAAATTTCCTCCCATGGCGGAAGTATAAATATTTTAGTATACACATTTTCGCGACAAGCGTGATCAAAATGATCTGGGAAGTCATCTCCAATATAATCAAGATACGCCACTACATCCGGAATACCGCGATCAATAAAAACCCATTGATGCGTTTCGTTTTGAGCATTATTATACTGCTTAATTCTACCGTCAAGCAACATTTGACTAAATAATAAAGGATCTTCAAGAAACAATTGTTCAATACCTCTTCTTTGGGCTTCATGCGTGAGTTCACGGGAAATTTCGGGATAACAACAATATCCCTTTTCGAGTAAACCTTTAATAATAGAACTTTTCCCCGTACCAGGGCCACCAATGATAACAATAATTTCTTTCTGCACTTTCTGTAATTAAGCGGCAAAAATACTCAAACTTATTGGTTTTTAAAAAGTTTATTCAACACTAATTAAAGGCAAATGATCAGGAGCGAAAGATTAGGCTTTTTTAGGAATTATAGTTCCTGCTGTCCACTATATTCCCGATTAACAAAAACTACGGCAAAAAAGCCTTGTTTTTCTAAATCGGGAGATGCCGCTCCCATCAGGGCTATAGAAGAAACATCCTGTATTTTTGGATACACTAATTAGATAAAGTATACAAAAATAGGAATTACGGCCTTTTATTTCAGAAAATTAAATTCAAAATGCTATCCCATTTTTCTAAAAGTAATGCCGATTTATTATCCGTTTTTTGTCCAGTCGAGAACAACCATGATTCAGCAGTTTATCTTGATCGCGCTCCACTTCAATGATATTGAGCAAAAAAAAATTGCATCTAGGTATAACAAAGTCTAATGCGGAATCGGGTTTTATCTTAAATTTATAAACATTTTGCCCAACTAGACAACTTTAAAAGCTGTTTATTGAAGCTTAATCAATCGACATTTATTCTAAAATCTAAATTCCTAAATCTAAAATCTAAAATCTAAAATCTAAACCGTATCTTTGCGTTTATTTTTTAATTTAAAAAATGGAAGACAATAAAGAAAAAGAGATCGCAGCCTTTTATGAAAGATTAAAAGTCGAGTTAGACCTTAGTAATTCTTGGCCTGCAGAATATTTGTTTAAATTTATAGTTCCTACAACCGAACAAAATATACTAAAAGTAGAAAGTGCTTTCGATTGTATGGGAGCCGTAATTAAAACAACAAAATCCAAAACAGGAAAATTTACCAGTATTTCGGTAGATTTAACCGTAAAAGATTCACAAGAAATAATCGATAAGTACCAAGAATTATCAATAATAGAAGGTATAGTTTCCTTATAATTATGATCGAAAAATATAAAAAAGAAAACGCGAATGATGTGGTTTTCAATCTAGAATACAATTCGGAAAGAGAACATCTAATCATTCCTGAGTATGGTCGTCATTTGCAAAAATTGATTGAGCAAGCCACTAAAATTGAAGATGAAGTAGAACGTAATAAAGCGGCTAAATACATCATTCAAGTTATGGGAAGTTTGAATCCTCATTTGCGGGATGTACCTGATTTTCAGCATAAACTATGGGATCAGCTTTTTATCATGTCTGATTTTAAGTTAATTGCCAATTCTCCATATCCTATCCCTTCCAGAGAAGTATTACAACTCAAACCTGATGTTTTAAAATATCCCCAAAATTTCCCTAAATATAGGTTTTATGGAAACAATATAAAGTACATGATCGATGTGGCTAATAAATGGGAAGAAGGTGAAATGAAAAATGCATTGGTTAAAGTAATTGCCAATCACATGAAAAAATCCTATTTGAGTTGGAACAAAGACACTGTAAAAGATGATGTGATTTTTGAACATCTTTATGAACTGTCAGATGGGAAGTTGAATTTATTGCAGAGTTCAGAGGAATTATTAAACACCACCGATTTATTGCGAACCAATAAAAGAGTCTCAAATAAAATTTCTCCTGTTGGGCAACCAAAAATCCAAAGCAATAAGAATAATAAAACAGGTAAACCAAAACCTTTTCAAAAAAAGTAAATAAATTAAAGAGAAACTAAGACGCTTAGAAATGAAGCTGAAAAGCTTAAAAAAAAACTTAAAGTCAAGGAAACTTAGAATCTCAGAAACTTAAAACAAAAACATGGAAGTTTTCAAAATAGTAGGGGGAGTTCCTCTTAAAGGAGAAGTAATACCTCAAGGTGCTAAAAATGAAGCATTACAAATTTTATGTGCTGTTCTTTTGACACCCGAAAAAATAACAATCAACAATATCCCAGATATTATTGATATTAATAAATTGATTACTCTTTTGGGTAATTTAGGAGTTAAAATTGAAAAAATCGGACAAGGATCCTATACTTTTCAATCCGATGAGATTAATGTAGGATACCTAGAAACAGAAGCCTTCAAGAAAGAAGGAGGTTCACTTCGTGGTTCCATTATGATTGTTGGCCCACTTTTGGCACGTTTCGGAAAAGGATATATCCCTAAACCAGGAGGAGACAAAATTGGACGCCGTAGATTGGATACCCATTTTGAAGGGTTCATCAATTTAGGAGCCAAATTTAGATACAATAGAGAAGACCATTTTTATGGAGTAGAAGCTCCAGATGGACTTGTGGGTGCTGATATGTTATTAGACGAAGCTTCAGTAACGGGTACGGCTAATATTGTAATGGCTGCGGTTTTGGCCAAAGGTAAAACAACTGTTTACAATGCAGCCTGTGAACCTTATTTACAACAACTTTGTAAAATGCTGAACTCCATGGGTGCCAAAATTACTGGCGTGGGTTCTAATTTATTAACAATTGAAGGAGTAGAATATCTTGGAGGATGCGAACACAGAATACTTCCAGATATGATTGAAATTGGTTCTTGGATTGGTCTTGCTGCTATGACAAGAAGCGAAATTACCATTAAAGATGTGAGTTGGGAAAACCTTGGGGTAATTCCAAACACCTTTAGAAAATTAGGAATCACTCTTGAAAAAAGAGGCGATGATATTTTTATCCCTGAACACAAAAACGGGTATGAAGTTAAAACCGATATTGATGGTTCAATCCTAACAATTTCCGATGCTCCTTGGCCAGGTTTTACTCCCGATTTATTGAGTATTATTTTGGTTGTAGCTACTCAAGCTAAAGGAGATGTTTTGATTCACCAAAAAATGTTCGAAAGCCGTTTGTTCTTTGTAGATAAATTAATAGATATGGGAGCAAAGATCATGTTGTGTGATCCTCATAGAGCAGTAGTTATTGGACACGATTTTAAATCGGTACTAAAAGCAACAACCATGTCTTCCCCAGATATTCGTGCCGGAATTTCATTATTGATTGCTGCACTTACCGGAAAAGGAACCAGCATCATTCAAAATATTGAACAAATAGATCGTGGATATGAACGAATAGATGAGCGATTAAGAGCTATCGGTGCACAAATCGTTAGAGAAAAACAATAATAAAAATCAATTTTTAAAATCGCTTAAATGAATTTCATTTTCTTTCGAAAAGAGTTTGTTTAAGCGATTTTTAGCATATTAAATAATAATCTGATGGATAAAACAAATGAACAAAAAGCAATAAAGGCGACCTATTTTAGTATCGTAGGGAATACTTCATTGGCTATAATAAAAGGCTTGGCTGGTTTTTTTGGAAATTCGTATGCATTAGTTGCTGACGCAATTGAATCAACTACCGATATTTTTGCTTCATTGTTGGTTTTGTTTGGTATAAAATACTCCAACCGACCCGCTGATGAGAATCATCCTTATGGACATGGTAGAGCCGAACCATTGATCACTTTTTTAGTTGTTGGTTTTTTAATAACATCGGCTACTATTATTGGGTATGAAAGTATTATAAATATTCAAACATCACATGATTTGCCTAAATCATGGACGTTATACGTACTTGGTGCTATTATTATTTGGAAAGAGTATTCTTTTCGATTGGTTATGAAAAGAAGCAAAGAAACCAATAGTTCTTCTCTCAAAGCCGATGCTTGGCATCATCGAAGTGATGCTTTAACTTCGATAGCGGCATTTGTCGGAATTTCTATTGCATTATTTTTTGGAAAAGGATATGAATCTGCTGATGACTGGGCCGCTTTGTTCGCCTCTTTTTTCATATTGTATAATAGTTACCTCATTTTTAGACCTGCACTTGGTGAAATAATGGATGAACATTTATATGATGATTTGGTCGAAGAAATTAGGCAAGTCTCTCATCAAGTTGAAGGAGTTATTGATACCGAAAAATGTTTTATTAGAAAAGCTGGAATGAAATATCATGTAGATTTACATGCGAGAGTAAGTGGAAAAATCTCGGTGATAGAAGGTCATGATATTTCGCATAGACTCAAAGATACGTTGCGAGAAGAAATACCAGAATTAGGCCACGTATTAATCCATATTGAACCTAATTAAATATTTTTAAATAAAAAACCCAATACGATTTATAAAAGTATTGGTTTTTTTATTGCTTTTAACCTAGATTTCTAATTCAGAAATTTAATTCCAACAATTATCCCGTCTTTTTGAAATCCTTTTTGATAGGAACGAATATAATCCAGACGGAATAGTTTGAATTTTCCAAAACCAAGATTGTCGAGGCCTACTCCATATTCAGCGTAAGGGTTTCTATTCGGTATTGCGAGTATGTGATATCCCAAAACCAAATTTGATTTAAGTAAATTTAATAATGGAATTTTATTCATAATATACCCTTTGTCATTGTGCTCTGAATGCAATTCAAAATAACTGTCATTTGTACTATTGGTATAATAAGGCATTAAATTAAATACATTCAGATAGCTTTCAGACATTCCAATATAGGTTTGGTTTCCGTTAAAATGTTTATAATCTACAAATGATATTTGATAAGCATTAAAGAATTTACCTCCTTTGGTATTCAAAGATAAAATTCCTTTGTTTCCTAACGTTATTTCATACGATACTTTGACCTTTAAATGATTGTATTCATATTTTTTTTCACTTCCCGCCAATCCTTTTTCAAAACCCAATGTTAGTACAGGGAAATTGCCGTTTGAAAAATCAAATTTTCCATCTGGACGTGTGATATATTCTTGATCAAAATTAAATCTAGCTTCTACTTTAGCTTTTATTAAATTATATTTTTCAAAAGCAGCTGTTGTATAATCATTTGGAGCCCAAGGATTATTAGAAGTGTAAAGCTTATCTTTTTGTAAAAAAGTATAATCGGTAGTATTAAACAAAGGTTTGTTTTCTAAATAGTCAACTTTGGCTTTTAAGAAAATTCCATTGGTGATTTCTCGTTGGTATAAAAAAGAGATGTAATTATTTTCGTAAATCTTCATCAAATTTTCTTTAAAAAACAAAGTAGTAACGGAGTTTAAGAGTTCTTTTATTGGCTTTTCTTCATTGAATTGCATTACTCGATTTCCTCCGGATATTTGAATTTCACTTTTGTTGATGTTGTTAAATTTATGAATAAAACTTCCCGTTGATCTAAATTTATTTTCAGAAAATCCGTAGTCAAAATCAGCTCCAAAGCGAGTGTATTTTCCATTCTCACGGTCGTTTTTGGTATATGATAATCCCGATGTGATTTTCCAACCTTGCACTGTATTGTAATTGATGCCAGTTAGTATACCATCATATTTGGCTGACCATTTTTTGAAAGAGTTTTTATAGGAATAACCAGTGATTGGATCGGATATATGGAATCTATTGTGTTTTTTATCAATGGAGTCCTGATAGACCTGTGACTTTTTCTTGGTTTGTAAGCTGTCTTTTTTGACGTAATCCGTGCTTTCTTCTATCGTTAAAGGAATGGGCCGAATCGTATTCCAATACGTATCCTCTTTTTTATTGGCATTTTCTTCAAAAGTTAAGACTTCTTTTGTAAACGTTTTTTTGGTAAAAGTTGGATCGAATTCGAAATTGGAAAAGACATATGTAAATCTACCCGAAATATTAATACTTAGCATTCCAAAAGTAAAATCGATTGTTTGTGTGTTTTTGACCCATATTTTTGTAACCGAATTGTAGCTGAAATTTTGTTTCAAAGTCAATAAGTTCAAAGCAGGATTTTGCATTTGTTCCCCTTTGATGTTGACATCAACTGCGTAAATAGCCCAACTATCATCGACTATATAAATGTAGCCTTCCATGACAGGTTCAGAAGGCCTTTTTGGGGTAATTTTTATTTTGTTGATTTGTTGGTTGTTTTCATTATAAAAGGAACCTTCCAACTTGTATTTATAGTAATTAAAAGCATTGTCGGCAACAGGGCAAACTACATTGACATCAAAAGGTAAATAATTATCATAGAAATCAAAATTGGCCGAAGCGGCATTGTTGAAACTAAATCCGCTATCATTGCCACTTACCTTAGAAGCAATAATAGTTTCTTTCATTTTGTCCGGTTTCTGAAATGTAATTTTAGATACAGTTTCTGATAAATAAAGTATTCCACTTCGAGTAGAATCCAGTACTTCATCAAACATATCTAGTTTTTTGCCTAAAACCTTTTTGGGAGCATCCTTGATTCTAAAAATCCCTCGTGAATAAAAATCAGCTTTGTATTTGGCAGTTTTTTCGATATTTGTTTTTTTACTAGCAATGGCGTTTTTTATAATTTGATTCGCAGGATTGTCCTTTGGATTAATCACTACTTCATGGAGCGAAAAACTTTCCTCTACCAATTTTACATCTAAATTATGTGGAAAAGTAACAATATCCAAAGTTGTTTTCTGTGTTTTAAAACCTAAAAATTGAAAAACTACGACGTGTTTGCCTGTTTTTTTGATGTTTAAATCGTAATAACCTTGTTCGTTAGAAGTTGTTCCATTATAAGTATTCTCTTCGTAAATGGTAACTGAAGGCAAAGGATTTCCTTTTTCGTCGGTTACTTTACCTTTGATTTGGGCAAAACTAAAAAAGCTTGGAATTAAGAAAAGTAACAAAAAAGCGTTTTTCATAAGTTATAATTTTAATATTTGACGCTTTTTTGTAAGGTATGTTACATATAAAAATACTTGGTTTTGTATAAATTTATGATAATACTTATCATAAAAAAGATTGAATTGCTAAATCATAACTTTTTAAACCAAAACCTAGAATTACGCCTTTTGCATTTCCAGAAATATAGGATTGGTGTCTGAAACTCTCACGGGCATAAGTATTCGAAATGTGTACTTCGATTACAGGTGTAGTTATGGCTTTAATAGCATCACCTATTCCTATAGAAGTATGTGTGTAAGCGCCTGCATTAAGAATTATGCCATCGTAAGAAAAACCTAACTCTTGTATTTTACCAATCAATTCTCCTTCGATATTGCTTTGGTAGTACGTTAATTCTATTTGTGGAAACTTGCATTTTAAAATTTCAAAATAATCTTCAAATGTTTGGTTTCCGTATACTTCGGGTTCTCTTTTTCCTAGTAAATTAAGATTTGGACCATTAAGGATGGCAATTTTCATATTTTTTTGTTTTTGTAAAAATAAATAAACCAAATCTAATAGTGATAATCATTTGCATCAAAAAAGAATGCTTTTTTAAAATAAAACTGTTTTTATTTATTTTGTTAAGAAAAAACATCTTTTTTTAATTCTTGTTAATTTTATCTTTTGTTTTTAGATGTAAATATCTTATTTATAGTTATTTACTACTTTTTTTTTACGATTTAATTAAGGTTTAGTTAACTTTTTTTGATTCGTATTTCGTACATTTACTAGAGTATTAACAAACAAAACAAAAAAATGAAAAGAATTATTGTAGTATTAGTAACAGTATTTGCATTCGGTTTTGCAAATGCTCAAGAATCGGGTTTGCCAAAAGCTACTTTTTCAAAAGGAGATATGTGGCTTGAGGGCGGAATAACTATAACGACAGGGGACAGTAGTGATGATTATTTTGCTATTACACCCAAATTTGGCTATTTTTTGGATCAAAAATGGGCCGTAGGAGGTGATTTTAATATCTCGTCGGTGTCATATTTACTGAATAGTAATAATCTTGATAAATCAAATTCATATGGAATTGGGGTATTTGCAAGATATTATTTCTTGAATTTTGGTAATTTTAAAGCATACGGAGAAACAGGTTTGGGATACAATCATACAAAGTTGGAATATTTGAATGGGACTTCTGATACAAATGATGGTATCAAAGCTAATATTGATTTGGGAATTAATTATTTTTTTACACAGAAATGGGCGGCAACATTTACGTTAGCGGAGGTTTTAAGTTATAATAATGCGAAACCAGAAAATGGATCTAGTACTAGTGATTTGGTAGTCAATATAAATTTATTTAATAATATTTTCGCTCAACCCAAATTTGGACTATTATATAAATGGTGATTCAAATTATATCCCATCCAATAAAAAAGATACAGGTTATTATATAAAATTAAATAGTAAACCTCCCAACTCGGGAGGTTTTTTTTATGCCAATAAAATTCATTACTTTGTATCTATGAATTGGGAATTGTATCTAAAAAATTATCAGTCTTATCTTAAAATTGAAAGAGGTTTGTCAAAAAACACTATTGACAATTATACCTTTGACATCGATCGTTTGCGTTTGTTTTTGACTCAAAATGACATTCAGCGTTCTCCAATTACTATAAATGAAGAAATACTTCAACAATTTATATATGCTGTTTCCAAAGAAGTAAATCCAAGATCTCAAGCCAGAATAATTTCAGGATTAAAAAGTTTTTTTTCCTATTTAATTTTTGAAGATTATAGAAATGATAATCCTCTGGAATTAATTGAATCTCCAAAAACAGGACGAAAATTACCAGATACATTGGCTATTGAGGAAATCGATGCATTAATTTTGGCAATTGATTTGAGTTCGAACGAAGGGGAACGTAATCGAGCTTTACTGGAAACGCTTTACGGCTGTGGACTTCGCGTTTCCGAATTGGTAACCTTAAAAATATCCGATTTGTTTTTTGAAGAAGGATTTATAAAGATAACAGGGAAAGGAAATAAACAACGTTTTGTTCCTGTTGGGGATTTGACCCAAAAATACATTGGTATTTACAAAAATGATGTCCGTGTTCATTTGAATATTCAAAAAGGATTTGAAGATACTTTATTTCTGAATCGCAGAGGAAGACAATTGACAAGAGCTATGATTTTTACAATCATTAAGGATTTGGCTGTAAAAATCAATTTAAATAAAAAGATTAGCCCACATACTTTTCGTCATTCTTTTGCAACTCATTTATTAGAAAATGGTGCCGATTTACGTTCGATTCAATTGATGCTTGGACACGAATCCATTACCACAACAGAAATTTATGTCCATTTAGATCGTAAATTTTTAACAGAAGTGATAAATACCTTTCATCCTAGAAAGTGATTTTGTAATAAATTGTTATTTTTGAAGGATATATATATAAGTTTCGATATTTTTGTTGTAAATAAGTAGTCCCTAAGATATGATTTTTACAACCAATAAAAAACCTGAAGATTTAAACAAGTTATACGAGAGTTTAATAAAACAACTTCCCAATATTATTTTCCAAATTAGGGTTAATTCTCAAAAACATATATCGGTTGATTTCTTAAGTAAACCTATTGAGTTTTTAGATGAGTTTTCGATTAATGATTTTTTGGAAGATTCCTATAGATTATCAAATTACAAGATTTATGAACCAGATTTAAAAGGTTTCTTGGATTCCTATGAGAAAGCAGTAACAAGCAAAAAAAAGTGGGAAATAGATTTTAGATTGCTATTGCCTGAAAGTGGATATAAATGGATTCGTATTGATGCAACCCCAAAAAAAAGTAAACAAGATGAGGTGGTTTTTTATGGACTAATTTCGGATATAACAATTGTTAAAGAGCAGGAGATTCGCTTGAAAATTGCAGATGAAAGATATCATTTTGCAGTTCAAGCTTCGGATAGAGGAGTTTGGGATTGGGATTTGATCACAAATAACGTTTATTATTCTTCGGAATCCATGAAGATCTTGGAATTGAATGAGTCGGATTTGGTAGCTTCTCCTGAAGAATGGGATGAAAGGGTGCATCCTGATGATCGCGAAGAATATTATGGTAATATAAACCTTCATTTTGAAAATAAAATTCCATTTTATGAAACTTGCCATCGTGTTTTATGCAATGGAAGATACAAATGGATACTGGATAGGGGAAAAGTTATCGAAAGAGACGAAAATGGAAAGCCTCTTCGTATTGCAGGTACTCATACTGATATTTCTGAACAAAAAGAGAAAGAAATTGAATTGGCGCAAATGCTTGAAATTGTAAATACCCAAAACAATAAGTTATTAAATTTTGCCCATATAGTATCTCATAATTTAAGGACCCATAGTGGAAATATAAAATCATTATTAGATTTGCATAAAGAGAACCTTTTATCAGATTCAGATACAATGAGTAACATTCAAATTGTATCTGATGAATTGTTCTCAACAATTGAGAATCTTAATGAATTGGTTAGTATATATACCGAGAAAGAGAATAATACTCAGGAATTAAAAGTCAATAGTTTTATTGATAAAGTTCTGGATGTTCTCCATGAATCTATAAAAATAAAGGGAATTCAAGTTTTGAATTATGTTCCAAATTCTTTAATTGTCATGTGTATTCCTGCTTATTTGGAAAGTATAATGTTAAACTTAGTTACTAATGCAATCAAATATTCAGATCCAAATAAAGAGCCAAAAATTATTTTTACATCAGAATCAAATGATGATTACATTATTTTAAATGTAAAAGATAACGGATTGGGAATTGATTTGAGTAAACACAAAGATTCTATATTCGGGTTATATAAAACGTTTCATAAAAATACCGATGCACGTGGCGTTGGATTATATTTAACTAAAAATCAAATCGAGAATATGGGGGGTAAAATTGAAGTAGAAAGTACGCTTGATTTTGGATCAACCTTTAAGATTTATTTCAAAAAAAACTAATTGCTTTTTTTAAATAAATTGTAAAAAAAAACCAAATTTCAATTATGCAATAATTGAAATTTGGAATTAAATCCCAAAACTTTCGGGATAATTTATGAATTTTTATTTAGCTATATTTACTGCTCTAGTTTCTCTAATTACGGTAACTTTCACTTGACCTGGATAAGTCATTTCGGTTTGAATTTTTTGTGAAATTTCAAATGATAAAGTGGCTGCATTATCATCTGAAACTTTTTCGCTTTCTACAATAACACGAAGTTCTCTACCAGCTTGAATTGCATAAGCATTTTTTACTCCGCTAAATCCATAAGCCACTTCTTCTAAATCTTTCAAACGTTGAATGTAAGAGTCTAAAACTTGTCTTCTTGCACCTGGTCTTGCGCCAGAAATGGCATCACAAACTTGAACGATTGGAGATAGTAATGATTTCATTTCTATCTCGTCATGGTGGGCTCCAATGGCGTTACAAACTTCCTCTTTCTCACCGTATTTTTCAGCCCATTGCATACCTAATAAGGCGTGAGGTAGATCGCTTTCGGCATCAGGTACTTTACCAATATCATGAAGTAATCCAGCTCTTTTGGCAAGTTTAACATTCAATCCTAATTCAGCAGCCATAATTCCACAAAGTTTTGAAACTTCACGAGAGTGTTGCAATAAATTTTGTCCGTAAGAAGAACGGTATTTCATTCTACCTACTACTTTTATCAATTCAGGATGTAAACCGTGAATTCCTAAATCGATCACAGTGCGTTTTCCTACTTCTATAATTTCATCGTCAATTTGTTTAGTTGTTTTTGCAACAACTTCTTCAATTCGGGCAGGGTGAATACGTCCGTCTGTAACTAATTTGTGTAATGCCAAACGTGCTATTTCTCTTCGTACAGGGTCAAAACAGGAAAGAATTATAGCTTCTGGAGTGTCATCAACGATAATTTCAACTCCTGTTGCTGCTTCAAGGGCCCTAATGTTTCTACCTTCACGTCCAATAATTCTACCTTTTACATCATCAGATTCGATGTTGAATACCGATACACAGTTTTCTACAGCTTCTTCAGTACCAACTCTTTGGATCGTGTTGATGATTATTTTTTTGGCCTCTTGTTGTGCAGTTAATTTTGCTTCTTCAATTGTGTCTTGAATATGAGACATGGCTTTACTTTTGGCTTCTGCCTTAAGTCCTTCAACTAATTGCTCTTTGGCTTCATCTGCAGATAAACCAGAAATTAATTCTAGTTGTTGCAATTGACTTTTATGTAGCTTGTCAACTTCTTGTTGTTTTTTTTCTAAAACTTCGATCTTAGTTGAGTATTCAGCTGTTTTTGCCTCAAAATCATCATTTACTTTTTTAGCTTTTGATAATTCATTTGAAATTTGAGATTCTTTGTCTCGAACTCTTTTTTCGACTTCAGCTACTTTTTTATCTCGCGCAAGAATTACCTGTTCGTGTTCCGATTTTAATTCAATAAATTTTTCTTTTGCTTGAAGAATTTTGTCTTTTTTAATATTTTCGGCTTCAAGATTGGCGTCTTTTAAGATTGATGCTGCTTCTTTTTTTGCGCTTTTGATTAAATTAGAGATATTGCTTTTTTCGATGATTTTTGCGATGCCAAATCCTGCTGCTATACCTGTAATTCCTGAAATAATTATTGTTATGATGTCCATGTTTATTAAAAATTTATATATAAAAAAAGCCTACATTAGAAGTTGTATAAACTCGAAAAGACAAGTTTTGAGCTAACTCACTGTTCAAGTTTCCTCGCCGAAGCGTGGCATGCTTTAGTAGTGATGATTTGCTCATTCTAAAATGTTAGTGTTGAGTTTACCAATATGAACTAATGTAGGCAGTATCTTAGTCTTTGTAAAGAACGTTTAATTTTCGAGATGTTGATCTAAAAGTAAATTGATTTTGTTTAATCTTTCAATGGTTTCTTCGCCATTTATTGCATTATCAATTTGTTTTTGTTCTGCTTGAGAAGCAAATTGTAAGGCACACATAGCCAATACATCTTGTTTGTCTCGTACAGCATAATTTTCTTCAAATTGCTTAATCATCGCATCAATTTTCTTCGAAGCACTTCTAAGTCCTTCTTCCTGAGAGCGATCCACTGTTAAAGGGTAAACTCTGTCTGCAATTGATATCTTAATTTTAAGCTTTTCGTCCATATTTTTACTAATCTGATAGCTGAGCTATACAGTAATCAATTTCACGAATTATTGAATTTATTTTAAGCTTTGTATCTCTTTTATTATCGTCACTGCCTAATAATGCATTGGCTATTTTGAGTGTCTCTAATTGTGTTTTTAGCGTTTCAATTTCAATCGTTTGAGATTGTATCAACACTGCAGCATTCTTTAATTCTAATTGTAATTCTTGATTGTTTTGTTCTAAACTTTTTATTTTAAAAAAAAGTTTTTTAATCTTATTTTCAAGAGTATTAATTATTTCTGCAATCACACTCATTATAATTCCTATTCATTACTTAATCTTACAAAGTTAGTATTCCTTTTTATTATTACAATATTTTATTGAATTTTTTACATTAAAATAATTAACAATTTAAAAATCAGATTGTTGTGTATTGCATTTATTTTAACTTGTGAGATTTAGTTCCTTTTTTTACCTTAGCAAAAATGTATTTCATGAAAATTTCCTTTTTTTCAATTCTTTTTACCAGTATTCTATTTGCTCAAACGGATTATCCTAAAAATTATTTTTGTCCTCCGTTAGATATTCCCTTGCAATTATCTGGAAATTTCGGTGAATTAAGACCCAATCATTTTCACGCTGGCTTCGATATGAAAACGCTTCAAAGAGAAGGGATCAATGTTTATGCAGTTGCTGATGGTTATGTTTCCAGAATTAAGATTTCTACTTTTGGTAATGGGAAAACCATTTATATTGATCACCCTAATGGATATACTTCGGTGTATGGTCATTTGCAAAAAGCTACCGATTTTATCGAAAGTGTTATAAAGAAAACGCATTATAAAGAACAGTCTTTTGAAATTGAAATGTATTTTAAACCAAATGAAATGCCTGTTAGTAAAGGACAGTTAATAGCTCTTTCTGGAAATACGGGTGCTTCTGAAGGGCCTCATTTGCATTTTGAATTCAGAGACACTAAAACGGAAAAAGTAATTAATCCTATGTTTTTTGGTTTTGATACTTTTATGAAAGATGCCAAAAAGCCTATTGTTTCTAATTTATTCGTGTATCCTTTAGATTCCAAAACTACGGTTAATCACGCACAACGTTTTATACCAATTAATTTGTCATTGCAGAAAGACGGAACATATTTAGCAGATAAAGTCGTTGCCAACGGTAAAATAGGTTTTGGAATTTCAGCTTATGACTATGATGATGTGTCATTTAATAAAAATGGCGTTTTTGATGTGAATTTGTTTTGTAATGGCAAATCTATTTTTGGCTATCAATTCAATACTTATTCTTTTGATGAAATGCGTTATATAAATGCATTTATCGATTATTCTTTTTATAAAAAAACACAACAAAGAATTCAAAAATTATTTATGAATCCGCCCTTTAATCTGAGTATTATTAGAACAGATGATACTAATGGCGTTATTTCGGTGCTTCCTAATGTGAATTCAGTTTGTCGTTTGGAGGTTTCAGATTTTTATGGAAATAAAACCACAATTACTATTCCTATATCATATGATGCACTTTCAACTATAATCGAAAAAGAAGCTGTTGTTTCTAATTATTTAGTTAAAGCTTCGAAAGATTGCTTTTTTGAAAAAGACAAATGTTCTGTTTTCTTTCCTGCTGGGACTTTTTATAATGACTTTAATTTGAATTTTGATGTAAAAAACAATGTTTTGACTGTACATGACGATACGGTTCCTGCTCATTCTAGTTTTACTGTTTCTATGGAGAGTGATAGTTTTTCTGAAAGTCTTAAAGAAAAAGTGTTTATAGGTAGGATAGAAGGTAGGAGGGTGAGCTACAATGCAACCCGTCAAAAAGAGAATGTATATGAGGCGAAAACAAAAACTTTGGGTCAATTCAAATTAGTTTTGGATACGATTCCGCCTATTATTTCTATGACTAAACCTATTGAAGGCAAAACATTAGACAATCAAAAATTGCTTCAAGTGAATATTTCGGATTCTGTTTCAGGTATAAAGTCATATAATGGCTATCTAAATGGAGAATGGATTTTGATGGAATACGATAATAAAACAGGATTGTTGACCCATAATTTCAGTGATGGCATAGTAGCTCAAGGCAATAATGTTTTAAAAGTGGTAGTAGTTGATAATGTAGGGAATTCTTCTATCTTTGAAACTCATTTTCAAAGAAATCAAAAACAATAAATCTTAACCAATTGAATATTTTTAAATCGCTGTGTTGTTTTATTTTTGTGTGGATAGGATCAAATTCATTTGCTCAGACTGCTTTTGTTAAAGGAGTTGTTTTCGATCAAAAAAATCTTCCTGTTGAAGGCGTAAATGTAAGTTGTTTAAATAACACGACTCAGACAAACGATAATGGTTTCTATCAAATTGCAATTCCTTCCGATCAAAAAGTTACTATAGCTTTTACTCATATTTCATTAAAAAAAGCTAGTCTTACTGTTTCTTTAAAGTCCAATGAAGTTTATCTGCTCAACTTGCAGATGAATGATCAGGAAGAACAGATGGGTGAGGTTATTATAAACGGCAATACTAAAAAAACAGTCCAAGGTATTATTACTTTTGAAGCCGAAGATATTCGTTTTATTCCTGGGGCCAATGCTGGAATTGAAAATGTTTTGAAAACGTTGCCTGGTGTAAATACTAATAATGAACTTAGTACACAATATTCGGTTCGAGGAGGAAATTACGACGAAAATTTGGTATATGTAAACGAGATTGAAGTGTATCGTCCTTTTTTGATTCGGTCAGGTCAACAAGAAGGGTTGAGTTTTATCAATACCGATTTGGTTCAAAATATAGAATTTTCAGCAGGAGGTTTTCAAGCAAAGTATGGTGATAAAATGTCTTCAGTTTTGGATATTACCTATAGAAATCCAACAAAATTTGGTGCGGCTCTCGAAATGAGTCTCCTAGGCGGAAGTCTAGCTGTTGATGCGGTTTCTAAAGATAATAAATGGTCTGCAATTACGGGTGTCAGATATAGAAATAATAGTCTTTTAGTCAATAGTCAAGAAACTCAAACTAATTATACACCTACTTTTGCAGATATTCAAACAAACGTCAATTATCAAGCTTCTGCCAAATGGCAATGGAGTTTTCTAGGGAATATTTCTCAAAATAAGTATTTGTACCAACCTCTTACTCGTCAAACTAATTTTGGAACAGTAGATGCACCAATGGCACTTGCTGTTTATTATGAAGGCAAGGAAAAGGACAAATACGATACTTATTTTGGAGCTTTAAAATCCACATATCAAGTGAGTGATACTTTTACCTTGAAATTTATTGGATCCGTTTTTCATACTTTAGAACAAGAATATTTTGATATTTTAGCACAATACCGTTTGGGCGAAGTCGATACCAATATTGGTTCGGATACATACGGGGATATTGCCTTTTCTAGAGGGATTGGTTCCCAGATCAATCATGCTCGAAATGATTTGGATGCTTTGATTGCTAATTTGGAGCTTAAAGGGTTGAAAAACTGGAAACAAAATCAAATCGAATGGGGAGTAAAATACACCAAAGAATCGATTCATGACCGAATTTCAGAATGGGAAGTAATTGATTCGGCTGGGTTTTCGATAAGACCTCCAATTGTATTGCCTAAAAATAATGAACCATATCTACCTTATGCAGGATTGTTAGTTCCTTACCAATATGTAAGTGCTATAAATTTTACAGATATCAATCGGTTTTCGGCATATGCACAATGGAGTAGAAAAGATATTTTGGGTTCAAGCGAAGTTTGGTATAATCTAGGTGCACGAATGCAAAGCTGGGAAGTTACAGGTGATAATTTAGATAATAAATTTCAAACTGTTTTTAGTCCAAGAGCCCAATTCGCTATCAAACCCGATTGGAAAAAAGAAATGATATTCCGATTTACCATTGGGGTGTATAATCAGCCTCCTTTTTATAGAGAATTGCGTGATTTCAGTGGAGTGGTGCAACCAAATGTTAAAGCTCAAAAATCTATAAATCTTGTTATAGCGAATGATTATAGTTTTAAAATGTGGGAACGACCATTTAAGTTAGTAACCGAAGGGTATTATAAAAAAATGACCAATGTAAATCCGTATACAGTTGATAATGTAAGGATACGCTATGCGGCAAATAACAATGCGATTGCTTATGTGCAAGGTCTAGATGTTCGTCTGAATGGGGAATTTGTTTCAGGAACCGATTCTTGGATTAGTTTTGGCTATCTAAAAACGGAAGAGAATATCGATAACAAAGGATATATTTCCAGACCAACAGACCAACGATTGAAATTTGCACTTTTGTTTCAGGATTATATGCCAAATATTCCGAGTTTAAAATTGTATCTAAATTTGGTTTACAATACCGGATTACCAGGAGGTTCACCATCGTATTCAGATCCGTATTTGTATCAAAATCGATTGAATGACTACCGCCGTGTTGATGTTGGATTTTCCAAAGTTTTTATCGATCAAAAAATAGGAATGTCTAATAAGAAATTTTTAAAAAGCGTAAAGGAACTGTCTCTGGGTTTTGAAATTTTCAATCTTTTTAACAATCAAAATGCGATAACCAATACTTGGGTTCGAGATGTATATACCAAAACAGAATATGCGATTCCGAATTATATGACAACCCGCGTTTTTAATTTGAAGTTGAGCATGAGGTTATAATTATATTAAAATGAATAAATCTGCAGTATATCGCCTTTTTCATTTTTAAAAATGATTACATTTGAGTTTATTTTTTAATATTAAAATTATTATGAGAATATCGTATTTTGCCTTTGTTGGAATATCGCTTTTATTTTTAGCAAGTTGTAAAGAAGAATCTGAAAAGCCTAAAGTGACTTACGATGCTTCAAAAGTTGGGAGAGAATTAACTAAAGCCGATTCGACTCAAATCAAAATTGCCGATTTGCCCATTCAAATGCAAGGAACAGACTATTTGATTCATCCAGTAGGAGATTTGAGCGTATATGAAAAAGGATCCAAAAATAAATACGGTTCTTCTAGTGTAAATGATTTGAGTTTCACTATATCAAATGCATCCGAGTATGAAATTACAGGATATTTGCAAAATCTTAAATTTCAAAAAATTGGTTCCGATTCTATTAGAGCATTAACAGATGAGCCAATTTTAATTCAAACAGCTACTTATTTAAAAACAGTTTCGGATAAAATCAATAAGCAAATTATGGTTTATACGATGTGTGATATGGATACCAATAAAGATGGAAAACTTGATGTAAGTGATATTACAACTTTGTATTTAAGTAAAATTAGTGGGGGAAAATTGACCAAAGTTTCAGCTGATTTTCAAGAATTGATCGATTGGAACTTAATAGAATCACAAAACCGTTTGTATTTTAGAACAGTAGAGGACACCAATAAAAATGGGAAGTTTGACAGCAAAGATGTACTTCATTACAATTATATCGATTTGGCAAAAAATGATTGGAAAGTGGAAACATACAATCCGATTTAACTCTTAAATCAATATGTCACTTTCTAAATCTGATTTTTCAATTTCAAAATCAAATCCTAGTTGTTTTACCAATTGAATTACTAAGTTTTTGTACCAATTCTCGGATTTGGGATGTATATAAATTTTTTCTATCAGTTGACTGATATTTACATTTATTTTTAAACCATCATTCAATTTGATGTTGCTGTCTGCTACGTCTGTAATGATGCGTACTTCGCGTTCGTATTGAAAACTTTTTCGTTTGAATAAAAAAGGGAAAAACATATCATCAAACGGAATGTATTCTTTTTTGTAGTCGATATAATTGACTTCACCAATATATTGTTTGTAATTTTTTTCGGGAACCAAAGCCTCTTGAAGCCTTTTTACGGTAGATTGTATGGCCAATCCTTCGCTGTTTTGGGTAAAAATTTGCCACATGGCAAACGATTCATATTCATTGATGTGCCAACTGCTAATGGCTACTTTCTCCCGATGGGTTTTGTAATAATTTAAGAAATCAGGATTGTTTATCGAAAGTTTTTTGATTTCCTCAAATGTAGGTTCGCTAAAAGTGCCTTCGTATTGGTCTTCAAATTTATCAGATCGAGACATGAATAATTTTTGCGAAAGCAATAAATCCAAAAACTTCGACAAGTCCAGATATTTCCATACAATGGTATCTGGATCTTGTGGAAGTTTTATGTTAGGATTGTTAAGGTACATTTTATGGGTATAAATTAAAAGGTTAAAAGGTTTAAAGTTTAGTTTTTGTTAAACTTTTTAAACTAATCTATGCTATTCAAACGACTGCATCGTTACCAATTTGTTATAAGTACCATTCAAAGCAATAAGTTCGTCGTGTTTTCCTTGCTCTACTATTTCTCCTTTTTGCATAACTACAATCAAATCGGCCTTTTGAATGGTTGAAAGGCGATGTGCAATTACAATAGAAGTTCTGTTTTGCATCATATTTTCTAGTGCCACTTGAACGAATTTTTCACTTTCGGTATCTAGTGCCGATGTTGCTTCATCCAAAATCATAATAGGTGGATTTTTTAAAACAGCACGAGCTATAGAAAGTCTTTGTTTTTGACCTCCAGAAAGTTTATTCCCGCTGTCACCAATGTTTGTGTAAATGCCTTTTGGTAAATCGTTCACAAATTCATAGGCATTGGCTATTTTCAGAGCCTCTATAATTTCTTCATCAGTTGCATCTAGTTTTCCTAGTGAAATATTTTCTTTTATAGTATCATTGAATAAAATGCTATCTTGTGTAACCAATCCCATCAAACTACGAAGTGATTGCAAATTGAAATCTTTAATGGCAATACCGTCAATTGCAATACTTCCCTCATTTACATCATAAAAACGCGTCAATAAATTGGCAATTGTACTTTTTCCACTTCCGGATTGCCCCACAAGTGCAACAGTTTGTCCTTTTTTTACGGTAAGTGAAAAATTCTTCAATACATTTTCTTCTTCATAACTGAAGTTAATATTTTGGATAGCAATTTGTGAATCGAAAGTAGTCTTTTCTACAGCATTCAATTTACTGGTAATTGTATTTTCTTGATCCAAGATCTCTAAAACTCGCTCAGCGGCTGCGTTCCCTCTTTTGATGGCGTAGGATGCTTTTGAAATAGATTTAGCCGGAGTCAGAATGTTGTATGCCAGTCCCATATAGGCAATAAAGGATGCTCCGTTTAATGTTTTTTCTATTAAGACCATGTGTCCTCCGTACCATAGTAATATAGCAATAACCATAATTCCCATAAACTCACTGGCTGGAGAAGCTAGGTTTTGGCGATTACCTATGCTATTTGATAATGTAAAAAAACGTTGTGTTGACTCTTGAAAAACACGGTTGAAGTAGTTTTCTGAGTTATAACCTTTTACTACTTTTAGTCCTCCCAATGTTTCTTCGATAGTTGATAAAAAGACACCTTGTTCTTCTTGTGCCTTAGTTGACTTCTTTTTTAATTGTTTTCCAATAAGGGAAATAACATATCCTGAAACTGGGATAAAAATAAACACAAAAAGAGTCAATTGTACACTGATAGTAACCATTGTAATTAGGGTAAAAACAATCGTCAAAGGCTCCTTTACAATCAGTTCAAGAATGGATAAAAATGAAGTTTGAACCTCATTAACATCTCCTGAAATTCTAGCGATTACGTCTCCTTTTCTTTTTTCGGAGTAAAAAGCCAATGGTAATTCAATAGTCTTTTTGTACATGGCATTTCGCATATCTTTCAATACTCCATTTCGTAAAAAAGTAATAAAAAACATGGCTAAATAATCAGATAAGTTTTTTAATAAAAAGATAGAAATGATGATAATGACCATTATGCTTAATGTTCGTCCTACTCCAAAAGTATCGGTTGTGTGTGTAATATAATAACTTAAATAATCTTCACCATACTTTTTAACTTCCCAAATACCTTTGTAAACTGGCATTGTCGTATTTCTTTTGGTTTGGTCGAATAAAACTTGCATCATCGGAATCAACGAAACAAAAGAAAGTGTGCTAAAAAGTGCATACAAAACATTAAAAAAAATGTTCAGGTAAGCATACTTTTTATAAGGAATTACAAAAGGGAATATTCTTTTAAAATTGTTCATTAGTTCAATTGCATTGCAATAATTATGTTTTTAATCTTTTCGTTCAACACTTCTTCTACTCTTGTGAAATCGGCAACGCTTTCTAATTGGGTGTTTACGCTGATGTAAAATTTAATTTTAGGCTCAGTTCCACTTGGTCTGGCACATATTTTAGAACCGTCTTCTGTATAGTAAATCAATACATCAGATTTTGGCATATCCATCGTTTCTTCTTCACCTGTAAAAAGGTTTTTGGCTATTGATGATTTGTAGTCTTCCATCATAACCACTCTTTCTCCATTGATTTCTTTCAAAGGATTTTCACGTAAATCAACCATCATTTGATTGATTTCGGCCAATCCTTCCATGCCTTTTTTAGTAATAGAAACCAAATGCTCTTTGTAGAAACCAAAATCTACATAATATTGCAACAAAGTATTGTAAACAGAGCTGCCTTTAGCTTTGGCTTGAGCCGCTATTTCGCAAACTAATAATGTAGCTGCAACAGCATCTTTATCGCGAACAGCATCACCAACCATGTATCCAAAACTCTCTTCTCCACCACCAATAAATTCCAGTTCAGGAAAATCTTTGATCATTTTGGCAATCCATTTAAAGCCTGTTAATCCCACTTTGCATTCTACGCCATAAGCAGTTGCTAATTCCATTATCATTGGAGTAGAAACAATAGTAGAACCCACAAATTGTTGGCCGTTTATTTTGTCCGCTTTTTTCCATTGTTCCAATAGGAAAGCCGTCATCAAAATCATCGTTTGGTTTCCGTTCAACAAAATCATTTTGCCTTCGTTGTTTCGAACAGCAACTCCCAAACGGTCACAATCTGGATCAGTACCCACAACAATATCAGCGTTCAATTTGTCTGCCAAAGCCAGTGCCATAGTCAATGCTTCTGGCTCTTCTGGATTCGGAGATTTTACCGTTGGGAAATTTCCATCTGGTTTGGCTTGCTCTGGAACGATGTTCACATTCGTATAACCCGCTTTTTCCAAAGTTGCTGGTACAGCCGTAATCGAAGTCCCGTGCAAAGAAGTAAACACAATATTTAAGTTGTCTTTGGCTTCCTGTGGAGTGTTGAAACTTGCATTTTCTACAGACGATTTTACAAAAGCTTCGTCAATTTCAGTGTCTATGTATTGAATCAAACTTTCGTCTGCCGAAAATTTAATTTCGTTGTAATTCAAATTCTCTATAACATTAATGATAGCAGCATCTTGAGGAGGAACAATTTGTCCGCCATCTTCCCAATATACTTTGTAACCATTATATTCTGGTGGATTGTGTGAAGCAGTAAGTACAATTCCACATTGACAACCTAAATGTTTAAGTGCAAAAGATAATTCTGGTGTAGGTCTCAAATCCGAAAATAAATACACTTGAATCCCATTCGCAGAGAAAACATCAGCAACCACTTTGGCTAAGGATTGACTATTATGACGGCAATCAAAAGCAATTACAACTTTCAAAGCCTGTCCTGGAAAAACAGTATGTAAATAATTAGAAAGTCCTTGAGTGTTTTTTCCAAGGGTATATTTGTTGATTCGGTTGTTTCCAACCCCCATTACACCGCGCATACCGCCTGTTCCAAATTCTAAATTTTTATAAAAACTCTCTTCCAATTCTTTTGGAGAAGTCGTCATTAATTCTTTAACGGCTACTTGTGTTTCATTGTCAAACGTTGGAGTCAACCATTCGTTTACTGCGTCTAAAATGTTTTGTGCTATGTGCATTATATATTTAGTTTAAAATTGTTATTCTATTTTGTCAAGGAAAGTATATAAGCTTTATTAGGAGCTATTTCCTGCTATCCGCTATATCTTTTCTTGTGTCGTTAGAAAAAAACGACACAAGAAAAGGATGCCGCTCCTATCAGGGCTAGATTCGTAAAGCGAAATATTAAGTTCTTATAATTATTTTTTTAATTTTAATATAGGATAAGCAAATTGCTTTTTGGGAGTTCTATTTGTTATATCAAGAAAAAAAATTAAAAATTCACTTCACTAGAAACTTTGTAACGTTCCTCATTGTTCTTGGTTCTCAAAATAATTTCACCCAGAAATCCTGCCAAAAATAATTGCGTTCCCAAAACCATTGTTGTCAATGCAATATAAAACCAAGGATTGGTGGTGACTAGATTGTAATGCATCCCCATATACATATGGTACAGTTTCGAAACTCCAATATATCCAGCCAATAAAAAACCAATGATAAACATTAAAGATCCAATGGCACCAAATAAATGCATCGGTCTTTTTCCAAATCGGGAAAGAAACCAAATCGTAATTAAATCCAAGAAACCATTTATGAAACGTTCGATTCCAAATTTGGTTTCTCCATATTTTCTCGCTTGATGTTGTACTACTTTTTCTCCGATTTTTCCAAAACCAGCATTTTTCGCCAAAACAGGAATGTATCGGTGCATTTCGCCAGATACTTCAATGTTTTTTACAACAACATTTTTATAAGCTTTAAGGCCACAATTAAAATCATTCAATTCCACTCCAGATGTTTTTCTGGCCGCCCAATTGAATAATTTCGATGGAAGATTTTTGGCTACAACTGAGTCGTAACGTTTCTTTTTCCAACCCGAAACCAAATCGTATTTTTCGGTTGTAATCATTTCGTACAAACCTGGTATTTCGTCAGGGCTGTCTTGCAAGTCGGCATCCATCGTGATAATGACATCGCCTTTTGCCTTAGCGAAACCAGCATGTAAAGCTTGTGATTTTCCAAAGTTTTTCATGAATCGAATCCCTTTTACATTTGGATTCTCAGTGGCAAATCCTTCTATAATATTCCAAGATTCATCAGTACTTCCGTCATCCAGAAAAATGATCTCGTAACTATAATTGTTCGATTTCATGATAGAAATGATCCAAGTGTACAACTCTTGTAGTGATTCCTCTTCGTTTAGAAGCGGTATGAGTATAGATAAATTCATTATTTGTATTCTTGTGGTGTAGATTTACTTTTGAAGAAGGCTGCTATAATTAAACCAATTATAGCGCAAAAAAAGAGATAAAAAACTGAGCCTTTCAATTGTTCAACAATTGAGAATGGATCACTTTCTTTTAGTTTTGAAATTGTTTCATTCATTGCAGAGGCAGGAACTCCAAATTTTTCAGAAGTACTAATCAGGTATTTTATTGTTAAATCCAAAAGGGTGTCTTTTACGGAAGGATCTATAAAATTAATTAAAATGATTTTGAAAGCAATAGAAATAAGTATCCCAATTGCTGCAGCAATGAAGTAGCTAGTGAATGCTTCTTTGTAGGGTAAAACACCATTTAACTCTTTTTTTGCTTTAGAAAGCGAAATAATAGGTACAATAATAATAACAGAAAAACTTAATAATGTAGTCCACCAAGCAATAAATAATTCTAAGTTAATTGCATACATGGAAGCAGTAATCAAACAAAGAATTACACCAGTTATTACTCCATAAGTTATTCCGTTTCTTTTTATAATTTCATTTACCATTGTAGTTGTTTTTTATTAATCTACAAATATAACAATTCCCAATATAATGGCACGTATAAATTGATTTTTACATCAATATAAAAAAAGTGGCTCAATGGTTTGTATATTGAAAAATAAGTGTAAATTTGCAAACTCAAAATAATATTGTAAAACAAAAAGTTATAATGTGTTTATACCTTTTCTGTTAGAAGAAAAGCTTCAAGACAAGTTATAATTAACAAATAAAAAAGATTCAAGATGAAAAAAGGTGTACACCCAGAAAATTACAGATTAGTTGCTTTTAAAGACATGTCAAATGAAGATGTTTTTATCACTAAATCTACTGCTGATACTAGAGAAACGATAGTTGTTGATGGTGTTGAATATCCAGTTGTAAAAATGGAGATTTCTAGAACTTCTCACCCTTTTTACACAGGTAAATCTAAACTTATCGATACAGCAGGACGTATTGATAAATTCAAAACTAAATACGCTAAACACGTTAAATAATTTTAACTGGTTTCAAATACATCAAAAGCCTCGCAAATTGCGGGGCTTTTTTTATGGAATTTTGACTCAGATTCTTTACGTGTGGGATTCCTTACTTTCGTAAACATTTAAAAATAGTTGTAACTTTGCAGTGATAACCAAATCACATTTTAACAATTTATAATTTAATTTATGAACTACATACTTTTTGACGGTCCCGCTCGAAATGCCTTGTTGCCCTTTACCTTCACTCGTCCTGTCGCCGATATACTTATTGGTATTATGACGATTCGTCAAAAATGGGAGATGCATTTGGGATCTACCACAACAACAGTTACCGAAGAATATTTGTCAGAGAAATATCCGATGGTAGAATTGGAAGAAAATGTTATGATTAATGCCTCTTATCTGCCAAATGCTGTTCTGGTCGAAATGGTTAGTAATCTTGGACCTAATCAAGCTATTTTTAGGGGAGATGATGTTATTGCTTTTTATACCAATGATGAACAAGAATCAGTTGACTTTGATACATATGAGATTTTGGAATACAATGAAGATTGTATCACTATAGAGCATACTTGGGATATTTTTTCTAAAAATGACGCTGCTATCCGAGAGGATTTTGAATTTTTAACTCAGGATAGAAAATCACAGCCCATCCCAAAAAGTGTTAATGTGATTTCACCTTCAACTATTTTTATAGAAGAAGGGGCCAAGTTGGAGTTTGTAACTTTAAACGCTTCTGAAGGGCCAATATATATAGGTAAAGATTCGGAAATTATGGAGGGTTCTATCATTCGCGGTCCATTTGCTTTATGCGAAAATGCACAAGTAAAAATGGGTGCCAAAGTGTATGGAGCAACAACTGTAGGGCCTTATTCCAGAATTGGTGGGGAGGTAAAAAATGCGGTTCTTTTTGCGTATTCTAATAAAGGTCATGATGGATTTCTTGGAGATTCGGTCTTAGGAGAATGGTGTAACATTGGAGCAGATAGTAATAACTCCAATTTAAAAAATAATTACGAAGAAGTAAAATTGTGGAGTTATGAAACCGAAGGATTTGCCAAAACTGGTCTTCAGTTCTGTGGTTTGATGATGGGAGACCATAGTAAATGCGGTATCAATACTATGTTCAATACTGGGACAGTAGTAGGGGTGAGCGCCAATATTTTTGGAAGCGGTTTTCCTCGAAATTTTGTACCTAGTTTTTCTTGGGGTGGAGCGGCAGGATTTACCACTTATGTAACTAAAAAAGCTTTTGAAACAGCAAGATTAGTAATGAGCCGCAGGAATATTGATTTTGATGAAAAAGAAGCTGCAATCTTGGAACATATTTTTGAGGAATCAAAAAAATGGAGAAAAGAATAGTGGGATAAATTTTCTTAAATTATAACCTTATTTTAATTCGATAATTTGCATAGTTCCTTATGTGAATTATCGAATTTTATTTTAATGAAATCTTAGCGGTACAAGAATTTAATTGTGTTGCTCAATTCTTTATTTAATCTATCTTTGCACCTTTTAATTTATTGAGGATGGAAACTTCAAAATTCTAACCTCTAACTTCTAACTTTTTATAATGATTACAATTAACGATATTTCGGTTCATTTTGGGGGAACAACTCTTTTTAGTGATGTTTCTTTTGCTATAAATGAGAATGATAAAATTGCCCTTATGGGTAAAAATGGGGCGGGTAAATCTACACTTTTAAAGATTATTGCTGGACAAAGTAAACCTTCGACAGGAAATGTTTCGGCACCGAAAGATGCTGTTGTGGCTTATTTGCCTCAGCATTTGTTGACTACAGATGGTGCCACGGTAATGGAGGAAACATCAAAAGCGTTTGGTGAAATTTTTAGCATGAAAGCCGAAATCGACGAAATCAATGAACAATTGACCATTCGTACTGATTATGAAAGTGATGCCTATATGAAATTAATCGAAAGAGTTTCAGACTTAAGTGAGAAATTCTATGCGATTGAAGAAGTGAATTATGAAGCCGAAGTAGAGAAAATTCTAATCGGTTTGGGTTTTGAAAGAGAGGATTTCACACGTCAGACTTCTGAATTTTCTGGGGGTTGGAGAATGCGAATCGAATTGGCTAAGATTCTATTGCGAAAACCAGATTTGATTTTGCTGGATGAGCCAACCAATCACATGGATATAGAAAGTATTCAATGGTTGGAAGATTTCTTGATCAATTCTGCCAAAGCAGTAGTGGTGATTTCGCACGATAGGGCTTTTGTAGATAACATTACTAATCGTACCATTGAAGTAACAATGGGGCGTATTTATGATTATAAGGCTAAATATTCCCATTATTTAGAATTGAGAAAAGACCGTCGTATGCACCAACAAAAAGCGTATGATGAGCAACAACGAATGATTGCTGATAACCGCGCTTTTATTGATCGTTTTAAAGGTACTTTTTCTAAAACAGATGCTGTTCAATCTCGTGTTAAGATGTTAGAAAAACTAGTTATTGTACAAGTGGATGAAGTAGATACTTCGGCATTGAAATTGAAATTTCCACCAGCAGTTCGCTCTGGACAATACCCTGTAATTGTAAAAGAAATGTCAAAGTCTTATGGAGATCACGTAGTTTTCAAAGATGCTAATATTGTAATTGAAAGAGGTCAGAAGGTTGCTTTTGTTGGAAAAAATGGAGAAGGAAAGTCAACGATGATCAAAGCTATAATGAAAGAAATTGGCGTTGATAGTGGTTCTGTTGAAATTGGACATAATTCTCAGATTGGATATTTTGCTCAAAACCAAGCGGCGTTGTTAGACGAAAATGCTACTATTTTTGAAACTATTGATGATATAGCAGTGGGTGATGTAAGAACTAAGATCAAAGATATTTTAGGTGCTTTTATGTTTCATGGCGATGATGTGACCAAGAAAGTAAAAGTACTTTCGGGAGGTGAGAAAACCCGTTTGGCGATGATTAAATTATTGTTGGAACCCGTAAATTTATTGATTCTGGATGAGCCTTCGAATCACTTGGATATGAAAACCAAAGATATTATCAAAGACGCTTTACGTGATTTTGATGGAACTTTAATTTTGGTTTCTCACGATCGTGATTTCCTTGATGGATTGGCGACCAAAGTTTTTGAATTTGGTAACAAACGAGTAGTTGAACATTTTGAAGATATTACTGGTTTCTTAGCTCACAAGAAAATGGACAGTATGAAAGAGATTGAAAAATAGATTTATTTTTTCGAAAAATAAACAAAAGGCAAGAGTTTAATTTCTCTTGCCTTTTTTATTTATTGTACACTTTTTAGCACCGATTTTTTCTTAAAATACAAAGCTATATATGCCCAAACGGCACAAACACTTCCTATAATAATCATATTTTTGATGGAATCCCAAGTTTGTGAGAGCGTGCCATTCTCAATAATTAATATTCTAAAAGCTTTCAAAAAATGTGTCAACGGAATTACATTGGCTACACCTTGTACCCAATTGGGCATTTGACTCAACGGCCAGCTGAACCCGCTTAAAATGAAACTAGGTGTCGCGATAACCATTAAAATTTCAGTGGCTTTAAGTTGATTTGGAATTAAGATACTCACTAATATTCCGATGAAAGAAACGGACAACACAAATATCCCCGCCACAAAGGTGAGCTGTAGTAAATTTTCGAAAAAAGAAATTCTGAAATAAAAGGTAAAGAACCAATAGAGAAGCCAAACGCCAAAACTCATAATAAGGTAAGGAATGATTTTTATACTCATCATTTTTAAAACCGAAGGACATTTGTTTACTAAAATTTTAAAAGTTCCATTCTCAAATTCAGAGGCAAAAGATAAGGCTAATGCTAGTAGAATTACTTGTTGCAAAACAGCCGCTAAAACACCAGGCCATAAGTAATATAAGTAATTGCTGCTACGGTTGTTTTTTTTGACAAAAGTAGTTTTAAAAGGTTCATATTCTGACGCTAATAATTTTTCAGGTATGCCTTGCTTGCGTAAGGTCTCCATTTGAACGCCTACTTTTAAGGTGCCTAAACAAACTTGTATAGCATTAGACGAAAAATTGGCAGTTAAAATATTAGCAGTATTAACAATAGTAATGATTTCTGGGTACCGTTTGGTGAGTACCATTTTTTGAAAATCTTTGGGAATAATTACTATGCAATTGGCTTCATTGTCTATTGCAATTTTCGAAAGGTCATTTTTGTCGAATAAAAGCGCTTTGATAGTTATGACTTCATCATCATTAAACATTTCAATAGCTTTTGCACTCATTTCAGATTGATCCATATCAACAACAATAATAGGTAAATCTGTTGCTTTTCCTTTACTGTAAACATATCCTAACAAAATGGCATACAATAAAGGAGCTCCTATAAATAGCATTCGTAAGATTTTATTTTGCCAGAATAATTGAAATTCTCTTTTTAAGAGGGAAAAGAAATTTTGCATAATTATAATGATAAAGTTACAGTTGTTTTCGTAATTAAATCTTTTGTTTCATTTATGTCTAATGGAGAAATTCGCACTTCAAACAAACTTTCTTGTAATTCATAATCGGGATAAGCGGTTGCAATGTTTCCGTATGCACCCAATTGTTTTATTATAGTAATTTTTCCTTTAATTTTTTTATCAGAATTTGGAATGCCAACACTAATTTCTTGCCCTTTTTTGAAACCAGAAAGCTGACTTTCTTGGACTGTAAATCGAAAGTACGTGCTATTGCTTATGTATCCATTAAATAAGGTGTAACCTGGTAAAGCCAACTCTCCCAAGTTAAGGGTTATGGTTTCAATACTCATATCTTGAGGAGCTATAACATAACGTTCTTTATTGGCAGATTCTACTTCTTGCAAAGCGCCGTAGGCTCTATCTTGCTGTCCTAATGCCATCGTTTGTTGTTCAATTCGTGCTCCTTTTCTAGCTTCATCAATTTCTGCTAAAACTGCATTGTATTGGGCTTGGGCTCCTTGATATTTGGCAAAAGTTTCATCAAAAGTTTGCTGAGAAACTAAGGAGTCTTTAAGCATATTACTTAATCTATTGATTGATTTTTGGGCAAATTCATATTGCTCTTTCAATCCCATTTTTTTGGCTTCAAGTTGCTTGATTTGATTGTCTGTAGCTCCTTTGACCGCCATAGAGTACTGCGCTTTTGCACTAATTACGGCACCTTCAGCTTGACTTTTTTTGGCGTCCACTTCTGGAATGTCAAGTATAGCGAGAGTGTCTCCTTTTTTAACAAGATCACCTTCTTTTACCAATATTTTAATTATTTTGCCAGGAATCTTACTAACTATTGCAATTTGTTCATTTTCTACTTTTCCTTGTAAAAGGCTATTGTTTTTTGGCTTGCTACAGCTTAATACAATCAATGTCAGGAACAGTATGGTGATAGCTCTTTTCATATTTTAATTATTATTTAGATAATTTTTTAGACAATTCCCCAGTGGTTATAATCGTTTCAATTGCGGCTAAACGTTCTTCTATTAGGGTGTTTAATTTGGTAGTAGATACTTTGAAAGAGTCATTTTCGGCTTCTAATAATTCAGAAACATTGATAAGTCCTTCTTTGTATTGTTTGGAAGCCAAGTTTAAATTGTTTTTGGCAACTTTTTCTTGCTGGTTAGAGATTTCAATTTTTTTCATTAAAACATCATAATTAACCATATTGTTTTCTAGCAATAACTGTAGTTTTTGTTTGGTGTCGTCAATTTGGTTCTGAACTTTTTCGATATTTAATTTGGCTTCATGTACTTTATGTTCTCTTTCAAAACCCGCAAAAATTTCCCATTTCATTGCAGCGCCAACCATTAACAAAGGTTTTAACGAAAATTCATTTACCCCCAAACTTACAGGTTGGTTTATAATAGGAATAGTTGAAGTAGTTCCTTTCAAATCAAATATACTGGAATAAGTAATACCCCCAAAAGCGCCAACAGTTGGTAGGTAAGTGCCTTTTTCTTTTTTTAATAAATATTCGCTTGCTAATTTGAATGATTCTAAAGCCTTTATTTCTTGTTTGTTGTCGGTGTTTAAATTAGTATCAAAAAGAATATAGGGAACAATTTCGTATTGAACTGCATTAATTTCTGTGTTGGAATAACCCGTTAAGTATTCGATTTTTTTGTAAAGTAGCGCTCGTTTTCCGTTTAATTCAATTCTTTTGGACTCTAATTCCAATAAAGCCAATTTTATTTTATCCCTATCATAAGGAATGGCAAGTCCCAGTTCAATTGCTCTAGAAACTCTTTTGGTTTCGGTATTCAGCCTTTTATCACTGTCATTAATTAGTTTCTCGGTTTCGTTGATTAGTTTTAATTGATCAAAAGTGTTAATTACATCTTTGATTATGGCGTCTTTCTCAGAGTCTTTCAAATAAGCTGTTCCAATGGCTTTTTGTTTGACCGCATTGGCTCCATTGGGTATTTGCATGCCACTAAATAACACACTTTTTGCCATAAGACTGCCAATGAAAAAATTACCCGAGTTGTCAAAGGTTCCTTTATCTTTAAATAATGGGATATTTCCAACGGTTGTACTTGGGAAATCCAATGTCAAGTTGCTATCAAAGTAAGAATAGAGTGCGTAGGCTTCTACTGTTGGGATGTACTTATTGCGAATCCCTTTTTCTTGTAGATTTAGTTTTTCTATTTCTATTGTTGAGTTTTTAAGCGAAATGTTTTTGTCGATTGCTTTGTTTATAGCCTCTTCAAGACTTGTAGAAACTACTATCTGAGAATGTAAATTTGTTACAAGTAAACAAAAAGTGGATAGGAAAATAATTTTCTTATTCATTAAAATTGATTTTTTAACTTTATAAACTTTAGAAAATGCATAACACTAATTAGTATAAATTTAAATAAAAAAGAGAAAAGGAATACAATTATTCTCTTTTTTATTTAAAAATTAGTTGCAGTGTTAATTTACATGTACTTCTTGACCAAAACCAAAGCGTTTGTCTTTGATCATTTTAGAGAAATGTATCCAAGCAAAAGCGGCATTGGCTCCAAAACTAATGATACCTACTATTAACAATAAAGTTTCATTATGCTCAGGCATTATGTAGGTATTTGGATTGTCTACGTAATAGTTGAATGTAAATAGATACATCATCCATGCGCTCAAGGTTATAGCACGCGCTTGCAACCAACTTCCTTTTGTAATAAACAAAGCAGGAACGGTGCACGAAAATAAAACCGCGACATTATAGAAAGTATGTTGTGGTACACAAAAATAGATGTAGGCAAAATTCCAAATATCATAAGCGATGATCCAAAATACAAGCATGTCGGGCCAAATCATATCTTGCGACTTGTCTTTTGTAACATTAATACCAACCCATCCAGATATGGTTATGATCGAAAGGATACCAGCAATTCCGTTAAGATAATGCCAAATGCCACCATTCTCTCCACCAAGTTCAAAATCTCTTAAGACCGCTTCAAGGATGTTTACTCCTAATATCAAAGCGGGTAAAAAAAGAATGTTTTTGTTCGATGCGCCAGATTTAGAGTATCTTATATAGGCAAAAATGAGTACGCCAGCAATTGCAGAGTACACTTTAGCCCAGTGGAACCAAGTATTAATAGTTGCATCGGGATGATCACCTGCGGTGGGCCAAACCGTAAAAGTTAACACTCCAGCAATACCTACAAAAACAATTATTGAAAGCCACTTTGACCTTCTGAAGACTTCGTTTAGGATTAATAATCCTAAAAAAATTGAAACAACATGAATGATTTTTTCCATAAGATTGGTTTTTTAAGTTGTTAATAAATATAATTTTAACAATTATATTTCTATAAATTTACTTTTTTATTTTGTCTTAATTTGTTTATTAACAGTTGTTTATGCTTTTTTGTAAAACTTCTTAAAGCTAGAGTAAATTTTATAATGCCTATCAAAAGTTTTAATATTGTTTTAAATAGAAACAAAAGCTATAATGTCAATATTGTTTTTCAATAAATCATTTTAACCAACGGCTGAAAATATATTTAAAGCATTTCATAGTTTAAACACTTGTTAATATTTAAATCTTTATAAGTATCTCACTGGTTAATTGTTTTTTATTATTTGTAGATTTAACAAATATTGATTTTGTAATTTTCAATCTATAAAGATTTTCCAAAACCTATTGGCATAAAATAAGAGTTTAAATATAACTTGATAATTTGTTCGAATATTTAATTAATTGACTGGTTTTAATATAGAAACTACTTAAATCGTGTAAAAAAATGATTCAAAAATCTAGAATAAAATGAAACAGCATCAAACATTTTCTTTGGTACTTTTTATTTTTTTGATAAAAATAACTGGGGTTTTCGGTCAATCAAATTCCTCCAATCAAGATTTAAATAAAATAGTAGATACCGATACTGAGCGACTGGTAGGAATGTTTGAAGATATTCATTCAAATCCGGAATTAGGATTCATGGAGGTAAGAACTGCTGCTATTGTCGCTAAAGAATTAAAAGCTTTGGGATTTGAGGTTAAAACTGGAATTGGTAAAACAGGCGTAGTTGGTATTTTGAAAAATGGAAATGGACCTGTCGTTATGTATCGCGCTGATATGGATTGTAATTCCGTTCAAGAAACTACGGTAATCGCATACGCAAACAATAAACTAGTAAAAAACAGAGCAGGTGAAGATGTACCTGCAATGCATGCCTGCGGACATGATGCGCATACGACTTGGATGTTGGGTGTCGCTAAAGCTATGGTGGTTTTAAAGAAATCATGGAGTGGAACTTTAGTAATGGTTGGGCAACCCGCAGAAGAATTGGGTGAAGGAGCAGAAGCTATGATTAATGATAAAATGTATGAGAAAGGAGTTCCTATACCCGATTATTTATTTGGAATGCACACAGCTCCTTTTCCTGTAGGTATAATTTCAAATGGAAGTGGAAAAAGAATGGCTGGAATGGATATTCTAGATGTTACATTTTATGGAATTGGCGGTCATGGATCTTCTCCTCACGTTGCAAAAGACCCAATTTTGATGGGAGCAGCTGCCGTAATTGAATATCAAACTATAATAAGTCGGGGCATTGATCCACAAAACGCAGCTGTGATAACTGTAGGTTCTTTTCAATCGGGTATAGATAATAATGTAATTCCTGGTTCGGCATTGTTAAAATTAAATCTACGTTGGTTTAATGAACAAGACCGTAACGTTATGATAAACGGAATTAAACGAATAAATGAGAGCATTGCCTTTGCCTATGATTTGCCTAAAGAATTGTATCCAACGCTAACTATGAAAGGAATGGCGTTTCCATTGGTAAACAATGAAGTAATGGTAAACAAGGTAAATAAAGCATTAGAAGCAGTTATTGCCCCAGACAAAAACATCAAAAATATTCCCGCAGTTATGGGTTCAGAAGATTTTCACCATTTGGTTATACACAATCCAAAACCAATATATGACTATATGTTGGTTGGTATCGCCAATAAAGAAGCGTCAGAAAAGGCTACTAAAGAAGGCAAAATGTTTCCATTTTTTAATCACAATAGCAATTTTGAAGTAGATTTGAGTGCAATCCCATTGGGTGTTACTCTTGGTACAACCGCTTTATTGGAAATTTTCAAAAAGTAGAAGGCTCCTAGAATGGGAGTGATTTTTTATTTTTAGTGTTTTGTACGTAAATAAAATTATATGATAAAACAGTTCAATTTTTCGAATTTTTGTCTCTTTTTAGCATTATTGTTTTTTTTAGCCGTGAATGGGCAATCTAGTTTGTTTTCTAATAAGTCTAGACGTTTTCAAACACTTACCCAAATTTGGGAATTGGAACCCGATACTCAAAACGGCACTTTTTTACTTTCAAAATACAAACCCATTTACGTTTTGCCTTTCCGATATTCATCAGACCCAAATGAACTTCCCTACAATTCTGGAACTGAAGTTTCTGTAGATAAATATGTAAAATTAAATAAAGTAGAAGCTAAATTTCAATTAAGTTTTAAAGTCAAAATAGCACAAGATATTTTGTTTGGAAAAGCAGATTTATGGATGGCTTATACACAAAAATCCTATTGGCAAATTTTCAACAAAGAATTTTCAAGACCTTTTAGAGAAACCAATTATGAGCCAGAACTTATTTTGAATGTCCCTGCCAAATTTAATTTTTTGGGTCTTCATGGAAGAATGTTTGGAATAGCTTTAAACCATCAATCCAATGGAAGAACAGAAACACTTACAAGAAGTTGGAATAGAATAATTGGATTTGTAGCTTTTGAAGATAAAAATTGGAGTTTGATTGTTAGATCATGGTATGCCGTTGAAATTCAAGAAAATTCAAATATAAAAGATTTTACAGGAAGAGGAGATGCTACTTTTGTGTATGTTTTAAACAAAAACATTCTTACAGCTCATGGTCAGCATTCTTTAAGAACAGGTGAGTTTAATAATGGAAGCATTCAATTGGATTGGGGATTTCCTATTCAGGGGAATCTAAGAGGGCATTTTCAATTTTTTCATGGTTATGGAGATGCTTTAATTGATCATGATTATAAACAAATTATTTTTGGAATTGGAGTTTCTTTTGCTGAGTTGCTTTGATGTGTTGGTTTGTTGTTTTTTTTTTTTCGATTTTTTCGATTTTTTTGTTAAAAAAATCGAATATAACTATCCATAATTCAGGTTATTTCGTTTTTGTAATTAAACTTTTGTTGTTTTTTTATATCTTAGTGTAATATTGTATTATATCAATGAATAATTTATACAGAAATCATGAAAAAAAATATAATTTATTTAGCTTTAATCTTGTTCAGCTTTGTTGGATATGCTGGATATTCGCAAACCAGTGAAGAGCCAGAAGCTTTGGGTTTGCCAGGGGATAATTTAAATTTATATGCGGTTTTAGATGTTTTTCAAAAATCGAAAACACTCGAGGAATTTGAAAAATCTATTAATTTGGAAGAAAATAAAATCAATAATCTTGACTTAAATAATGATAATAATGCGGATTATATTCAGGTGTCAAGCGAAAAAAAAGGAGATACTTTTTTTGTACTGCTGCAAGTATCTGTTAGTGGGTCTGAAAAACAAGATGTTGCTGTAATTGAAGTAGATAAGAATAAAAATGGGCAAATTACAGTCCAAGTAATTGGAGATGAGGAGTTGTATGGTAAGGATTATATAGTTGAGCCTTCTCAAAACGATACAATTGGAGGAACTATAAATCCGGGGTATTCAGAAAGTGGAACAACTGTAATTAATAATAATACAACCAATAACTATACAACCAATAACGAAAGAGTAGGGCCGTCTATTAGTGCATGGCCTGTCGTGGTATTTTTATTTTCCCCTTTGTTTGTGACATGGCGTTCTCCTTGGTATTGGGGACATTACCCGTCGTATTGGAGACCTTGGCGCCCTGTTTTTTATCGTAGTTATTGTGGGTATCATAGGAATTTTTATGGAAGTCATTATTATCGAAGATCGGTCTATTTGCGAACACCTTATTATCGAAATTATTATGGTAATAGAAGGACCTATTCAAATCTTGTTAGGACAAACAGGATGAATAATATGTACAAACGAACTTACGAAGGAAGGGTCTATAAAAAGCCTATTTCACCAGTTGTTCGGCCAGGATCGTCATCTAATCGCTATCCAACAGTGACAAGACCAGGATCGTCATCTAATCGCTATCCAACAGTGACAAGACCGGGATCGTCATCTAGTCGCTATCCAACGGTGACAAGACCAGGATCGTCATCTAATCGCTATCCAACAGTGACAAGACCAGGATCGTCATCTAATGGTTCTCCAACAGTGGCAAGACCAGGATCGTCATCTAATGGTTCTCCAACAATGACGAGGCCAGGAAATTCTAACAATATGCCTTCTACTTATCCTTCAACTAGACCAGTCAATAGACCCGCATCAACTTGGCCAACGTCAAGACCGTCAACAAATCCAGTTTCATGGCCAAGTTCTCAACAAGCAACACGACCTGTTGCACGACCTGTTGCACGACCTGTTGCACGACCTTCAGGGATGAGTAGGTCAACTATGCGAGGCAGTCGAAATTAATATAACACAAAAAAAAACTGACTTAAAGTTAGGAGTGGTCGGAAGAAATTCCGGCCACTTTACGTTTTAAAGACTTTGGCAGGATCCCCACCCGAAAGTATAATCAGTATTTATCGTAATAAGCTCTCTTAATTCCATAACAAACCTTCTTTTGGCTGTTTTGTAGCTTAGGTTATTTGCTTTTTTGTAAATTAAGGCCAGCATCGCTACAATTAGAGTCATATGAATCATGACTTCCATTCCATTTTTACTGAGAGATAGAATATGACTGACATTGAGTTCTTGTTTGATAAATCTGATGAAGACTTCAATATCCCATTTTCTTCTATAATAATCTGCAACTTCCTTAGTAGTAAGTTCAAAATTATTGGTGATGAACCAAAATATTTTTTCGGGTTGCTCATTATTTTTTACTATCACCAGTCTGAATTGGTTTTCAATTTTTTCTTCCTTATGCTTTATGTTTCCTTGTTTATTTATTATTGGGAGGCCTGTATCCAGAATAATAATACTGTCTATTATTAGCAAATTTACACCAATATCTAAATCCTGATTTTCCTTGATTAGAGATTCTATCTCCACGTGTTTACGATTTCCCTGACTCTAATAACAAATTTGATATTCTTTTTGGAAAACTCTTTCATGGTCCGGGCTGATTGAACACCCCTGTCAATAATATAAATACTAAGATGCTCAGCATTTTTTTTTACCTGCTTTTAAATAGCCTCAGGAAGTGTATTCTTCTAGGTCACATTGCGCTGGTTATCAAGTGTTTAAATACCTGTTGGAAGAATCCCATCAAAACAAATGTTATGTTTTTCAAGCTTTCTGCCGTTATTCTGATCAATTCCTTCTTTAAGTTTTCCTGCTGTATCTGAAACAATGGTGCTGTCTACTCGAATTAAATTATACTTATCTCTTTCTATTTCATTGTAACTTTCAGAGAAACGATCATACATGTATTCAAAAATCTCCTTAAAATAATGAGAATCAATCTTCGAGAGCCTCTCAGAGATAGAGCTCCTTCTAACAGTTTCTGATTCATCCAAATTAAAAATGGTTTAAAGCCTGAATAGTTATAAGTGTCTTCCAATGTCCGTTGGCTAAGTCTTTCATTGTCTAAAATAGCTTATAGAAGTAGATAAAATACTTTTTTACCATGAAGCACTTTTGAATAGTGATCCACTTCGGTACTTGTAGAGAGATTTGATAGGAGTGCTTCAGGTCTAAAACTTAGCAGCTCACTAACGGATACTTTGTGGTCTTTAAAATTTGTTATGAATTACTGATTTACAGTAATAAATTTATGAAAAACCAATAAAAAATAAGAAAAATAACATTAAATAATTTCAAACGAATATATGAAAATAAGACGCAAAAAAAGTCGGAAGATTTTCTTCCTACTGCTCCTAAATTAAAGTCTGTTTTTTTGTGTTTAAAAATCACTTTTTTTATTCTATGGTTTGTGATTAATTTTTTTAAAGACAGCCATTTTTTATATAAAAACAGCCTGTCTTTAAATGGCGTGATTTTTTTAAAAAATAAAATAGGTTTCGAATGTTTTTTTTAGTGCTGTAGTGTTTAGTTTTTGATTTTTATTGATTTTAAATTTCATATTATGTTAAATTATGGTGAATAAAATAGATTTAAGGTGTTATTTTTGGTATATTGCAATTGATTTTATTTATGTTGTAAAAAAATGAGTATGAAAAATAAAATTTTATCAATTGTGGCTTTGCTAAGCTGTATATTTAGTTTTTCTTCTTTTTCTCAAAATTCTGTAGAACCAGAATCATTGGGTTTGCCAGGCGATAATTTAAATTTATATGCGGTTTTGGATATTTTTCAAAAAGCTGAAACTATAGAGAGTTTTGAAAAATCATTGAATCAAGCCGATACAAAAATCAATAATTTAGATTTAGATAACAATGGAAAAGTAGATTTCATCAAAGTTACCACTAAAAAAGAAGGAGAGAATTTTATGTTTATCCTGCAAGATGAGGTTGGTAAAAATGAAACGCAAGATGTTGCAGTAATTTTTGTAAATAAAGATAGAAACAAAAAAGTTTCCATTCAAGTAGTAGGAGATGAAAATTTGTATGGTAAAGATTATGTTGTAGAACCGATAGTTTCAAGTACCGCAAATCCTGGCTATAAAGGGAATTCAACTGGGACTGCTATCTCAGTAAACGTTGTTAATGTTGCAAGAAGTCCTGTGGTGATTTACTTGTATTCTCCGGTCTATGTTCCATATTATTCTCGGTATTATTATGGATATTATCCTAGGTATTATCGCCCATGGGCTCCTCTATTTTTTAGTGTGTATTATCGTTATCATTACCATTATCACAATCGTTATTATAGGCCATATTATCATCGTTATCCAGCATATTATTCCCGCTATTATTCAGGGCGAAGAACATCAGTTATAGTAATTAATAATACAAGAAATGGTATTTATAGAAGGACTTATAATGGCAATAATTATAAAAAGCCTGCAAGCCCAACGACACGTCCGTCTACTATAACACGACCTACATCGCCATCAACTCGACCTACGTCACCATCAACAACACGACCTACAACGCCGTCAACACGACCTACGTCACCATCAACTACACGACCTACGACACCATCGACTACACGTCCTACAGCGCCGTCAACTCGACCCACTTCGCCGTCGATAACCCGTCCTACAGCGCCGTCAACTCGACCTGTAACTCGTCCGACATCACCGTCGGCACGACCGTAAAATATGCAAACTTCTACACATAACTCAGTTACAAGGCAACCTTTTCAAAGAAACAGATAGGATAGCAAAGTATGATTTTTATAAAAAGAGCCAGTCTAATTCATTAAACAGGCTCTTTTATTATAGGCGAATTCCTGGAGGGAGCAACTCTTTATAGTTTGGATTTTTTTTAAAAAAAACGACTATTTTAGGAAGGATTGGAACGACTTTTAATTTTCTTTCCAGGGCAATTTCCATAATGTTTTTCAGGAAATTAGAAATAAAATCCTCATCATTGTAATTTTCGGGAGCATTAATTTTAGTTAAAAATATTTTTTTTTCTTGAAAAGAATATTCAACAGATACTATTCCGGTTTCTACTTTTGTTTCAAATTGTCTAGCAAAAGCATTGTCTTTAATTTCTAGGTTTATTATAGTTTCCATTTTTAGTATTATTGATGCAAATGATAAGAATTTGCTTGTGGTGGATATAGTAACAGAATTTTATGTAAGCTTTGTGTTGTAAATTGAAACCCTTTAATTTGTATTAGAAATAAGTTTTAGGTGTAAAAAAATCTAATAAAGTGCAAAGGTAATGATTTGATATTCAGTAACAAGTGTTTTTTTGGGTTAAGTTGTGAAACTATATTTTAAAAAAGTCAAAAAAAGTAGCGTGTAAATTATTTTTTATTCCTTGTTGAAACTGGGGGTGTTTATTGAAATAGGAGAGTAAGTATTCTGTAATTAAAAATTAAATGGTTAATTTTAAAAAATAGTATGATAGCAAAGGACTTGCAATGATTAATAATAATTTTGGTTATGAATAAAATTCCAGTTTATTTTATGCCTGGTTTAGCGGCAAGTGTCGCTATTTTTGAAAGAATTAAACTTTCTGAGTCAGAATTTGAAATGTTTTTTTTAGAATGGGAGATTCCGAGGGAAAAAGAGACTTTGTTGGAGTATGCTAAGCGACTCGCAGAAAAGATCAAACATGAAAATCCAATTCTGATAGGTGTTTCTTTTGGAGGTATTTTGGTTCAAGAAATGTCGCGTTTTATCAAAGTGCAAAAAGTGATCATTATTTCGAGTGTAAAAAGTAATTTGGAGTTTCCAAAAAGAATGATAATTGCAAAAAACACTAAGGCTTATAAATTAATTCCTTTACGATTAGTTCAAAATATTGAAAGTCTAGCTAAATTTTCTTTTGGAGAAAAAGTGAATAAAAGATTGAAGTTGTATGAAAAATTTATTTCAATACGAGATCGGTACTACTTGGATTGGTCTATTGAAAAAATTATAATGTGGGATAGGAAAGAGGCAGATCAAAATGTGATTCATATCCACGGCGATGAGGATGATGTTTTTCCTATAAAATATATTAAAAACTGTATTGTTGTAAAAGGGGGTACTCATATAATGATTCTAAACAAGTACAAATGGCTTAATGAAAATTTGCCTAAGATTATTCATGATCAATATATTGCAAATGAAAAATAATAAAGGGTAAGATGGATTTGTAAAATTAATAAATGCCAAGTATTAATTATTGGTGAAACCGTTGTTTTTGGAAATTGCACTTACCAAGTTCTCATTTATATCTTTGCTAAAATAATTGTAGCTGGTAATAATGGCTTCTTTTATTGGGGTTTTTAATTTTACTTTGCTGTCAAAATGTTTGATACTGACTACATTTTTATTTTCATCAATAAACAATGAAGTTGGGAATCCTAATGTATGTTTTATTGTAGCGATTATGTGGGCATCTTTCTCGTAATTTTCATTGGCATAACATACTTTAATGTAATCACTGAATTTATATGCAATGTTTTTTAAGTCATTTTTCTTATCCCAAAAAATAACAATAATTTGCATATCATTTCGATGTTCTTTTGCTAAAATGTTTAATGCTGGAATCTCCCCTTTTGGAATTACAAGCCAAGAAGCGTAGGTTATAATAAAAATAGGTTTGTTGATTCGGTTTGTTTTTACGTTTTTTTCTTTGTAAACTTTTAAATTGAAATCATCAAATTTTGTTCCAACAAGTTTGTTTTTAACCAAAGAATCAAAAAGTCTTTTTCCTTCGTCTATATTTCTTTTGTCATATGCATTATTACTTGCTTTTTTATATGTATTTATATTTCCTTTTATGGCATCAGAAAAATACGTAATAGTATCTTGGCTATACGTTGATGAAAAGACTAATATGAAGAATAAAGTGAGTAATGTCTTATTCATAAAGACCTAAAATTAAATAGTTTAGCAATATATGAATGTTTTTTAGAATTATAGCATTATTCCGATAAATTACTTAAATACCTGTCTAAACGACTTAAAGTTATAAAAAAAACGCCTTAATTTCAAATTAAGGCGTTTAAAATAATAGTAATGAAGATTTATATTTTTTTCATCTGTTCTTTCATCATGATGATTTGATCTTTTAGCATATTTTGCTTGTCTAATTTTTTTGCTTCGTTCAACAATGATGTAGCTTCTAGTTTTCTTCTACGTGTCATCGCCACCCCTGCTAGGTTTAATTTTGCAACAGCCAGATCCATATCCATTGATAATCCCAATTCGATAGCTTTCTTGAAATATTTTTCGGCCTGATTGATATTCGTTTGCGAAAGCATAATTCCGTGTAAGTAATTGAAGTATCCTTGTTGTTTTCTAACTAAAGCTGTCTCAGGATTTTTGATGTAGGCTAGCCATTTTTTGGCACCCTCAAAGTCTTGTTTTCTTAATTTTAGGAAGGCCAATAAGATAAACTCATTTTTAAAATATAAAAAAACTGGTATTCCAGATAATAAAATCAGGAATATTCCGTTACCAATATTGCTTTCAGTGAATTGCCAGATGCTTGTGATTATAATAAGTCCAGCAATAATAAGTTTGATATTTTTATGAAACATAATGTATAAAGATTTAAGTCTGCAAAGATAGTAAAAGGAATTATAAATATTTTTTAAAAACTACTTGCCAGAAAAAAAAGTCTTTGTATATTTGCACTCGGTTTTAGAATAATGGTTATTCAAAAACAAATAGACACTTAATTAAGATTTTTAAACATACAAAGCAATGAGCAAAAGAACGTTTCAACCATCGAAAAGAAAAAGAAGAAATAAGCACGGATTTATGGATAGAATGGCTTCTGCTAATGGAAGAAAAGTTCTAGCGCGTAGAAGAGCTAAAGGAAGACATAAATTGACTGTATCTTGCGAACCAAGACACAAAAAATAATGTTTGCATAAACATCTATAAGGCGTTACTTTTTTTAGTATCGCCTTTTTTTATACCCAAGCGGTACTGCTATTTTTAAGTTTGAAACAAGAGTTTTTTCTAACAAATTTCAATCTTTAAGTGATAAAATATAACTACAATACAAAATAAAATGCCAAAAGATACATCTATAAAATCGGTTTTAATAATAGGTTCAGGTCCAATTGTAATTGGTCAAGCGTGCGAATTTGATTATGCAGGTTCTCAATCTGCACGTTCTATTCGTGAAGAAGGAATTGAAGTAATTTTAATCAATTCGAATCCTGCAACAATTATGACCGATCCTTCAATGGCGGATCATGTTTACTTGAAACCATTAACCACAAAATCTATTATTGAGATTCTTAAAGCACATCCTCAAATTGATGCGGTACTTCCAACAATGGGAGGACAAACTGCATTGAACTTGTGTTTGGAAGCTGACGAAAAAGGAATTTGGCAAGATTTTGGAGTAAGATTGATTGGTGTTGACGTGAATGCAATCAATATTACTGAGGATAGAGAACAATTCAAACAACTTTTAGCAAAAATTAATGTTCCTACTGCACCTGCCAAAACGGCAACTTCTTTCTTGGAAGGGAAAGAAATTGCTCAGGAATTTGGTTTTCCATTAGTAATTCGTCCTTCGTTTACACTTGGGGGAACTGGTGCTGCTTTTGTACATAGTAAAGAAGAATTTGATGAAAAACTAACCTACGGATTGGAAATGTCACCAATTCATGAAGTATTGATTGATAAAGCTTTGCTAGGTTGGAAAGAATACGAACTAGAGTTGTTGAGAGATAAGAACGATAATGTTGTGATCATCTGCTCTATCGAAAATATGGATCCAATGGGAATTCATACTGGGGATTCTATTACTGTTGCACCAGCGATGACCTTATCGGACACTACATTCCAAAAATTACGAGATTATGCTATCCTAATGATGCGCAGCATTGGAAACTTTGCAGGAGGTTGTAACGTACAGTTTGCCGTTTCGCCAGATGAAAAAGAAGATATTGTTGCCATTGAAATAAATCCTCGTGTGTCTCGTTCCTCTGCTTTGGCATCCAAAGCAACGGGTTACCCAATTGCTAAAATTGCCTCAAAATTAGCTTTAGGATACAATTTGGATGAATTGCAAAATCAAATTACAAAATCTACTTCAGCTTTATTTGAACCAACTTTGGATTATGTAATTGTAAAAATACCACGTTGGAACTTCGACAAATTTGAAGGAGCTGATAGAACTTTAGGGCTTCAAATGAAATCCGTAGGTGAGGTTATGGGAATTGGACGTTCGTTCCAAGAAGCCTTACACAAAGCTACTCAATCATTGGAAATCAAAAGAAATGGTTTAGGTGCCGATGGAAAAGGATATACAAACTACGAGCAAATTATCGAGAAATTGACTTTTGCAAGCTGGGATCGTGTTTTTGTAATTTATGATGCTATCGCAATGGGAATTCCATTGAGCCGTATACATGAAATCACAAAAATAGATATGTGGTTTTTGAAACAATACGAGGAACTTTATACTTTGGAAAAAGAAATTTCTAATTATACTATACAATCGTTGCCTAAAGAATTGTTGCTTGAAGCGAAACAAAAAGGTTTTGCAGACAGACAGATTGCACACATGATGGGAGCCAAGGAAAGTGAAGTGCATTCTTTGCGTATGACAATGGATATTAATCGTGTATTTAAATTGGTAGATACTTGTGCAGCTGAGTTTCAGGCTAAAACACCTTATTATTACTCTACTTTTGAGGCTGAAATTGAAAAAGCCAATGGTGAACGTTATGTGGATAATGAAAGTATTGTTACGGATAAAAAGAAAATCATTGTTCTGGGTTCAGGGCCAAACCGAATTGGACAAGGAATCGAATTTGATTATTCTTGTGTACACGGAGTTCTAGCTGCTAAAGAGTGTGGTTATGAGACCATTATGATTAACTGTAATCCAGAAACCGTTTCGACTGATTTTGACACGGCTGATAAATTGTATTTTGAGCCTGTATTCTGGGAGCACATTTACGATATCATCCAACATGAAAAACCAGAAGGTGTTATTGTGCAATTAGGAGGACAGACTGCTTTGAAATTGGCTGAAAAATTGTCTAAATACGGTGTGAAAATTATAGGAACAAGTTTCGATGCTTTGGATTTAGCCGAAGACAGAGGACGTTTCTCAGATTTATTGACAGAATTAAAAATTCCTTTCCCGCAATTTGGAATTGCAGAAACTGCAGATGAGGCTTCGGCTTTAGCAGATACTCTAGACTTCCCGTTGTTGATTCGTCCTTCATATGTATTGGGTGGTCAGGGGATGAAAATCGTAATCAATAAAAAAGAATTGGAAGAACACGTTATCAATTTATTGAAATCGATTCCAGGTAATAAATTGCTTTTAGATCACTATTTGGCTGGGGCAATCGAAGCTGAAGCCGATGCGATTTGTGATGCTGACGGTAATGTTTATATTATAGGTATAATGGAGCATATCGAACCTTGTGGAGTGCACTCGGGAGATAGTAATGCTACTTTACCACCATTCAACTTGGGTGAATTTGTAATGCAGCAGATAAAAGATCATACTCATAAAATTGCTAAAGCTTTAAAAACGGTAGGTTTAATCAATATTCAGTTTGCGATAAAAGATGATACTGTTTATATTATCGAAGCAAACCCTAGAGCCTCTCGTACGGTTCCATTTATTGCGAAAGCTTATGGAGAACCTTATGTAAACTATGCTACTAAAGTAATGTTAGGTCATAATAAAGTAACTGATTTTGATTTCAATCCACAATTGAAAGGATATGCTATCAAACAACCTGTTTTCTCTTTCAGTAAATTCCAAAATGTAAACAAAGCATTAGGGCCAGAAATGAAATCAACAGGTGAAAGTATTTTGTTTATTGATGACTTAAAAGATGATCAATTCTACGAATTGTATTCTAGAAGAAAAATGTATTTGAGTAAATAATAAAAATATGTTTTATTGTGTAGAAGCCCCATTTTGGGGCTTTTTTTGTTTTATATTTTAAGCAATATTTTCAAGTCCACCAGGAAAAGGTCTGTAAGCATAATAATGTAATACTTCTTCGATAGCCATTTTTAAGGCTTCGTTTATGGGAAGTAATGTTGTTGCTAGCCGATGATCTATTGGGGTAAGTCGCATATAATAATCAGAAAAAATAGGTATATAAAGTCCTTTATTAATAGCCTCTTCGGTATTGTTGTAATTTTCTTGTTGATTTTCTTTTATGATTTTGCAAGTTGCCAATCGTAGTTTTCCATATTTATCTCTGCTGGCTGCATATCCAAAAAGCCTGCAAATTAATCCTCTGTATTTGTAGTTAGAGCATCGACCATTTATACGGTCTATTGTTGAAAGGGATTGATATAAATGACAAAAAGAATTCGTTTTGGAATTAAGTTCTTCTAAAGTGACTTCGGCTTTACCATTTAAAAATAAATAAAAAGCCCATGGTAAGAATTCCAAGGGTGAAGCGTCAATGTTTGGTTTTGAGCAGCATTGGCCACATCCATTATTGCATTGTAAATTAGTTTTAGATTTAAAAGTTGTTATTTCATTTTCAAGGCGTTCAAATAATTCTTCAACCAATTGAACTTTGTGTTCTATAGACATTATTTTTTATCGAATGTACGCTATTAAATGCCATTAAACTTCTAATATCGTTTTACTTGCTGTTTTTTTTATTTTAAAGTTTGATAAAGGTAAATTAATTTAAGAAATAGATTCTTCGATTTTGGTATCAAAAGAAATAAGGATTATTAAAGTGTAGGTTTTAAATTGAATTTAATTATAACTAATTGGTATACAGTTTAATTAATTGAATTATTTTAATAGACTTATTTATTTTTTAATTAAATTTACTCTCCCTTTATTTATAGAAATAGCTTAATCTAAATTTTAAAATACTCTAAAAAATAAGCTGTGAAAAAAATCGCATTTATTGTAATTTGTGCTGTTCTGCTTTTAAATTGTAAAAAAGAAGATACTAAAGAAACGAGTAAAGTAGTTTCTATAACAGATTCTATTAAAAAACCTGCTGAATTTGCGGATCCTAAATATGCTGAAATCGGTAAAAAATCGCTAGTCGATATGGAGAAAGGTGACATGGATAGTTGGATGGATATTTATGCAGATAATGCTGTTTATGTATGGAACAGCGGAGATAGTTTGGTAGGGAAAGCTGCAATTGCTTCCTATTGGAAACAAAGAAGAGCCAATGTTATTGAGTCTATCTCTTTTAAAAATACCATTTGGTTGCCTATATTAGTCAATCAACCACAAAGTATTGAATCCAAAGGAGTTTGGTTGTTGTCATGGTACAAAACAACGGCTAAATACAGAAATGGAAATGAAATGACGCAGTGGATTCATACGGATTATCATTTTGATTCTATTGATAAAGTAGATAGAGTGATACAATACATTGATAAAGCTTTGATAAATAAAGCTATGTCAAAGTAGGTTTTAATTGTTAATTGGTTGAAGAAAATAAAAAATGATGCTTATTTGTCGTTTTTTATTTTTTTTTTGGATGATATTTATACTGATTTTTTTAAGTGGATTTTGTTTGATAATTAACAAATGAATAGCTTTAACTATATTTCTATACCTTAAAACTAAAAACAATTCTTTACTTTTGTGCCAACCAATATTTCAATTATGTACAAGATTTTTATACGCCCTATTCTTTTTTGTTTTGATCCTGAAAAAGTGCATTATTTTACTTTTTCGTTAATTAGAATAGTATCAAAAATTCCTGGAATTCCTTCCCTTTTTAGATTTTTATATCAAGTTAACGACAAAAGATTAGAGACCGAAGTATTTGGTTTAAAGTTTAAAAATCCAGTGGGGTTAGCAGCTGGTTTTGATAAAGATGCTGTATTGTATAAAGAACTTTCTAATTTTGGTTTTGGTTTTATAGAAATTGGGACACTTACCCCAAAACCGCAACCAGGAAATGATAAAAAACGAATTTTCCGATTAGTGGAAGATTCGGCTATAATCAATAGAATGGGATTTAATAATGGTGGTGTTCTTGCAGCTGTAGAACAATTGAAAAAAAATAATGGTGTATTAATAGGTGGAAATATTGGAAAAAATAAAGTGACCTTAAACGAAGATGCTACTTCTGATTACGAGATTTGTTTTGATGCTTTATTTGATTATGTCGACTATTTTGTAGTCAATGTAAGTTCGCCTAATACGCCAAATCTTCGCGCATTACAAGAAAAAGAGCCGCTGACACAGTTATTGCAAACGCTGCAAAATAAAAACTTGTCTAGGCCAATACAAAAGCCAATATTACTAAAAATTGCTCCAGATTTAACAGATGAACAATTGCTTGATATTATCGATATTGTACAAGAAACCAAGATTGCGGGAGTAATAGCTACAAATACTACAATTTCGCGCAATGGTTTGAACTCTTTGAATCAAACTGAAACTGGAGGGTTGTCCGGTAAACCTTTAACATCTCGTTCAACAGAAGTGATTCGTTTTCTTTCCCAAAAAAGTAACAAGGCATTTCCAATTATAGGAGTAGGAGGAATACATTCTGCAGAAGATGCTTTAGAAAAATTGGAGGCAGGTGCCAGTCTTGTTCAATTGTATACAGGTTTTATTTATGAAGGCCCAGCATTGGTAAAAAAAATAAATAAAGCAATTTTATCAAATAAATAATAGAATAACGATTTTTCTTTCTTTGTAACTCAAAACCTTTTTTATACATTTGAAAGTTATGAAGACAATAAAAATTATCGAATGTCCACGTGATGCGATGCAAGGTATAAAAGCCTTCATTCCTACCGAAAGAAAGGTAACCTATATCCAGTCGTTATTGCGTGTAGGTTTTGACACCATCGATTTTGGTAGTTTTGTTTCGGCAAAAGCCATACCGCAAATGCAAGATACTGCAGCGGTTTTGGAACAACTTGATTTGTCTAAAACTCGGAGCAAGTTATTAGCTATTATTGCAAATCTACAAGGCGCAACTTTAGCTTCTCAGCATAAAGCTATTCAATATTTAGGTTTTCCTTTTTCGATTTCCGAAAATTTTCAAATGCGTAATACTCATAAAACGATTGCTGAATCCTTAGTAACTTTGGATGAAATTCTAAATCTTGCCGATAAAACGAATAAAGAAGTTGTAGCCTATCTTTCTATGGGTTTTGGGAATCCATATGGAGATCCTTGGAATGTTGAAATAGTAGCACAATGGACTGAAAAGTTGGCAGCAATGGGGGTGAAAATTTTATCACTTTCTGATACCGTAGGGAGTTCATCGCCGGAAGTAATTGAATATTTGTTCTCTAATTTAATTCCTCAATATTCACAAATAGAATTTGGAGCTCATCTTCATACAACACCAGACAAATGGTTGGAAAAAATTGATGCAGCTTATAAGGGAGGCTGTCGTCGATTTGATGGAGCAATTCAAGGTTTTGGAGGATGTCCTATGGCTACGGATAATTTAACAGGTAATATGCCTACGGAGAAATTATTGTCCTATTTTACGGTTCATAAAGAAAATACCAATTGCAGTCCCATGAGCTTTGAAAGTGCTTATAATGAAGCGTCGAAAATATTTGGGGAGTTTCATTGAAATTGGTAGAAATAAAAAGTACTAAAAATTAAATAATTCCAGAATTTTATCGTTTCTTTAAATAGAGATATTAAATGGTAAAAAACAGGGATTTTATAAAACTAGTATAATGATATGAAACACAGACTCTACATTAGGATTATTTTAATAATCATGCTGGCTTTTAGTGCTTTTTCATGCAGCAGTGATTTAAATTTCGATCAAGCAAATGATTTAACGGTACAACCAGTTTTTACTACAAATCTGGCCTATTTAGAAGCAAAAGCTTCCAATTTTGTTGTAAATGGTTCCGAACAACCTTTGTTTTCATATATTTCCAGTGTTGATTTTTTTAATTCTTCATTTGTTGAAAATGATTTGGTAAAAACAGATTTGTATTTTAGAATTAAAAACACAATATCCAGAGCTTATGCGCTGGATATTACTTTTTTGGATAAAAATAATGCTCCTATTTATACTATACCAACAATGAATATAGCAGCATCTACTGGTGCCGAAGAGTTGTTTGAAACAACCGAAACATTTACTCCTGCTAATGTTTCTGTTTTGAAAAATACTACAAAAATGATTTTTTCTATAAAAATGCTTCCCGGTCCACCATTATCAGCTACAAGTTCGGGTAGAATTGAATTTAGTTCAAGTATAACTGCTTATTTTGATGTAAAATGAGAAAAATAATAATCCTTTTATTTCTGTCGGTTTCTGTTTATTGTTCCTCTCAAAATAAAGAAATATTATATAATTTCACCCCTCAGCCTCAAAGTTTATTGACAAATCCTGGAGCGGATGTAAAATACAAATGGTTTTTTGGCGTGCCATTATTATCTGGAATTTCAGCAAATGTTGGTTCGACAGGGATTGATGCTTATAGTCTATTCGCAAATGACGGGGTTGATTTTTCTGAAAAAGTGAGGAATTTGGTGGCCTCAACAAGTAGAAAGGATTATATCACTACCAATCAACAATTAGAACTTTTTATGGCTGGCTTTAAAGTAGGTGGAGAAGACAGCAAAAGTTATGTTTCTTTTGGAATGTACCAAGAATTAGATTCATTTATTTATGTCCCTACAGATTTGGCTATTTTGTCTTTATATGGGAACAATGATTACATAGGAAAGTCTTTTAATTTAGGAGATTTAAGCGTGAAAGCCGATTTGTCAACTGTTTTTCATATTGGTTATAATAAACAGATAAACGACAAACTTGTTCTTGGAATTCGAGGGAAAATTTATTCTAGTATTTTTAATGCTACATCAACTCATAATTCGGGTTATTTTGTTACTAAACAAGGTGCTAATTTGATTTATGATCAAACGATAAGATCCAATTTAGAACTTAATACCTCTGGAGCAGCCAAATATTTAGATGAAAATTATGATGGCGATTTAGGAAGCGATATAGCAGATGATGTAACTAAGAAAGCTTTTTTGGGAGGGAATTTAGGATTAGGTGTGGATTTAGGACTTACGTATTATCCTGAAAAAAATATTCAAATAACTGCAAGTCTGGTAGATATTGGTTATGTTAGCCATTCAAAAGAAGTAGTGGATTATACTTTTAAAGGGTATTATAATTTTAAAGGAGTACTTACTGAATTTAATTCTGATGGTACTATTGATAATGCTTACCAAGATTTTAAAGATGCGATCCCTTTGGATACAGTATATCATAAATACACCACTCAACGTCCTTTGAAATTTTACTCTTCCTTTCAATATTCTTTTGAGGAAGAAAGGCAAACGGAGTGTAATTGTGCAACCGATGAAGATTCGTGGTATAGGAGTGCAATTGGAGCACAACTTTTTGCAATGACAACTCCTAGGGATCCAATGTTGGCTTTGACAGCTTACTATAGAAGAAGAATTTTGGAAGGATTGCAAATGAAAGCAACTTATACTATAGACTCATATTCTTACAGCAATATTGGCTTGGGGCTAACGACAAAAATTGGAGTTTTTAATTTTTATGTTTTGGCTGATAATCTATTGGCTTATAAGGATCTATCGAAGTCAAATGCTCTTGCTTTTCAAATTGGGTTTAATGTTATTTCTGGAGGTAGTAGGAAATAGTAATTAAGAATCGATTGTCGTATTAAACTCGAATACAGTTAGAACAATTTATTCAATTGGTTTCCAGTTGTGTTTAAAATCTAAAGAATAGGAGCAATCAATAATGCAAATTGTATTAAAAACGGTTATGCAGGCAAATAATTTTTCTTTTTTTTATACTAGGAGGCTTAGTTAATTATTGATAAACAGCGTTTTATTTAAGTAACTAAAACGCTGTTTATCAAAGTTATTTATTCGATTCCTTTATTTCTTTTGTAAAGTTTATAAATTTCTATCCAAAATACACTTATAAATGCTACAGAAATACACAATCCCGTTTGTAGTAGTTTGATGTTATCAAACATGAAAAAAGCCCTGAAAACAGGAATGAATAGTATTGATAATGTGATTAATAGGGTTAGTCCGATAATCATTACAACCAAATTGTTTTTATATTTCATTGTGGTTAATACAGAATAGTAAAAAGAACGATTGGCTAATGTTAGAAAAATATTAGAAGCAATCAATGTTAGAAAAATATAGGTTCTGGTGGCATTTTCAGTATACTCCCATTTTACACAATATTGATACATAAATAATAGGCCAAGGGTGATGATTAGCCCTTGAATAATGCTGATTGTTATTTCTTTTAAATTAAAAAATGTTTTTGTAAAAGGGCGTGGTTTTTGTAACATTAAATTGTTTTCCATAGGTTCATTTTCATAAATAATGGAGCAAGTTGGTCCCATTATGATTTCAAGAAAAATAATATGTACCGGTGAAAAAATATTAGGATATATCCATCCCAAAACTAATGGGATAAAGACAATTAATATAATTGGAATATGAATAGAAATGATATAACGAATGGCTTTTTTTAGATTGATGTAAATTTTTCGACCCATGGCAATTGCGTCGGTCATTTTTCCGAAATCATCATCTATTAAGATTAAGTTTGCAGCTTGTTTGGCTATTTCGGTTCCTTTTTTACCCATTGCAATACCGATATGGGCTGATTTTAAAGCGGGGCCATCATTAACACCATCACCGGTCATCGCTACAATTTGACTATTTTCTTTTAATGCTTTTATAATTTTTAGTTTGGCTTCGGGAAACATTCTGGTAAAAATGTTAGTTTCCATTACTTTTTCTCTCAAAGTGGCATCATCCATCGTCATGAGTTCATCACCGTTTAAGGTTTTTTCTGGGTTTTTAAATCCAATCTGGTTGGCAATAGTTGCTGTAGTTAAAGCATTATCACCAGTTACAATTTTTACCTGAATTCCAGCTTTGTAAAAAGTTTCGAAAACCTCTTTTATATTGGCTTTTGGAGGATCATAAAAAGCAACTAGACCTTTAAAATCAAATGAAAATTCTTGCTGAGTTTTTGGATAATTGGATCCTGAATAATTGACAACACCTACCCCTAAAACACGATACCCTTTTTCGGCCATTGATTGCACTGCAGCTGAAATTTGATTGATCTGTTTTTCGGATAAAGCGGAACAAGCGATTAAAGCTTCTGGAGCTCCTTTGGCGGCAATGATTTTTTCTCCTTTTTTGTTTTCAAAAATATGGGTCATCATAGGAGGTGTTCCACTCAACGGATATTCATGTACCATTTGAAAATTTGGGCGTTCATCTATTATTTCCATATTGGTATATGCTTCGTGCAACGCTATTTCCATTGCATCAAAAGGAATAGGCTCACTGGACCACATAGATAGGCTTAATAATTCTTGTTCTTTTGAAGTTAATTGGGATTTTTTTCTGTTTACATTGGTGTTAAAATCGGCATTATAATTATCACTTAATAAATCTCCTTCTAATAAATACCATTGCGCAAGACTCATTTTGTTTTCGGTAATAGTCCCGGTTTTGTCTGTGCATATTACCGTAGCACTTCCCAAAGTTTCTACTGTTTTAGTTTGTTTGACAATAATCCCCATTTTCATTAATCGCCAAGCACCAAGCGCCATGAAGGTAGTAAATGCAACTGGAATTTCTTCGGGGATAATACTCATGGCTAAGGTTAGCGCTTTTAGAAGGCTGTCTAGAAGGAGTTTGGAATTGTAAAAATTAATGCCCCAAACAATTATAAATACGATTAATCCCAAAAGAGACATTTTGGTAACAAAATTTGAAATTTGTAATTGTAATGGTGTTTTTTCTTCAACGATATCTTCTAAACTTTTACCAATCTTACCTAACTGTGTTTGGCTTGCTATTGCGGTAACTTTGCAGATTGCTAATCCTGTATTGACAATTGTTCCTTGAAAAACTTGACAGTTTTCACTTTTTTCACTTTTGAAAACAGCTAAAGATTCTCCTGTAATTATTGATTCATTAACCGAAAAATCATTTGATTGGATTATAACTCCATCAGCTGGAATAAAAGTTCCTTCTTCACACTGAATATAATCTCCCAAAACAATCTCTTCGGAAGGGATTTCTATGAGTTCATTTTCCCTTATTACTTTGCTTTTTGGTTGTGTTAATTTGTGTAAAGCTTCGATGGCGTTTCTACTCTTAGATTCTTGGTAGAGGGAAATGGTAGAAACTAGTATGATTGCTACTGCCATAAATATTCCGTTGCTAAATTCGGAGGTGAAAAAATAAATGCTAGTAGCGGTTATTAGTAAAAGAAACATTGGTTCTTTGACCATATCTATAATGGAAGAAAGTATGTTGTTTTTCTTTTGGTGTTCAATAGAATTAGAACCATTTTTAATTCTGGATTTTTCAACTTCAATTTTGTTTAATCCTGAAATTGAGTGATTTGCTATTGTCATAAGTGTTAGGTGTAGTTATAAATAAAAATAGGTGTTGATGTTATTTTTAACTTGCAATTTAAAAATAAATTAGGGGAGTGAAGTGTTTTTTAGCTTAAGATTGTCTATATTTGCACGCAATTCAACTACAAATTGCAACATGAAAGCACATATCTCCAAGATTGTCGGTGAAGGTTTAACCTACGATGATGTATTATTAGTTCCCAATTACTCAAATGTTCTTCCGCGCGAAGTGAGTATTCAATCCAAATTTTCAAGAAATATCACATTAAATGTTCCTATTGTATCTGCTGCTATGGATACCGTTACCGAAAGTTCGATGGCAATTGCCATGGCACAAGAAGGAGGGATAGGTGTTTTGCATAAAAACATGACCATCGAACAACAAGCGGCCAAAGTTCGTAAAGTTAAACGTGCCGAGTCTGGTATGATTATCGATCCCGTGACTTTGCCAATGTCTTCAACTGTTACAGATGCTAAAGCTGTTATGAAAGAATACGGTATTGGTGGTATTCCAATTGTGGATGAGAATAAAATTCTAAAAGGAATTGTTACCAATAGAGATTTGCGTTTTGAAAAAAATGGGTCAAGACCTATTGTTGAAGTTATGACAAGTCAAAATCTGGTAACCGTTGCCGAAGGAACTTCATTAGAACAAGCTGAGGTAGTTTTACAAGGACATAAAATTGAAAAATTACCTGTTGTAAATGATAAAAACGAGTTGGTTGGTTTAATTACTTTTAGAGATATTACCAAATTAACTCAAAAGCCAAATGCGAATAAAGATAAGTTTGGTCGTTTGCGAGTAGCGGCTGCCCTAGGTGTTACTGCTGATGCTGTTGAAAGAGCTACTGCTTTGGTCAATGCAGGAGTTGATGCGGTAATTATTGATACTGCTCACGGACATACAAAAGGAGTGGTAGATGTTTTAAAATCAGTAAAAGCGAAATTTCCTAATTTAGATGTAATTGTTGGAAATATTGCAACTCCAGAAGCTGCTTTGTATTTAGTAGAAAATGGTGCAGATGGTGTAAAAGTTGGAATAGGACCTGGTTCTATTTGTACTACAAGAATTGTTGCAGGTGTTGGTTTTCCTCAGTTTTCTGCAGTTCTTGAAGTAGCCGCTGCTATAAAAGGTAGTGGAGTTCCTGTAATTGCAGATGGTGGTATTAGATATACTGGAGATATTCCTAAAGCGATTGCTGCTGGAGCTGATTGTGTAATGTTAGGTTCGTTGTTAGCCGGTACCATGGAATCTCCAGGAGAAACTATTATATTCGAAGGAAGAAAATTCAAATCATACAGAGGAATGGGTTCTGTTGAAGCGATGCAAGAGGGTTCAAAAGACCGTTATTTCCAAGATGTAGAAGATGATGTTAAAAAATTAGTTCCAGAAGGAATCGTAGGACGTGTACCATATAAAGGAGAGTTGAACGAAAGTATGCAACAATTTATTGGTGGTCTTCGTGCAGGAATGGGATATTGCGGTTCCAAAGATATTGCAACATTGCAGGATACGGGTCGTTTTGTTCGTATTACGGCAAGCGGAATCAACGAAAGTCATCCGCATAACGTGACTATTACAAAAGAAGCTCCGAATTATTCGAGATAAATTGGGCGAAAGCCTAAAAAAAAAGGTGTAAGATTCAGTTCTTGCACCTTTTTTGTTTTTAATTGGTATAAAGAAGTCTATGGGTTTAATCCAGATTCCGCAATAGGAAAAATTTCAAGAAGATGCGCAAAGGATTCGCAAAGTCGCACAAAGGGAAATCGAATTCTTTGAATGGAGCTTAAAAAACTTTGTGATTCTTCGCGAATTCTTCGTGTGACTCTGCGTAATAATATCTAATGCGGATTCTGGGTTTAATCATGAACCAAATCCGCCAGTAGTTTTTTATTGCCTACAATCCATAGAATATCGTCTTTTTCTAAAATCACATTTGATTCGGGATTTAGGGTACGGTTTCCTCTTTTTTCAATTCCAACAATCAAACCTTGTGTTTTTTCGCGTAGTTTAGATTCTTTAATGCTCTTGCCGTGGAATTCATGGTTTTTTAATTCGATCTGTCTTAAAACAATATCAGGTTCTGTAATTCCAGGAGAAACATCGATTTCATGTTGATCTAAATATTTTTTAAATTCTTGCACTTGAGCATCTGTTCCGATAACGCAAACTTCATCGCCAGGAAAAATACGTTCATTTGCATCAGGAATATGTATCATAACTTCTCCTCTTTTTATAGAAACCACATTAATGCCTAAGGACTCTCTAATTTGTAATTTTTTTAAAGTTTCGCCGGCAATATTCGATTCTGCCGCAATATCAAAAACTGCCATGTGTCCATCCCAAGGCGTCAAATCACTTCGGCTTCTTTTGGCTTTGCTTAACTCTCTATCGTTTAAGTTAGCAAGAAAATGGTTCTCAATTTTATGGTATTGAATATGGAGTTTCTTTTGAAAAATCAAATAAATCACTATTGAAATGACTAAAGTGATAAGTCCTATTATCGGTGAGAAAAAGATATTCAATAACAATCCAATGAAAAATATAGACAATAGAATTCGAATGAAAAAAAGCATTGTTAATGGGCCTCTTGATTTTCGATCTAGCATTAAGTGTTCTACTTCGTCAATTGCGACTCTTCTAAATGCAAGTGCCCATAAAAATGGAGAAACAATACCTAGTGTTATTAGTGCGCCTATAGCATTGCCAAAATGATAGTCGTGAACGATTGGCAATAGATATCGGGTAGAAAGTAAAATAACTGCCAATATAATTACTACAAGTATTGTCACCTGAATGATATAAGCATTAATTACGGATTGCCATAAACTTACAGTTTTTATTGCTTGAGTGCTCGCTGAATAGCGTTCGATACGTTTCGTCCATTTTCGAGGTAAGTGATGTGCTAAATATTCGGAGAAAAGGAGCGAATATTTTATCATAAAGGGAGTCGTAAAAACCGTAATGGCAGAAACGGCAACCACAATTGGGTATAAAAATGAGCCTGTTGCTTTCAAAGTCATTCCTAATGTAGCTATGATAAAAGAGAATTCACCTATTTGCGACAAACTCATTCCTGTTCGGATCGAATCTTTCAAAGGTTGTCCTGATAATATTGCACCAAAAGTTGAACTGATAGATTGTCCAAAAATAGTGACGAATGAAAGTATTAAAACGGGTAAAGCATGTTGAAATAATGCATCTGGATCGATTAACATGCCGACCGATACAAAAAATACTGCCCCAAATAAATCTTTTACGGGTTTTACCAGATGTTCAATATGTTCGGCTTGTGTCGTTTCGGCAATAATTGAGCCCATAATAAATGCGCCAAGAGCAGGAGAAAAACCAACATTAGAGGCCAAAATCACCATCATTAAGCACAATGCCAATGATATGATTAATAGCATTTCATCGGATAATAGATGTTTTGTTTTTTTTAGTAATGTAGGTACAATAAAAATCCCTCCCAAAAACCAAATTACCAAAAAGAACAAAAGTTTGAATACGGATTGAATGAGATCACTTCCGGAGAATTGGTTACTTACAGCAACAGTTGACAATAAAACCATCAATAGAATGGCGAGGATGTCTTGGACGATTAATGCTCCAATAACATTTCCGGCAAATTTTTGAGTTTTTACCCCAAGTTCTTCAAATGATTTTAAAATAATTGTGGTCGAAGAGATGGACAGGATAACTCCTAGAAAAATACTGTCCATTTTAGGCCAACCCATCCATTGCCCAACGGCATAACCCAAAATACACATGCTTATAATTTGAGTTCCGGCGGTTATAGTAGCGGTACCACCTACTTTCATTAATTTTTTGAAACTAAATTCTAATCCTAAACTAAACAATAAAAAGATGACACCAATTTCAGCCCATACTTCTACACTTTTAATCTCTTTGACCGAAGGGAAAAAATCAAAATGGTTGCCTGCTAGAAATCCCGCTATCAAATAACCCAAAACCAAGGGTTGCTTCAGTTTTTTAAATATTAAAACGGCAACAGCGGCAGTCATAAGGATTAATCCCAAATCACTGATTAATGGTTCCAAGTGGCTTGCAGTTGTAGGTGCTTCAGTTAATATACTCATAAAGTGGAATTAAAATTTGTGAAAATAATTTTGACTAAAAATCATTTAGGGCTAATTTACGAAAAGTAAATTTTTTAGGGTTTGCTTTTTTTGTATAATCTGGGTTAATTGTATCCAAAAAAATAGCCATCTCAAGAGACGGCTATTAATTAAAATATTATTTAGGGTTTAAATTCCTAAGAAATTACTTGGAGTGATTTGCATCAATTCGGCTTTTATTGCATCCGAAACTTCAAGTGTAGCTATAAATCCGTGAATTGCTTTTTTGTCAATAGCTTCGTTTGTTCTTGTTAAACCTTTCAACGCTTCATAAGGATTCGGGTAGGCTTCGCGTCGTAAGATTGTTTGAATGGCTTCGGCTACAACGGCCCAGTTTTTTTCTAAATCTTCGTGAAACTTGGATTCGTTGAGTAATAATTTATTCAAACCTTTCAAAGTTGCTTCAAAAGCAATCAAAGTATGCCCCATAGGTACACCAATGTTTCTCAAAACGGTACTGTCTGTCAAATCACGTTGAAGTCTAGATAATGGTAATTTAGCCGATAGATGTTCAAAAATAGCATTGGCTATTCCTAAGTTTCCTTCAGAATTTTCAAAATCAATTGGATTTACTTTGTGAGGCATTGCAGATGAACCAATCTCTCCCGCTTTTATTTTTTGTTTAAAATATTCCATAGAAACATACGTCCAAATGTCTCGGTCCAAATCAATTATGATAGTATTAATTCTCTTTAATGCATCAAAAAAAGCAGCAAAATGGTCGTAATGTTCAATTTGTGTTGTTGGGAACGAATGGTGTAATCCTAAGTTGTCTTCAACGAATTGACGTCCAAATTGTTTCCAGTCAATTTGAGGATAAGCCACATGATGTGCATTGTAATTTCCGGTTGCTCCACCAAATTTAGCTGCAAATGGAATATTGAATAACAAGCGCATTTGCTCTTCTAGTCGTTCTACAAAAACGGCAATTTCTTTACCTAAACGAGTAGGCGAAGCCGGCTGCCCGTGTGTGCGTGCTAGCATTGGGATGTCTGCCCATTCTTGGCTTAATTCTTTTAATTTTGAAGTTAAAGAAATCAGCGATGGCATATATACTTTTTCAAAAGCCTCTTTTGTAGAAAGTGGAATTGCTGTATTATTTATATCTTGAGATGTTAAACCAAAATGAATGAATTCTTTGTATTCAGATAAACCTAGTTTCTCAAAAGCGTCTTTGATGAAATACTCAACCGCTTTTACGTCGTGATTGGTTACTTTTTCAGTTTCTTTTATCCAAAGAGCATCTTCGGTAGAAAAGTTTTTATAGATAGCACGTAAACTTTCAAATAAGTTAGGGTTGACATTTTTTAGTTGTGGCAAAGGCACTTCGCATAATGCAATGAAATATTCGATTTCAACTAATACACGGTATTTGATTAAGGCTTCTTCAGAGAAAAAAGGAGCAAGAGACATTGTCTTATTTCTATAGCGACCATCGATAGGTGATATAGCATTCAATTCGTTTAAAGTAGTCATTTTTTGTTGTTTTTTGGAAAGGCACAAATATAAAGAGAATTTAGGTATTAGAGTTCAGAATTTTAAGGTTTGACAAATAAAATAGTTATAAAAATGATGAAACACAATATATTTTTTCAAATTGAGAAACAAAATTTTTCATTTTGGAAAAGATCTAAAAATAATAAAGTAGTGTTTTGTTTATTTAAGTTTAAATTATCTGTACCTTTGTTTAATAAAAATTGAATATTGATGAACAATGTAAAAAATATTTTCAGCATTAAAGATCTAGAAAATCTTTCTGGGGTGAAAGCGCATACCATTCGGATTTGGGAAAAAAGATACAATGTATTGCAGCCAATGCGAACAGATACCAATATACGTTTGTATTCTTTGCCTAGCTTGCAAAAACTTTTGAATATAACGTTGTTGCATGATTATGGATATAAAATATCCAAAATATCTACCTTTCCTGAAGATAAAATACCGGAATTGGTTCGCGGTATAATTTCTAATAAAAACTCTAAAAGTCATGCAATTACTGCCTTTAAAATGGCAATGATGAATTTTGATCAAGAACTTTTTTCAAATACTTACAATTGGTTGATGGAAGAAAAATCTTTTAAAGAGGTATTCAATCAAGTCTTTATTCCTTTGATGGAAGAGGTTGGATTATTGTGGCAAACAGGTACAATTACTCCAGCTCACGAACATTTTCTTAGCTGTTTGATCATAAAAAAAACACTTTTAAATACTGAAAAAATTGAAGGTTTAATTCCTGTTAATCAAGCCAAAGTATTTGTTTTGTCATTGCCGCTCAATGAGATTCATGAATTGGGTTTGATGTATTTGCATTATGAAATTGTACTCAAAGGCTATAAGGTTATCTATTTAGGTGAGAATATGCCAATTGATAATTTGAAAGAATTGAAAAAGCATTTTAATTCCATAATTTTTGTATCTTATCTGACGATTCAGCCTGAAAGAGTGGCTGTTGATGAGTTTGTTGCCACAATGACTGAAGAGCTGTTGGATGATTCAACGCAAATTTGGTTGATTGGTAGGATGACGGAATATATCAACCGCAGTGCCATATCAAATGATGTGAAAATTTTCAATTCGATTCCTGATTTAGTCGAAAAGATTTAATTTTTCTTGTTTAATCTTTTTATATATTTGACAAACAAATGAAAAAAACAATTTCTATAATAGGTTCCGGATTTTCGGCAATGGCTGCCGCTTGCTATTTGGCAAAAAGTGGACATAAAGTAACGGTGTTTGAAAAAAATGCTTCAATAGGAGGTAGAGCTAGGCAATTGAAAGCCGATGGTTTTACTTTTGATATGGGGCCTAGTTGGTATTGGATGCCCGATGTTTTTGAGCGTTTTTTTGCTGATTTTGGCAAAAAAACAACAGATTATTATGAGCTTGTAAAACTTTCACCAGCATACAGGGTGTATTATGGAGTTGATGATTTTATTGCAATTGCAGATAATTTGCCTCAAATCGTTGCTGACTTTGAAGCTATCGAAGAAGGAAGTGGTCAAGTCTTAAAAGATTTTATGGCAGAGGCCAAAAGCAATTATGATATTGCAATTAAAGAGTTGGTATATCGTCCTGGCGTTTCTCCATTAGAATTAGTAACGGTTGAAACGGCCAAAAAGATAGGTCAGTTTTTTAGTAACATTAGTAAAGATGTTCGAAGCAAATTCAAAAACGAACGGCTCATTCATATACTTGAGTTTCCTGTATTGTTTTTGGGTGCAAAACCTTCAGATACACCTTCGTTTTATAGTTTTATGAACTATGCCGATTTTGGCCTTGGTACATGGCATCCAAAAACAGGGATGTTTGATCTTGTTCGAGCTATGGAAAATTTGGCCTTAGAACTAGGAGTGATTTTTGAAACCAGTGCCAATATTGAAAAAATTGATGTAGAAAATAAAATGGCGCGTTCAATAGTGGTTAATGGAAAAAAAATACCATCTGATATTATTTTAAGTGGAGCCGATTACCATCATACCGAAACGTTATTGGATCAAGAGCATAGAATGTATTCTGAAGACTATTGGGATAGCAGAGTTTTTGCTCCATCTTCCTTGCTGTTTTATGTAGGTTTCAACAAAAAAATAAAAAACATTTCGCACCATGCTTTGTTTTTTGATGTCGATTTTGAACAGCATGCAAAAGATATTTATGATGAACCGCAATGGCCAAAAGAACCTTTGTTTTATGCCAATTTCCCATCAATTACAGATACAACAGCAGCTCCTGAAGGTATGGAATCTGGGTTTTTCTTAGTTCCATTAGCGCCTGGAATTGTTGATAATGAGGACTTAAGAAATCAGTATTTTGATAAAATAATGGAGCGTTTCGAACTGTTAACACAACAAGAAATTAAAAATAGTATTATATTTAAACAATCATTTTGCAAAAATGATTTTGTTTCAGAATATAATTCTTACAAAGGAAATGCGTATGGAATGGCAAATACGCTGCTGCAAACCGCTTTTTTGAGGCCAAAATTGAAAAGTAAAAAAGTAAAAAATTTATATTTTACAGGACAATTAACTGTTCCAGGACCGGGTGTTCCTCCAGCATTAATTTCGGGAAAATTAGTGTCTGAATTAATTGATAAACAACTTTTAAAGCAATAGTATGAAGCAATTATTTGATGATGTGTCTTTCAAGTGCAGTAAATTGGTAACCAAAAATTACAGCACTTCTTTTTCTATGGCGGTTTATATGTTGGCGCCCAGCATTCGGGATGCCATTTACAGCATCTATGGTTTTGTGCGTTTTGCCGATGAAATAGTAGATTCTTTTCATGGGTATGACAAAGAAAATCTAATCATTGATTTTGAAACCGAATATTATAAGTCAATGAAATATGGAATCAGTTTGAATCCAATTTTGAATTCCTTTCAACAGACTGTTAAAGAATACAATATTACCGATGACATGGTACAATCATTTCTCAAAAGCATGAAACTCGATTTATTCAAATCCGATTATCAAAACAAAGAGGAATACAACGAATACATTTATGGTTCTGCCGATGTTGTTGGTTTAATGTGTCTCAAAGTCTTTGTCAAAGGAGATGAAACTAAATACAATCAGCTAAAAGACCAAGCCATGCGATTGGGTTCTGCTTTTCAAAAAGTAAATTTTCTTCGGGATTTGAAGGATGATAATTTGTTATTGAACCGAAATTATTTCCCGGGAGTCGATTTGAAATCCTTTGATGAAAATTCCAAAAAAGCAATCATTAAGGAAATTGAAGAAGATTTTGAAGAAGCTTTTCAAGGCATCATAAAATTACCTTTGGAAGCCAAGTTTGGAGTGTACACTGCCTATGTGTATTACAAAAAACTGCTCAAAAAATTAGCACACACTCCTTGTCACGAAATAGGGAATACTAGAATTCGGGTTTCTAATTATTCAAAAGCAGGATTATTGGCACAATCGTTTGTATCCTACAAGTTGAAATTGGTATAAAAAGAAACATTAATTTTTAATTTAAAATAACACAATGATATCTTTTTTAATTTTTTTAAGCGTTTTTTTATTCATGGAATGTGTTACTTGGCTCACGCATAAGTACATTATGCATGGGCTCATGTGGTATTTTCACGAAGACCATCACCAACCCAAATATGCTCATACATTCGAACGGAATGACATATTTTTTGTGATTTTTGCCCTTCCAAGTATCATTCTTTTCTATTTTGGAGTGCAAGGCGGCATGAATTATCTTTTTTTTATCGCCCTCGGTATCACCACGTATGGATTTTGCTATTTTATGATTCACGATGTATTGATTCACCAACGATTCAAATGGTTCAAAAACACCAATAACAAGTATTTAATAGGCCTACGTAAAGCCCACAAAATACACCACAAACACCTCGGAAAAGAGCATGGCGAATGTTTCGGAATGTTATTTGTGCCCTTCAAATACTATAAAATGTAAAAAATAATTGGGGCATGACCGCTAGAAAAAAGCGGTCGGGCTATCCGTTCCCGCTTTTTGGTATCGGGCAAGTAAAATGCCCAATACCAAAAGAGCTCCACTTCTATCCCTCATGCAAAATACAGACTGCATTTCAAGGAGTTTTTTTTTATAAATATCATTAGCCATTTGAAAAAATAGTAATTAGGAATGTCTAATAAAACACCTATCAGGTTAAAAGAGACCTGTTAGGACACGTTCAATCCTAACCGTTTTTTTTAACCTGTTAGGTATCATTTTTATCAATTTATAAAGAAATGTAAAATTCATTACATAATAATCCAACACCAAAATGAAAGTATATAAAAAAGAAACCGTTCAACACGTCAATGCTACTCTTGAGGAATGTTGGGCGTTTTTCTCTAGTCCTCAAAATTTGCAAAAAATTACTCCAGAAACTATGGGATTTCAAATCACTGATTTTGACAATCAATCCATGTATGCCGGACAAATTATCCAATACAAAGTGACCCCACTTTTGGGTATAAAAATAAGTTGGACCACCGAAATCACACAAGTCAAAGACAAAGCGTATTTTATCGATGAACAACGTTTTGGTCCTTATAGTTTTTGGCACCACAAACACTTTTTTGAAGCAACACCAACCGGAGTAAAAATGACCGATGTGGTGCATTATGCATTGCCTTTAGGATTTCTGGGACGCATCATGAATACCTTACTAGTCAAAAACAAACTGAAAGAAATCTTTGATTACCGTTGTGTAAAAGTGGATCAGCTTTTTAATTCAAAATAATGTCAAAACAACAAGTATCCATTTTTTGGTTCCGACGCGATTTGCGTCTCGAGGATAATGTGGCATTGTATCATGCATTGCAATCCAAATATCCTGTAATTCCGTTATTTATTTTCGACACTGATATTTTGAGTAGCTTGCCCAAAAAGGATGCTCGAGTTGGTTTTATATTTGATTCGCTTCAAAAAATAAACACTCAACTTAATGCTTTTGGGAGTTCACTTTTAATCAAAAACGGAACTACAAAAGCGGTTTGGGAATCTCTTTTTGATGAATTTGACATTTTGGAAGTTTTCTACAATAAAGATTATGAACCCTATGCAATAAAGAGAGATTTGGCAATTGATGCATTGGCAAAAGCAAATAATGCGCTGTGTTTTTCTTTCAAAGACCAAGTGGTTTTTGAAGAACTCGAGATCACCAAAGCAGATGGTTTGCCGTATACCATTTATACGCCTTACAAAAATAAATGGTTGGAAAAATACAAAACCATGGCTCCGCTTGTGGAATACGATACTCAAAGTTATTGCTCTAATTTCCTGAAAAGCAATTTTGATTTCCCCACTTTAGAACAAATTGGTTTTGAGGAAAGTGATATAAAAGTAGTTCCCTATAATCTCAAACAAATAAGTAATTACCACGAAACCAGAGATTTTCCAGCAATAGACAGTACTTCGTATTTGTCACCCCATTTGCGTTTTGGTACGGTAAGTATCCGAAAATTAGTGAATTGGGCAGTTCGGAAAAATGATGTTTTTTTGAGTGAATTGATTTGGCGGGAATTTTTTATGCAAATTCTGTTCAGCTTTCCCAAAGTCGTCAGCCATAATTTCAAATCGGCTTATGATGGGATCCAGTGGCGCAACAACGAAGAAGATTTCAAACGCTGGTGTACGGGAACCACAGGTTATCCGATGGTCGATGCAGGAATGCGTCAGCTTAACGCAACGGGCTATATGCACAATAGAGTGCGCATGGTCGTGGCGAGTTTTTTGTGCAAACATTTATTGATCAATTGGCAGTGGGGCGAAGCCTATTTTGCCGAAAAGTTATTGGATTATGATTTGTCTGCCAATGTGGGCAACTGGCAATGGGCAGCAGGAACGGGTTGTGATGCAGCGCCTTATTTCAGGGTTTTTAATCCCGATATCCAACTCAAGAAATTTGACGAAAAAGGAATTTACATCCGAAAATGGATTCCTGAATTTGATTTGGGTTACGGACAGCCAATGGTAGAACATACCTTTGGTAGAGACCGAGCTATTGCTACTTATAAAGCGGGAATTTTGAAGTGAATTAAAGCTAGAAGCAATTCAAAGCTGGAGCAATTGCAACTCATTTTTTTGGGTTATACTAAAATTTTAATGGCAATCTAAAAAAAAACTGGAAATAAAGTTTGTTGACTCCTAACCTTTGTCAAAGTTTAAAACTTTGACAAAGGTGCTAGACGAAATTATATGAATCTAGAATTTTCGATTTACCATTAATACCATTAGCACATATAAAATAGTCCAATCTACTTGTTCTTTTTCTCCAATACGTCCTCAAAAAATAATTCCGTAGCGAAGGCTATGCAATGATTTTTATCGTTGTCTTGAAAAAAAATAACTTCGCATCTTTGGACTATTTTATATCCACTAATGGTATAAAATTTCACCAAACCTTTTTTTGAAAATAAAATTATGTCATTTTCCTTGAAGGTGTTGTGTTCTGCGTGAGTGATGGGAGCTAGTTACCGAAGTAACGCGGACAGCACGACGCCGTTGAGCAAAGGGGCAAATAAGCGGTACTCTAGGTAAGCCCCTTTGCTCAATGGGGTCACGCCCAAATGATTTTGAAAAGGCTTATTTTTAGCAAAAAAAGAAGTTATCGGATCAATTTATTCAGCATTCCTTTGAAAATAAAACCGTGAAAAGGCAAAACAGAATACCAATACAATTTTCCCCAAATGCCTTCGGGTCTAAAAGTTGCCGATTGATACAAAGTGTTGTTGATGATTTTGAATTCGAGCCAAGCTTCGCCGGGTAGTTTCATTTCGGCATAGAGAATGAGTTTACCTTCGTCTTTGTTGGCGTATAAAACCCGCCAAAAGTCTAGTGCATCGCCAGCATGAATATCGTGTTTGTTGGTACGCCCTCTACGTGAACCGACACCTCCAAAAAGCTTATCGATGAATCCGCGTAAATCCCACAACCAATCACCGTAATACCAGCCCGTTTCACCACCAATAGACCAAATCTGGTTGATGGTAAAAGCTCGGTTCTGAATAACCATTTTTCTTCGGTCGATAAAACAGTTTTTCTTGGGCACTTTGAGATAATCACCAACATTCCCTATGAATTGACCGCTTATCATAGAATCTTTCCAACTCGAAATTATCGTGTCATTGTCTATTTTTACCAAGGCTTTGGAAAGTGCCATTTCATAAGGCATGGGAGTGCTATTCAAAATAGTGTTGATGCTGTTGTCTCGGCAAATCACTTCGACTTTCATACTGCTCACCAATGCAGATGCTAATTTATAGGAGGTTGAGGTTACAAAATACAACCAGTAAGAGGATAACTTGGGGGTCATCACGGGTATGGTGTAAATATATCTTTTGAGATGGATGGCTTTGGCAAAACCCAAAAGCATTTCTTTGTAAGTAAGAATGTCGGGCCCACCGATATCAAAGCTTTGGTTGTAGGTCAATGGGTTTAAAAGTGATTTTGTCAAAAAATCCAAAACATCGGCAATGGCTATGGGTTGGCATTTGGTGTTCAGCCATTTTGGGGTAACCATTACCGGTAGTTTTTGAACCAAATCCCGAATAATTTCAAAGGAGGCACTTCCTGAACCTACGATAATTCCAGCTCTTAATGTAGTTGTTGCAAAAGTTCCAGTATTCAAAACCTGTTCTACTGCTTTTCGGGACGATAGGTGTTTGGATAGCGATTTGTCGTTGACAATTCCGCTTAAATAAATAACTTGTTTGGCTTTTGTCTGATTGATTCTGTCAACAAAATTTTCAGCCGAAAGATGTTCTAATTCATCATAATTACTGGCCGATCCCGACATCGAATGAATTAAATAATAAGCGGCATCGATGTCATTGGGGATATTTTCTAAAGTTTCTTTTTTTAAGAAATCAACTTCGATGATTTTTACCTTTTTTTCAAATTCTTTTGGACAAAAAAAACGCTGTTTGTCCCGCACACAGCAAATAACGTCATGACCTTGTTCGACCAAAATCGGTAAAAGTCGCTTGCCTACATATCCAGTTGCACCTGTTAAAAGAATTTGCATGTTCTTATAATTTAAAACTTACGATTCCATAATCCATTTCAAAAACTTGTCCTGAAATGGATTTGGCATTTTCGGAGATTAAGTAATTCGCCATTTCGGCCACTTCATTGGGCTTTAAGTAACTTTTCATAGGGTGGCGTTCCATCATGTTTTCTTTCATGCGGTCGTTTCTAAGGATATTGGCCGAAAGCGAAGTTTCGGTAATAGTAGGAGCAATGGCATTAACTCGAACCACCGAGGCCAATTCGGCACCGAGTGATTTTACCAATCCTTCGATTCCTGCTTTTGCGGTAGCGATACTGGCGTGAAAAGGCATTCCCAATTTGGCCGCAACGGTACTAAATAATACGATCGAAGGATTGTTTCCATTTTTTAGGGCGGGTAAATATTTCTGAATCGCTTTTACAGCACCAATTACGTTAATTTCAAAATCATTTCTAAAATCGTCCAGATTCAAACTCAAAATAGGTTTTAGTGTAATGGAACCCGGACAATAAATAAGAACATCCACGGTTTCGATTTCAGGTAAATCGTCTTCAAGAATCGAAATGGGGTAATGAATTAAGTTGGGGTGTGTGATGTCAGGAGCCGTTCGACTGATGTTATACACAATATTGTTTTGCAATTGTTGCAATAGGATAGCACTTCCAATTCCTTTGCTTCCGCCAATGATTACTATGTTTCGCATATTTTTCTTAATTTATCTTTTTGCTATTTTATTGCCATTAATTTGTCTTTGTCTCGAACATTTGAAGCGACCTTCTTGAAAGTTTCTTAATTTCTCGTGTTTTGTTTTTCGGCCTTGCACGCGTTCGCGCCACATTTTGAAACTGGAGGGCTTCATTTCGGTACGCATGAGGTTGATGACTTCTTGTTCTTTTAAACCAAATTGGATCAAAATTGCGTCAAAAGTGGTTCGGTCCTCCCAAGCCATTTCTATGATTCGGTCTATTTCTGTTGTGGTTAAGTTATTTTTAGAATTCATATCAATCGTTTGTATAGTATTTTTTATAATTTTAATCACTATCACCTACATCGGTCATGGTATGTAGTTTTAAAATCCTATTGTTTTCTTCTTTCACAAGAGGATTTTTTTTCATGTCCCACAAAAAATCACTAGCGTGTTTTCGAGTTCTGTCAATATTAACGATGGGTTTTGGATAATCTACACCTAAATCAAAATTGCAAAACTTTTGGTCTAAAAAAGTCATTTTTGATGGATTGTGTGCAAAAGGAATAGGAAGTTCTCTTAATTCCGGAACCCATTTTTTTATAAATTCTGCATTAGGATCGTGTTCTAAACTATTTTTTAAGGGATTGTAGATGCGCAACATATTGATTCCAGTTTCTCCTGCTTGCATTTGCAATTGCGGAAAATGAATCCCAGGTTCAAAATCCAAAAACATTTGGGATAAATGTTGGGTGGCTTCTTGCCATGGTTGCCAAAGATTATGGGTAAAAAAGGAAACGACCATAGCACGCATTCTAAAATTCAAATACCCCGTTTCGTTCAAGCATCGCATACAAGCATCTATTATTGGGAAACCTGTTTGCCCCATTTTCCAAGCATCAATAAAGGTATCATTTATTTTCTTTTTTAAAGTATGATAGCCTTTGTTTACGCTTTCAAATTCCATAACTTCTTCCATTTCAAATTTTTGTATAAAATGGGCTTGCCAGGTTAATCTGGAGACAAAGGAGTCGATTTGTTTTTTGTCTGTACAGATGAATCGAAAATTGGCGGCTTGTTGCAATACTTGCCTTGATGATAAATTGCCCCAAGCAATATAAGGAGATAAACGGCTGCAACTTTTTCGGGCTAACAATGGTTTCGAAATGTTACGGTTGTAATCCAAATACCGATTGGCAAAAAAACTTTCTAAATATTTGTTTGCCATAATACTTCCTCCTTTTTGAAAAATAGTATTTGGAATGGTTTCCAATGGAACGGTTTCAAAACTATTTTCTAAAATTTGAATGTTCTCAAGAGGCAAGAAATTTTGGGAAGTCGCTTCAAAAGAAAATTGTTTGGAATTCATATAATCTTCCCAAAGTTTTACCCAGTTTTTTCTATTTTCTAAAGCTCTAAAAATGCCATTGTTGGTATTTTCTTTCCATTGGATGAAATTATTTTTGCAAAAGCGTTTAAACGATTTGTCTCTTTCATAAGTAATTTTGATACCTGTTTCCTGATGAGAAAATACAGTGTCAATTTTATAAATTTCTTGTATTGAATTGATAATTGAAATTACTTCTCCTGAAACGCTTAGGATTTTTGTGTTAAATGGCAGCAATTGTTGGTTGATGTCTTGAATGGATTGTTTGATAAAGTTCCAATGTCTCTCGCTATAATGGCCATCCTTTTGTAATGAATTTTCAAAAACATACAATAATAAGGACGGTGTTTTGGACTGAAGGGCATTAAATACAGCTTCGTTGTCTTGCAAACGAAGATCTCTTTTGAACCAAACGATATTGATATGACTTTTAGTAGTGCTCATTTTATTTGCTAATGATTTTGTTTCTCCTGCATTTTTCGCTACAATATTTTACGTCATCCCATTCTTTTTTCCATTTTTTGCGCCAGCTAAAAGGAAGTTTACATACCAAACAAATTTTTGACGGCAACTCAGATTTTTTCAAACCGTTATTCGTATTTTTTATATTGATTCACCACGATGTTGGCTTTTAAATCAAATAACAAATTGTACAGTCCAAAAAACGTACGATTCATGTAAATAAAATGTTTGGAACCTCTATTGCCATTCATTTTTCTTAAGTTGGTATCTTTTGAAAATCGTTCTCCGAGTTGGGCAATATTTCCAAAAAATTCCGGATCCGAAAAATCAAAGGTTTCTCCCTGAAAAGGCTGGGTGAAAAGAGACAATAGATCATAAAACATTTGGGTGAAATAGACAATTTCTTCTGCAGAATCATCAACTCTTAAAATTTCTAATTCAAAAAGTTTCTGATTGAATAATTTTGGATTGTCGAGTATTTTTGGATCTACCAATTCGAAATACGGTATATAAAAATCATTTGGAATCTTCTTCATACAACCAAAATCCAAAGCTACCAATTGATGATTATCGTTAACCAAAAAATTACCGGGATGCGGGTCAGCATGTACTTTTTTCAAAATATGAATTTGATACATGTAAAAATCCCATAACGCTTGTCCTAGTTGGTTTCCCAATTCTTGATTTTCGTTTTTGGCTGTAAATTCAGAAAGATGAATTCCAGTCATCCAGTCCATTGTAATGATTTTTTCGGAGGAGAATTCAGGGTAATACTCCGGGAAAACTAAATGCTCAATTTTTTTGCAAGCAGCAACCACTTCACGACTTTGGTCGAGTTCGAGTATGTAATTGGTTTCTTCAATCAACTTGTCTTCCACTTCTTTAAAATACTTATCAGAGTCTTTTCCTTGCAGATTAAACATTCGGATGGCAATGGGTTTTACCAAAGCCAAATCCGAAGAAATACTATTGGCAACACCAGGATATTGAATTTTAACCGCCAGTTTTTTGCCGTTTTTCATGGCAATATGCACTTGACCAATACTGGCTGCATTTACTGAATTGGCATTGAATTCGTCAAAAATTTCATAAGGTGTTTTTCCTAAATTGGATTTGAAAGTTTTTAAAACCAATGGAGCTGAAAGAGGTGGAACTGAAAACTGTGATAGCGAAAATTTCTCAACGTAAGCCTGTGGTAGGAAACTTTTGTCCATGCTTAGCATTTGGGCTACTTTGAGTGCACTTCCTTTCAAACTTTTCAAGCCATCATAAATATCTTCGGCATTATTTTCATTGAGTTTATCCCGAGTTAAATCAGAATTGACCATTTTTTCTCCATAATACTTCAAATAATTCACGCCTACTTTGGCACCTGTTTGTACTAGTTTTGAAGCTCTTTCGATTTTGGATGTTGGTATATAATCTATTGTTTTCATTATTTGTTGTTTATTTTTTCTTTGAAAATGAATTTTCCAAAATCTAGTAAGCTGTCAATTGGTGTAATGTCTATTAATTCGAAGGAAACTTTTACCGATTTTTCGATATAGATATCCGTTTTTTCAAATGAAGGGGAAGAATCTTCCATCCAAAATTTTAAGGTTAATAAAAATTGAACCCAAAACGATTCGGTTAATACTTTTTCTTGGTATTGCTGCAATTTTTCAATTTTTATACGAAAATCATCTGTAATTATTTCCGAGATGTAATCTTTGAATTTATTTCTAAACTCAGTTAAGATCATCAGGTTTTTTAGTTGATTTTGATGCTGTTTCAAAGTCATCAATACATAGCTTCTATTAGCAGTGATTAATTCGAAGAAAGTAAAGTAAAAACTCAAGAGTTTGGTTTTCATGTCGTAACTTTCGTAATTATCGTCTTTCTGCAACAACTCGATTGTTTTATCAAAGAATACATTAAATATTTCTTTTTCAATACTTTCCAGCGTACCAAAAAAAGTATAGAATTCAGCTTCTGTAAAACCATTCACTTTAGAAAAATGAAATACAGATTTCGGTTTTTCATTATGTTCTAATGTATAGTTCATATACATGGACACAATTTGATCTTTGGATAAAGGGGATTTTTTAGTTGCCATTTTAGTTTTTTTTATTTGAGTATAAAGATATGTATGTTTAACGTATTATTAATAACGTTAAACAAAATATTAACTTATATTTGCATAGTCATAATTGATTACCCAAATTTATATCGTAATGAAAAAGAATATATTAATAACGGGAGGTACTGGTTTTATTGGAAAAGAATTAACTAAATTGTTATTGGATAGCGGTTATTCTGTTTCAATACTTACCAGAAACAGTAAACTAAATACTGAAGGAATTTCTTATTATATTTGGGATGTTGCCTCTCAAAAAATTGATGAAGCTGCTGTACTCAATGCAGATTTTATAATTCATTTGGCGGGAGAGAATATAGCAGCCAAAAGATGGACAGATAAACGCAAGCAAGAAATAGTAGAGAGTAGAACTCAATCTGCTCAATTAATTGGTTCCGTTTTAAAAAAGCATAATAAAAAGGTAGAGGCATTTGTTTCGGCATCTGGAATTGGATATTATGGAGCCATTAATGGGCAAGGTATTTGTACCGAAAACACATTACCTGCCAATGATTTTATAGGTTCAGTTTGTCAAGAATGGGAGAAATCAGCTGATTTGATAAGTAATTTGGGAATTCGAACTGTAAAAATTCGAACTGGTTTAGTTTTGGGTAAAGAGGATGGGATTTTAAATAAATTGAACCCTCTTTTTAAACGTGGTTTAGGAAGTGCATTGGGTAGTGGCAAACAATACATGCCTTGGATTCATGTGTATGATTTGTGTATGATCTATCTTGAAGCTATTGAAAACAACAAAATGGTAGGCGCTTATAATGCCACCATAAATGATAGTACAACTAATTCTAAATTTTCCAAAACATTGTCAAATGCTTTTGGGTTTAAAATGTGGTTGCCAAAAGTCCCTGCTTTTTTGATACGATTGGGAATGGGAGAGATGGCCTGTATTGTTTTGACAGGAAGAAGGGTTTCTTCGGATAAAGTAAAAAGTTTAGGATTTCGATTTAAATTCAAAAATCTTACAGCAGCAATAAAAGATTGTTTAAAATAATAGGTGAATTTAGTTTACGATACAATCAATTCGGGTATTCACTTTTTTAGAAATTTTAGCAATTACAATACTCGGTATTTCGATGTTAAAGTCGTCTGTATTCAATGTAAATAGACTGGTTATTTGTATTCCAGTATTTGCTTTTCTTATTTTAGCATTTACAGCAATCAGTCTCGTTTGACCGTGGATAGTTAGTTTTCCTTTTATCAAAAAATCTTTTTCTTGTTCGGTTATAATATTCAAATCAAATTTTTCAATTATTCCCTTAAAGGTGGCCTTTGGATAGCGGTCACTTTCCATATAATTGCTATTAAAATGTTCTTTCATTAAATCCCTTTTAAATTCAAATTCTTTTATGTTTACAGTGAAGTTAATTTGAGATTTTTTAGGATATAATTCACATCCAACTGTTTCATTTTTGGCTTCGACAGCTTCAAATAAAGGTACCGATGCTTCAAAAGAGATGGTACATTTAGAAGTCGTTAATTTTTCTTGAGCAGTTGCAGTTGCAAAAATAAAAGTCAATACTAATAGAGTAATTTTTTTCATAATCGTTCTATTAAAGGTTCACTTCTAAAGTTACGATTTATAAATAACATTAGTCTTAAAATAACGCTAAAAAAAAATAGCCACATCATAAGTACTGGACTTTTGATGTTGGCTATTTTTTTAGAATCTAAGTTTCTAAGATTTTGTTGTGTGGACTCTTAATTAACTTACTAACCTAGTTCTGATTTAGAAACTTAGTATCTCAATAACTTAGAATCTTTTAAAAAAAAGAGCTAATCTAAATTAATCTGTACATTGTATTTTTTAAGTGTTTCCATGGTTTCTTTGGATGTGTAATTAAACACCTCTTCATGCAAGTCTTTTTCTTTTTTCAACGCAATTTGTTTTAAAGCATTGCAAAATCGTTTTATGTCTTCAAAGTTTGATAATATTAAGCCAGGAACAGGTACACTATTACCTTCGTTATCTTTGGAAACCATCGTAAAATAAGAGGAGTTACAGTGTTTCTTTATTCCTGTTTGAATGTTTTCTGCTTCAACTCGAATACCAACAACCATAGAACTTTTTCCAACATAATTAACGGAGGCTTTCATGGTTACCAATTCGCCTACTTCAATTGGTTTTAGAAAATTAACAGTATCTACCGAAGCCGTTACGCAGTAGTTACCAGAAAATTTGGATCCGCAAGCAAAGGCTATTTGATCCAGTAATGATAAAATATATCCACCATGAATTTTACCGCTAAAATTGGTGTGCGAAGGCAGCATTAATACCGAAATACTGACATGGGATGAGGCAACAGTTTTGTATCTTTTTTCCATAGATTATTTTTGGTCAAAGGGTGATTTTTCTTTTTGTATCGTTTTAATAAAATATCGAGTCTCTCCCCACCAAGAAAAAGTTCGGTATTTTTCTACATAAGTGAGTTTGACATATTGTCCTTGAAGGTTTTTCATGGTTTCTATAACTTCTTTATCACTGTCTAAAATAGAAAATTTAAAAATTTGAGCACCAGAAATTCCTTGACTTAATTCTCCTTCCCAGGTTTTGATGATGACTCCTTTGTGACTTAATCGGATTAATTCTCCCGATCGAATGCCTTCACTAACGGGAACATAATAGATAAAGGCAAAATAACTTAGAAAACCAATGGTCAATAATGCTATTATGATAGCTAGAATTTTTTTCATATTTGAATTAATTTAAGAGTGAATTTTCGTCGATGTCGGCTCTTTTTAAAATACTTTCGGGTAGTGCTTTTTTGGCTTTGGCTCCCATTTTTTTAAGTTTTTCGACACTGGTGATAAGATTTCCTTTTCCTTCCACGAGTTTATTCATAGCAGCGCCATATTCAACTTTGCTTTCGTCAATTTTTTTGCCAATCTTGATTAAATCGGCCACAAAACCTTCAAATTTATCGTATAATGCACCCGCTTGACGCGCAATTTCAAAAGCATTTTCCTGTTGTTTTTGGTTGGCCCACATGCTATCAATTGTACGCAAAGTGGCCAATAGGGTAGAAGGAGTGACGATTACTATGTTTTTTTCGAATGCTTTATTGTACAAAGAGGTATCTTCATTGAGAGCTATCGCAAATGCAGGTTCCATCGGAATAAAAAGCAAAACAAAATCAGGACTTTCTATTTGGTACAAATCTTGGTAATTTTTGTTTCCCAACTGTTCTACATGAAGTTTTATCGAATTGACATGCTCTTTTAAATAACGTGTTTTTGCCGTTTCATCATCATCTTCATTAATGTATTTTTCATAAGCAGTTAATGAAACTTTAGAATCGACAACCATTTTTTTGCCATCGGGTAAATTGATCACAACGTCTGGAAATACACGATTTCCATCTTCGGTAATATGACTTTGTTGTACTTCGTATTCGCGTCCTTTTTCCAATCCCGATTTTTCGAGAACACGCTCCAGAACCAGTTCGCCCCAGTTTCCTTGCATTTTGCTATCGCCTTTTAGTGCTTTGGTCAAATTGATGGTCTCCTTACTCATTTGAATGTTCATTTCGCGTAGACCCAGTATTTGTTGGCGTAATGCAGCATGATAGTCAATGCTTTCTTTATGAGTATCTTCAACTTTCTTTTCGAATAACTGAATTTTATCTTGGAGTGGCGACAAGATATTTTTCATGTTTTCTTTGTTTTGCTCCGTAAACTTATTCGATTTTTCTTCTAATATTTTATTGGCAAGGTTCTCAAATTCTTTGGTGAATTTTTCTTGTAGTTTTTCAACTTCTTCTTTTTGTTCTTTGTTGCGTTCCCAAAGATTTTCAAAATCGACTTCTTTTTTTGAAAGTTGGATAGCAAGACTATCTTTCTCAATTCTAATCGTTTCTTTTTCGGTTTTTGAAAGTTCCAGTTGCTTTTCGGTTGCGTTTTTGTCTAATAAAAACTGTTCTTTTTGTTGAATAATCTGAGAATGTAGAGCAATTAATTTTTCTTCTAAGCTTACTTTTTCTGACTGAAAACGTGCCGAAAAAATAAGTTTACCCATAAATACACCAATTAAAAGTGCAATAACAAAAACCAATAATAAAGAGAGGATAGTAGACATAAAAATACATTTTAAAAAAAGTAAAAGTACGCATTAATACGTAGTACTTAATTTTTTAAATTGATATTTCACAATTATTTTAATTTCTTTTAAATAAAGTAAAACCTTTTTTTTTAAAACAACGCAACCTTTTTTCTATTTGCTAATCTTATCGTTATACTTAAACTTAATGAATTATGAATAAATATTTTTTACTACTGTTTGTTACTGTTGTTTTTTTTTCTTGTACAGATATATCAAATGATAGTGTACAGAATTGTGGGGCAGTTTCCAATACTCCTTTCGAAAGTTTTACTTATTGTGGCCTATTGAAAGAAAATCCAAAACAATCATCCTTCGTGATTATAAACTCGAACGAAGATCTTTTGAAAATATTCAATACTTGCCCAACGGTTAATGTTTCCTTACCTGATTTTACTCAAAAAAGAATCCTGGGCCTTTTTGCAGGACCAAAACCTACAGGAGGATTCGGAATAAAAATCCAATCCATTCAGGAAGATGACTGCCAAATTGTAGTGCAGTATTTTGAAACGGAGCCTAAAAAAGATGAAGTGGTAACAACCTTGTTGACTTACCCGTCCGATTATGTAGTGCTTCCAAAATCGAATAAACCAATTGCTTTTCAAAAGGTGTATAAAAATAATGATTATATAGTTATTGGGACTTATTATGGTCAATGCGTTGGAAATGAGTGTTTAACTTTTTTCAGGATGGATAGTCAAAAGGTACTTCGTTATCTGAATGTAACCTATGGTTTGTATGATTTTAATGAATTACGTTATAAATCATTGGCGTATAAAGATGATTTGGCCAGTTTTTATTCTAAAATTCCTGTAGAGATTAAAAATTTGAAAGGTCAGACTAAAACATTCGGATCGCCAGACTCAGCTGACCAAGGTGGAGTATATTTTGAATTGCATCAAGGAGATGTTGTAACAAAGGTATTTTTGGATAATAACAATTCTGTAGATCAAAATGAAAACATTTTAGCTTTTAAGAAAATTATTCAGGACAAGATTGTTGAGTTGAAAGGTAAAATTTAAAAATCTGTTTTAATACGGTTTTCTTAGGATTGTAAAAATAAATGTTGATAATCAAAAGCATAGTCGCTGTATAACCTTTAAACTATTTTGAAAATATGAAAAATTCAATTATAATTCTGTTCGTGATTTTTACTTTTTGCAGCTGTACTTCTGATTATAATGGAAAGGTCAAATGGAATAAAAAAGAGATTATGAACAGTTGGGCTTGGAAAATTTTTATTTTTACAGATTTAGGTGAAACGAAACCTCTTAAGAAAACCGTAAACAATTTTGACAAAACTAAAGAAGTTATGCCTATTTTTATTGAGGATGACTTTGCAAATTTTAATGCAGAAAATATTTTTCAAAACAATCAAAAAATTGCATTTAGAGATTCAATTGAAAAAGAGAATAGAATAGCATTCAAAAGAAAAAAATAACTTTTTCAATCTTATTTCTTGAAAGAAAATTTAGAAACATATATTCGAAAGTGTGTCGAAAACGACCGGGAAGCACAGCTGAAAATTTATCAGCTGTTTTCTCCTGTTTTATATGGGCTGTGTCTGAAGTATATGCGAAATGAAGACGATGCCAAAGATGTTTTTCAAGAAGCTTTTGTTATTGCTTTTCAAAAAATGGAGCAATTCAAATTTGAAGGAAGTTTTGAAGGTTGGATCAAGAGAATTTTTATCAATAAACTTTTGGAAACGCTCAAAAAAAGAAAAAAAGATGTTTTGTTTCTAGATGTTTTTGATACGGATATTATAGAAGAAGAGGAATTAGAATTAGTTCCCATCGAACAAAACAAGTTGTTAGAATACATACAAGAATTGCCAGATCAATACCGAATGGTTTTCAATTTATTTGTGTTTGAGAAAATGAAACATAAAGAAATTGCTAAGCTACTTGAAATTACCGAAGGTACATCAAAATCAAATTTGAATAGAGCCAAAGGTATTTTGAAAAAAAGAATTTTGATGGTCTTAAATTTTAAAATTGCATGAAAAATAAAAAAGCAAAATCTATTTTTTCTTCATTGGAAAACTACTCCAGTATTCCGCCTCCTGAATTATGGGATAAAATAGAAACACAATTAGATAAGCCAAAAAAGAAAAAACGTGCTATCATCTGGTGGTCGATTGCGGCCAGTTTATTGGTTGGACTTGCCGTTTCTACTGCTTTGTATTTTAATTCCAATCAGCAAAATGATCTTGAATTAAATTTGGAAAATAATACTAATGAAGTTGTTTTACAAGACAATTCAAAGGGAAAATTGGATAGGAATAATGATAAGAGTTTTCAAAATAGTAGTAATTCTAATAACAAAAGCGCTAAAAAAGAAAACAAAGACAATAATGCTAAAGAAAAGGCTAAAGGCAGTTTAAATAAAAACCAAATACATTCCAATAATCAAATTGCCATAGTTTCCAATAATTCTTCTAAAACGGAAAAAGATTTAGGACTTAATAATTTGAATAAAAATGGTAAAGAAGATTCAAAATCTAATGCATTAGTTGTGAATCAAAATTTAACAGCAGCTGCCTTTAAATCAAAGCTAATAATTGAAAAATCTGTTCCAGTTGTTAATTCAAAAAACAATACAAAAGTTGCTTTAAAAGATCAAAATAATACCATTTCAGTTTCGAATAGCAATAAAGAAATGGTAATAAATGAAGATGCAATTTCAAAATCAGAATTAGCAATTGATAAGTCTATCCAAGTTAGTAATTCAAAAGGGAATGCGAAAATAGTTGAAAACATCAGAAACACTACCGTTTCAAAATCAAATTTCAATAATTCAAAAGCAGTAACAACAAATTCTAAAGATTCGCTAAATAAAATCAATTCAGAAGTGGCTCAATTAGAAAATGCTTTAGTACAATTGGATAAAGAAAAGACCAAAAAAACAAAAGAAAAGGTTTCTGAAATAGTAGATAAATGGTCTCTTCAAGTGTTTGCTGGAGTGATGAGTTCTCAGAATTATAACAATCAAAAAGCATTGGGGAATACTGTGGCATCTCAACAAACTTCGGGTTACGGTGTAAAAACCAAGTATAAATTAAATAAAAAATGGGGGGTTAGTTCTGGTTTTAAAATAAATGAACTAGGTCAAAAAATCGATGGGGTTTCGTATTACAATCAACAAAGTTATTCAGGCTTGGTAATGGGTTCATTACCAATTGCAAGTGATATGAATTTAACAAATTTATCCAAAAGTAATTATGAATTAGTTTCTATATCAAATAATGAAGGGTATTTGTTTGCTTCCAATTCGAATGCAGATACTGGTTTTGAGAAAGGAAATGTTAAGCAAAATTTAAAGTATTTCGAAATGCCTTTAGAAATTTCTTATGCTCTTTTGAACAGAAAGAAAGCAAATATCACTATGAATACGGGAGGTTTTGTTGGAAAGTTAATCTCCAATGATATTACATTGAATGGAAATTCTATAGGTGAAAATAATAATGTAAATGAATATGTGTATGGAACTTTGTTGAGCAGTACATTGCAATATGAAATCTATAAAAAAACTAAGTTTTTCATTGAACCAGGGATGAATTATTACATCAATCCATTAGAAAATCAATCTTTTAATCAATTTCAATGGATGCTTAATGTAGGTTTGAATGTTTCGTTTTAGTTGTGGATATTTATTCTACGAAAGTATTTTATTGCCTGCAGATATAGTTTAAAATTAGTAGCTTTATTGTATTACGTTTTGTGTTTAAAATAACCTTGTTGTAAGTGCCTGAATAGACTAAATCGATTGTGGTGGTGGTTGTAGTTTTATAAAAACGAAATAATCTTTCGCTATAAATAAAAAATCCCATCTCGTTCTAAAAATAAACTGCCCCCAAGAGTAAGATACTTTTGAGGGCAGTTTTTTTGTAATATAGTGCCAGTATTATTGATTCATAAAGTGGCATTCTTTATCTAAATGTCTTTTTTTCTTTGGATCGGTAGGTATTTTTCCAGAACAATCCGGAATACTTTCAAATGGATAATACTTTCCATTTATGTCTTTGATCTCTCCTCTAGTGGCATAACCATCTCCATCATCATCAAAATCTATGAAATTAGGAATTCCGTCTTCATCTGTATCATCTGGATTAGGAACACCTGTTGCAAAACTGTTCATGTATCTATCCCCATTTAAATCTTCCTGAAAAGAAGGAATGCCATCTAAATCATGATCGTATCTCTTTAATGCATATAATTTTATGCTAAATACCAAAGGAGAATAAGCAGGGATTTTTGTTTGGCTACTGTTATAATATCCTAGACCAGAAGGAAGAATCATTACACCTACACCAAAATCATTGTAAGACACAGTCCCGTTTGTGTTAGAAGTAAGCCAACCTGTTTTAAATTGAGGAAAACCTTCTGACCAACCACGAATAACACCGGATCCTCCATCATGACTTGTACCGTCCAGGTTAAACAATGTTTGTCCGTTATTACTGGAATCAAACACAGTTCCGTCCAATAATGTTCCTTTGTAACCTGCAAAAACACCATCAACATTACAAGGATATTCACCTCCAGAAACTGGCGTTCCTCCTTTTACACCTTCCCTAATGACAAGAGTGTATACTTTATACGTAATGGAATGTAGACTTACATTTCTACTTGTTAATCTTGGTAGGGTAGGGCTATTCAAATAAGAATATAAAGAGGGTTGAATAGCAGCATCTGTAATTTTCTTAATAGTAACATCTTGATCATCTGGAAAACCAGGATGATTTACTACTTCGCTAATATAATTTGTTTTTAAATAATCTTCTATGGCTACAATGTCTAAATTATATTGTTCAGCATAGGGTTTAGGTGGAGTTGCAACCGTATTATTATCATCTTTGTTACATGAACTTATTGAAATGACAGTAGCGATCAAAAAAATAAAATAAAACTTAATTTTGCTCATTATTTGGTGTAGTTTAAGTCGCAAATATACATTAATGATTTACTTTTGTAAAGTATTTAACTTCGTTTTTAGAAAATTCATGAGAATAGACAAATATTTATGGTGTGTTCGGTATTACAAGACCAGAAACATGGTAACCGAAGCGTGTAAAAAAAATCATATTACCGTAAATGGCCTTGTTGCCAAACCATCGAAAGAAGTTTTTCCTACCGATAGAATTACTTTTAGAAAAGACCAAATTACACAAATTATTACCGTACTTGATATTCCTGATAATCGAGTAGGTGCTAAACTTGTTGATATTTACAGGAAAAACGAAACACCTCCAGAAGCTTATGCACACTTAGAATTATTAAAATTATCTAAAGAGCATTATAGAAAAAACGGAACAGGAAGGCCTACCAAAAAAGACAGAAGAGATATTGATGAATTTGGAAATGAAATAATAGAAGAATATGAAACAGACTAGTTTATTAGGCCTCCAATTTTAGAATTGGATTTAATAACTTAATTTCTTCTAACTTTTTTATCTTTGAAAAAACAAAACAGCATTATATTATGAGTAAAAATATCATCCTAACGAATCAACAAATAGAGCATACTATCAAAAGAATTGCATATCAAATCTATGAAACTTTTGTAGATGATGATGAAATTGTAATTGCGGGTATTACTAGAAATGGTTTTGTTTTTGCTGAAAAAATCGCGCAATCATTAGCTTCTATTTCGCCTGCCAAGATTTCATTATGTGAGGTACACGTAGATAAACAGAATCCTCAATTGCCTATTACTACATCTTTGACAAAAGAACAATACAGTAACAAAGGATTGATTCTTGTAGATGATGTGTTGAGTTCTGGAACTACATTAATATATGCTGTCAGACATTTTTTAGATGTTCCTTTAAAAAAGTTTAAAACAGCGGTACTTGTCGATAGAAATCACAAAAAATACCCTATTAAAGCCGATTTTAAAGGAATATCACTTTCTACTTCTCTTTTAGAACATGTTGATGTTGTTTTTGAAAAAAACGGTGAAAGCTACGCTACGTTAAGTTAGTAGATTTAATATATCATTTACCGTTTCTTCAATGGTTTTATCATCCACGTTCACTTTATATTGAGCGTGGTTGTAATAAAAGCTTCTGTCAAACAGATGTTTTGCAATAAATTCTCTCATCTCTTCCTCATTTTTATCAGCTATTAGGGGCCTTTTGGCTTTATTTGATACTAATCTTTTATATAAAGTATCTATAGAGGCTTTTAAGTAAATTGATGTCACATGATCTCCTTTTAATAATTCATGATTATTGGCATAACAAGGAGTTCCTCCTCCTAAACCAATAATTATCTCCTCTGGAAGGTTCAATAATTCGACAAAATGAGTGTGCTCTAATTTTCTAAAATAGATCTCTCCATGGTTCTCGAAAATTTGATTTATGGTCAAATTTGTTTTTTTTTCTATAAATTCATCCAAATCAACATACGGAATTTGAATCTTTCCTGATAGCTTATTGGCAATTGTCGACTTCCCGCAACCCATATACCCTAATAATATGATTTTTTTCATTTGAATAAGCCTCTACAAATTAAGGCGTTAAGATTATTTGATTAAAAAAGACAAATTTATAATAAAAATGCTTGGAAACTTCGAAAAAAAGTCCTTATATTTGCACCCGCATTCAAGGAAAGAATATGACTCGATAGCTCAGTTGGTAGAGCACATCACTTTTAATGATGGGGTCCTGGGTTCGAGCCCCAGTCGGGTCACAATTTTAGTGATCAACACATAATTTTCTTGAAGCATTGACTCGATAGCTCAGTTGGTAGAGCACATCACTTTTAATGATGGGGTCCTGGGTTCGAGCCCCAGTCGGGTCACAAAAGGTCGAGTAATTTATTACTTGACCTTTTTTTTTTAAAGGCCACGTGGAGAAACGGTAGACTTGCCAGCTTGAGGGGCTGGTGCTCGCAAGGGCGTGTGGGTTCAAATCCCACCGTGGTCACTAGATGGGACAAAGAAGAAATATTCTTCTTTGTCCCATTTTTATTTGGGTCTAAACTGTTATTAATTATAGGGTTAACATTTTTTTTTCAGAATCTAGATACTTTTAATAATAATTTGAAGAGTACAATATTACTGGAATAAAAACGTTAATAGTCAAAAATACATTGTGTTGTAAATTTGGTTCTGTCGAAAAAGTAGCCCATGAAAAATTTTGTAAAAACTTCATCTATTAAACTGATTTTATTTTTTTGTTTTAGCTTTTTGTTTTTAGGAATCACAAATGCCAATTCTCAGACTGTGCGTTATGATAGTGTAAGCAAACAAAAATACATACTTGTTGATGTTGACAAAACATACGAACGCATAGTCGATAAAGGATACGAATCCCTTGAATTGTTCGAATCGCTTGGCAATTATTATTATGAAAATAAAAATTTTAAAAAATCAAAGCTCTATTTCGACAAACTTTTCGTTAAATACAAACTTTCCCAAATTTCGAAAAAAAGTATTGAGCGATATCATAGTATAAGTAAATAACATTTTAAACAAGACTTTCAATAAGACTCAATTAACAGTAACCAAATTTCAGTTACTGTTTTTTTTTTTTTTGTAAAAAAAAGCAATACCCAAAATCCTAATTTAAAACCTAGTGTAAAGTTTAAAAATAATAGTAACTTTCAGCTTCTTAATTGCAAAAATCACATTCAAATGATTACACTTATTATCAATAAAAAGAAATACAGTCTCGATGTAGATCCCGATATGCCATTGCTTTGGGCTATTCGAGACAGTATTGGACTTACAGGAACTAAATTTGGATGCGGAATTGGTGCCTGTGGTGCTTGCAAAGTATTGATTGATAATGTGGCGACTTATTCATGTCTGACTCCTGTTTCAACCGTTATTGGGAAAAGCATAACTACTATTGAAGGGACCTCTGAAAATTTACAATTATTGCAAAAAGCGTGGGAAGAATTTAATGTTCCTCAATGCGGCTATTGCCAACCAGGGCAATTGATAACCGCTACTTCTTTACTTAATTCCAATAAAAATCCGTCGGATATAGATATTGACGATGCCATGAGTGGGAATATTTGCCGTTGTGGAACGTACCAACGCATCAAAAGTGCCATTAAGCATACAGTTTCTCTTAAAAAACAACGATAGGCATGGGTGAAATTCAAAACATAAGTAGAAGAACCTTTATAAAAAATGTTGGATTAGCTTCAGGCGGCTTAATCTTAGCTTGTAATTATACTTTATTTTCTAATGAAACCGAAGATGGAAACATAGCTGAATTCAATCCCAATCTATTCGTTCAATTAAATTCGGATGGAAGTCTTTTTATAGTTTGCTCGCGATCCGAGATGGGGAATGGAGTACGAACTTCCATGACATCTATCGTTGCTGATGAAATGGAAGCTGATTGGAAAAGAGTTGTAGTTAAACAAGCAGTCGGAGATGCTAAATATGGAGATCAAAATACAGATGGTTCCAGAAGTGTAACTGATTTTTACGAAACCATGCGTACAATGGGGGCAATGACCCGAATGATGTTGATTACTGCTGCTGCAAAAACATGGCAAGTTCCTGAAAGTGAATGTACCGCCCAAAATCACTTTATTATTCATACTAGTGGAAAAAAAATAGGATTTGGAGAATTAGTAGATTTAGTAAAAACATTACCCGTTCCAACAAATATCACTTACAAAAACCCAAAAGATTTCAAATACATTGGCAAAACCCTAAAAAGTATCGACGTTAAAGAATTTTCAAACGGAAGTGCCATTTACGGTCTTGATAAACGCTTACCCAACATGAAAGTTGTGGCTATTGCCAGATGTCCCGTTACCTTTGGAACCGTCAAATCTTTTAACAAAACTGCTGCCATGAAAATTCGCGGTGTTGAGGATGTAATCGAATTTCCAAGAATCGAAAGACCTTTTGGACCATTAGGAGGTGTTGCTGTAATCGCTTCAAATACTTGGGCAGCATTTAAAGGAAAAGAAGCGCTCGAAATACAATGGAATTACGGCAAAAACGAAAGTTATGATTCGGATGCCTATAGAACCGAATTGACAGAAAGGGTACATAAATCGGGAAAGGTTGAAAAAGAAACGGGGGATATAAGTAAAGCTTTTAAGGAAGCAGCAAAAGTGGTTGAAAGTACTTTTCAATTACCACATCTAGCACATGCACCTATGGAGGTTCCCAATGCTGTGGCGTGGGTGCAAGGAGATACGTGCGAAGTTTGGGCTCCAACCCAATCTCCACAAACAGCAAGAGAAGAAGTTTTTACATATCTAGGAACTACAATTGATAAAGTCACTATAAATGTAACGTTTCTTGGAGGTGGCTTTGGTCGTAAATCAAAACCAGATTATATTGTAGAAGCTGTCATGGTTTCTAAAGCAATTAATGCTCCAGTTCAAGTTGTTTGGACACGGGAAGATGACATAAAACATGGTTACTATCACACAGTGAGTTCTCAATATATGAAAGCATCGCTAGACAATCAAGGTAATGTTACCGGTTGGTTACACCGTTCTGCTTTTCCTTCGATTGCATCAACCTTTCAGCCTGGAACTGAATATCCTGCAGGTTGGGAAATTGCCACAGCTGCAGATGTTCCTTTTGATATAAAAAACATGAAAATTGAATCGGCAAAAGCTCCTGCAATGGTTCGAATTGGCTGGATGCGATCGGTAATCAATATTCTACACGGATTTTCTATCAATGTTTTTGCCGATGAATTGGCACATGCAGCCAAACAAGATCCTTTGGAATTCCGATTGAAATTAATTGGAGCGGATCGTATCGAAGACACTAAAGATCCTATTAAATACAATACGGCTCGCCTCAAAAATGTTTTAAAGAAGGCAGCCAAAAATGCCAACTGGGGAAGACCATTACCCAAAGGACATGCATACGGACTTGCGGTTCAATATAGTTTTTATTCCTACGTTGCCTCGGTAGTCGAAGTTTCTATGATTGATGATAAAGTAAAAGTTCATAACATTTATACGGTTATTGATTGCGGAACGGCTGTCAATAGAGATACCATAAAAGCCCAATTAGAAGGAGCTGCTATCTTTGGGATGTCATTAGCATACTACGGGAAAATTACGGCTAAGGATGGCGCTATCGAACAAAATAGCTATAGTGATTATCGAATGATTCGAATGAACGAAGCCCCCAAAGTACATGTCGAAATTGTTGATAGCACCGAAAAACCAACTGGAGTAGGGGAGCCAGGTGTTCCTGTTATTGCCCCTGCTATAATCAATGCGATATTTAAACTAACAGGAAAACGATATTACAATTTACCGTTAAGCGATTACGATCTAGTTTAATAGGCCTAACCAAAGCAATACTAAATCAATAAAATTAGCCACAGATTAAATCGATTTTCACAGATTCCTTTCTGACACTACAAAAATCTGTGAAATCTGTGAAATCTTTGGCAAAAAATACGGGATAAGTTTTGCGGACAATTCTATTGTTTAATTTAGTTATAAATAAAAAATCCTCAACGAATACCTATTCTTAATGAACAATTGGATTGAACTATTACACGATTTTAAAAGCAAAAAGAAACCCGTTGCACTCGTTACTGTAACCAAAATTTTGGGTTCGGCTCCTTGCAGAGTAGCTTCTAAAATGATTGTTACCCTTCAAAAAGAAATCTATGGAACCATTGGCGGAGGAAAATTAGAATTTCAAGTAATCGATGAAGCGGTTCGTGCTATACAAGAAAATAAAATCTTAGAATGTTCGTATACTTTAGGCCCCGAATTTGAACAATGTTGCGGCGGAAAAGTAGAATTAATTATTGAACCCATGAATCAATCCCCAGAATTATACTTATTTGGTGCAGGTCATATAGGTGTTGCTATTTGCAATGTTCTAAAAGATACGCCATTCTCTATTACACTTCTGGATACTCGAGAAAATTGGAAAAACACCATCGAAATTGATCAAACTGTCACTTACAGTTCAGTTCCTTTCGACCTTTATAAACAAAACATAAACTGGGGATCCAATTGTTATGTGGTTATTTTGACGCACGATCATAAACTCGATTTTGAAATTACGGCTTTGGCTTTGCATCAACCAACCAAATACATTGGATTGATTGGCAGCAAAACCAAGAAAAACAAATTCAATAACTTACTGATCAATGAATTGAATTACAAAGCTGGAATTTCCACAGTTCATTGCCCAATTGGATTGGATTTGGGAGGTAATTCCCCTAAAGAAATCGCCATTAGTGTTGCCTCTGAATTATTGAAAGTCTATTATGGAAAATAATACCGTATTTGTATTGTTGGCTGGTGGAAAATCTGAACGAATGGGTATGGCAAAAGGCTTGCTACTATACAAGGAAAATTTTTGGATTTTGGAACAATTAAACCGAATTGCAATTTCAACTATTACCGAAGTTTTTATAGGGCTTGGGCATAATTACGAAGAATATTTAAACAAAATCCCTTCGTTTTCAGAAGCGAAATTGCATTTTGTTCTTTATAAAAATTTAAAAATAAGAGTTGTAATAAATAAGAAACCAGAACAAGGTTCTTTCTCCACTCTTCAGACTGTTTTACAGCAAATACCCAAAAACAAATCAGTTCTGATTAATCCCATTGATATTCCAATATTGAATCCAGCCGAACTACAAAACATAATCGATGCGCAAAATCAAATTGTTCTTCCTAATTTTAAAGGCAAGAATGGTCATCCGATAAAGCTAGATTCTGAATTTTGGAAACCCTTACTTCTCTTAAACCCAACCGATGAAAGTAGCCGATTGGATTTGGAAATCAAAAAAACAATTCCTTCCCAAATAACAAGAATAGCAGTTACCGATTCCTGTATTCTAAAAAATTTAAACACTCCAAACGATTGGGCAGAGTTTACAAATTCAGATCAAAAATTACCATAAAAAAAGAGCTCCGAAATCAATCGAAACGCTTTTTTAAAATTAAATTCAAACCCAAATATAAATTAACCCAAATACTTTTCTGGTTTGAAGTTTTTCTCCCAAGGGTAAATAGGGTTAAGCTTTTTTCTCGCTAATGCGCTAAGGTCGGACGAATCACTTTGCGCCTTTGCGCCTTTGCGAGAGTTTTAATTTAAAATATATGCGAGAATTTCTGACGCTTATTAATGTATAAGCTTATTGGACTAAAATAGATGTAACTGTTATTACATCATGATTTTGCAAATTCAATCAAAGATTCAATTTTATTTGCATCTGCCAATTTAATAGCCATTATATAATTTAATATTGAATCCGTTTGATTTACTAAATTATTTCCTCCCCAAGAAAAGAAAGAACCAACAAATAATTTCTCCATTATTAAGTCTGCTATAAGTCTAGAATGCCTCCCATTACCATTTGCAAAACAATGGATACTTACCAATCTGTGTTTAAAACGAACTGCTATTTCTTCTTGTTGGTAAACATTATTATCAATCCAAAACAAGCAGTCATCTAATAGTATTCTTAATTCAGTAGCAATTAAATAACTTTTTACTCCAATATTTTTTTCTGATTTTCTAAATTCCCCTGCCCATTTCCAAACATCGCCATACATTTTCTTATGAAGTTCTTTTATGAATTTCTCTGAAAGCAATTGTTCTTTTTTCAATTTCCGACCAAATGTCCATTGAATTGCTTTCTCTATATTTTGTTGCTCAAACTCATTCAACTCTTCACGTATTGTAATGGATTTAATTAAAAGCCCATCTTTTTCGTCCTCATCGAGTTCTGTTTGACCTTGAATGTAGTTAATCTTTAATCCCATAAATACTTTGGCATTTCATTTTTAATCTCAACCGTTTTTTGGGCAATAGCTTTTTTGATGCGTTCCTCAGAATTTTGCTGGTCCTCCAATGTCATGGAATTATTTGTTCGCATTACAATTTCACGAGCAATTTCATTAGCTCTTTTCTCAATCATTTGTTCCAAACTTTCGTGTTTTGACACAAAACCGTAAACCAATTTCATATCCAAAGCACGAGCCACTTGCTGCAAAGAATTAACAGAAATAGTCCCATTTACCTCACGCTCTTCCATTTGTTTAATGTTTTGAGCGGTGAAATTCATTCTATTTCCCAATTGCCGCAATGACATTTTCAAGGCAGTCCGAAAAGTATTAATCCAACCTTTTGGTGGTATAATAACCGATTGAAGCGAACGAAAAGTAATTAATTTTCTATCCGTTTGATCTAATATTAATTGTTGCTTTGTATTTTTCATCAACCTATAGGTTTAAAATATTACAACAAATTTAAACATATAAATTTAAAAATACAACATTTTTTTAAATCTTAAGATTGAAAAAAAATGAAGTGAGTATTGATATGCCATAAAAAAAGCGTCTCGAAATCAATCGAAACGCTTTTTTAAAATTAAATTCAAACCTATTTTTTTATCAATTCCTGCAAGGGTTTCAATTGTTCCAAATCTATTTTGGATTCTTGCAAAACCGAAATCATATTCATAATATTCGTTGGGTTCATATCTTTTCCTAAAACTCTCACGACAGCAAAACCAGCATCTTTTTTATTAGCAAAAAAGACAAATTCATTGATGTGATCGTCTGATCCTACATAACTTACAGAAGCTCCTTCTTTTCCAGAACCAAATTTAATTAATTGTTGATAAACGGTGTCTTTCAGAATCAAATTAACCTTTGCACGTTCTGTTTCAAATTGCGCTTTGTTTTTGTCATTTAATTTGAAAGCCAAAACATTCATTTTGTCAAAAGATCGCAAGGCTTCCTTTTGGGCCACCGTTAATTTTGCTTTGTCAAGATTCAAAATGTTTGAGGAAATATCCAAGGCAATAAAGTCCTTGTTCTCTGTATTTTCTACAAAATATTTTTGCAAAGTAGGCTCCGAGTTGCAACTTCCCAAAATCAAACTGAGTAACAGTGTGATTAAAAATAATAGGATTCTCATTTTACTTTTTACCTTTTGTTGCTTTTTTCAAATCATCACCGCCTGGTATTCTCATTTTATCTGTTAGAACCGAAATTTCATTCAAATCGAAATCTCCCGTCAACGACATCAAAACAGTATCATCTTCTTTTCCGCCTTCTATAAACATCAACAACTCTTTTATTTGGGTGTCTTTGGCTCCAGATTTCACCATGATTTTGATATTTCTGCCTTTGTCATTCACACGCATCAATTCTTCCAAACCTGCAGTTTTAATGTATTTGTCGGCAGTTGCTTTCATTTCGCCTTCAACACGGACACTTTGAGTAGTAAACACTTTCAAATTATCCAATTTCTTGATCAAGTTCATGTATTGTTGCGCCTCTTTATCCGAAGTGTCTACTTTTACTTTACTCATCAATTCGAACATTTTTTTATTTACAACTATTGACGTTACATCATCTTGTCCGTCAAATTTATCAAATGCTCCTTGTGCAAAAAACGGACTTGATACCAATACTACTACTAATGTGATTATTAACTTCTTCATTTTATTTTGATTTAATGATTATTTTTAAAATTTCAATTCAACTTACTCGGCTTGAATGCTCTAGAATCACTCTCGCTTTATTTTTTAATATTTTTATTTTCTTCAACTACTTTTTAAAATCTTTTGGGCGTGTCCCTGCGTAAAAACTTCGGGTCGGGCTGTACATTCCCGCTTTTTTTGAGAGACAAAAAAGTCTCCCAAAAAAGAGCTCCACTGCCATCCCTCACGCAAAAACATAATTGGTGAATGATGACATTTATCCTTTTCATTCAATAAATACTTTTTCTTTAGTTACTTCATAAACTTGAAGATATTGTACACCTTCAATACCAACATTCACATTGTCAGACAACATCGCCAATGCTTTTTGGGTTGCCTGTAAAGCCTCTTCTGGATTATCATAAGTTCCTAATTCCTTACTTTCTTTAGCAATATGCATATTGTTATAGGTGTACGTTCCAATTCCCAGTAACACAACAATAGATGCTGCTATTGCTAGCCAATTTATTTTTCGTTTTCTTGAAACAAAAAGCGGTTTTTTAGTAAGCTTTTGTGCTTTTGAAACTTCAAAATACCCAAATATGGCTTTGTATTGTTCTAAATGAGGCGCTACATTGGCTGATGAAAAATAGTTTTTCAACTCTGTTTCTTCTGCAATACTGGTTTCTCCTTCAAAGTATTTTTCTAAAAGTACTTCTATTTTATTGAACTCCATAACGATGTGTTTTTAACATGTATTCTCTAATTGTTTTTCTTGCTCTTGAAAGTGCTACGCGTACAGCAGTTTCATTCATTTCTAGTATTTTAGCGATTTCTTCAAATTCGCATTGCTCTACATCACGCAATTGTATTATTAACCGCTGTTGTTCAGGCAATTGGTTGATGTATTTTTCTACCCAATCCAAACTATCTGTATCTTCTACTTTTTTTTCTAAACTAGGTTCCCTGTCTGTAAAATTAGTATGCACAATTTTAAGATTACTGGCCCGTTTTGATTTTAATTGATCCAAACAATAATTTTTTGTCATTGTCATTGCCATTGCTTCAACACTGTTGTATGAATCTAAGTTCTCATTTTTACTCCATAATTTCACCAAAATTTCTTGAGTAGCATCTTCTGCTTCCTCTGTGCTCACGAGTAATCGCTTTGCCAATCGAAAGAGCTTATCTTTGAATGGATTGATTAAATGCACAAATTCGTTTTGGTTCATAAAAATGGTTTCATTAACTCGGTTATACAATCAAGACGAGGCACAATTATATTTGTTACAAAAAAAATAAAATTAAACTAAAGTTAGTATTTTTGCGTTGTATACTTACAACCAAAACCAATATGAAGACAACTTTCAAAATTACGCTTTTAGCATTCATAGCTCTCATTACTTTTCAGAGTTGTGAAGACATGGATGATGTAGCACCACCAGCTTCATTAGAAGTGAATGATTTCATTTGGAAAGGTCTTAATTTGTATTATTTGTGGCAAGCTGAGGTGCCAAATTTGGCCGACAAAAGATTTGCTAATCAATCGGAATTAAATACTTTTTTGAGTGGATATCCAAAACCGGAAACATTATTCCAAAGTTTGTTAAACAAGCCAGTAAGTTTATATCCTAAAAAAGGGGAGGCGGTTGACCGTTTCAGTTGGATTGTTAGTGATTATCTAGAACTGGAAGGAATGCTTCAAGGAACTACAAAAAATGACGGAGTAGATTTTGCTCTTTACCGTAAAGAATCAAATCCGGAAGAAATCTATGGTTCAGTACGTTATATTATCTCCAATTCAGATGCATCAACCAAAGCTATTAAGCGTGGTGATATCTTTTATGGTGTAAACGGAACCCAACTTACTGTCAGCAATCGCTACACTTTATTATTAAATGCAGAAAATTACACCTTGAATTTAGCTGATTATGATAATGGTAAAATCACGCCAAACGGAAAATCAGTTCAATTAACAAAAACGGAGCTTGCCGAGAATCCAATATTGGTAAATAGTGTAATAGAAACAGGAGGTCACAAAATAGGGTATTTAATGTACAATGGCTTTTATCCCAATTATGACATTCCACTTAATGATGCTTTTGGTGCATTAAAATCACAAGGTATAACAGACTTTGTTTTAGACCTCAGATACAATTCCGGTGGTTCTGTTCAATCTGCTACACGATTAGCGAGTATGATAACGGGACAATTTACAGACAAAGTATTTTCTAAACAGAGATGGAATAACAAGATCAATGCATTTTATGAGTCAGAAGATCCAGAAGCATTAAAAAATTTGTTTACAAACGCTATTGATGGCATTCCTATAAACAGTTTAAATCGTACTAAAATATACATATTGACTTCCAAAAGTACTGCTTCGGCTAGCGAGTTGGTGATAAACGGTTTGAAACCTTATATAGATGTGGTTCAAATTGGAGATAAAACAACAGGAAAAAATGTGGGATCTATTACTATTTATGATTCGCCAACTTTTGGTAAAACCAAACGTAATCCGAATCATCGATATGCGATGCAACCACTAGTTTTGAAAATAGTAAATGCAAATGATTTTGGGGATTATGTTAATGGCTTAGATCCCGATTATGTACTCCTAGAAAATGTTGCCAATATGGGTGTATTAGGTACTATATCAGATCCATTATTGAGTACAGCCATTGGTAAAATTACAGGAACAGCCAAAATGATTAAAAAGAGTTCAGGTAAAATATTTCCTCATTTTGAAGATTCAAAATCAATAAATGGCGTACAAAATCAAATGTATATTGAAAAAGTGCCAGAAGGGCTTTTAAAATCTTTGGAATAAATAAAACAAATACTAAATAACTCAAAAAAGGCTTTCATCACTGAAAGCCTCTTTTTTTTCATAACTAAAACCTAATACCATCATTAATTTCAAATTAGTTTCACAATCCTAAAACTATCGAGAGATCCAAATGAAAGTTACAACGGCATTATATCAAAACGATCAGCTAAAATATTTAACTAATAGTATCTCAACTTAATCATTAAAATAAAAACCCGCTGGAATAACTCCAACTGTCAATGTTTTTTCTAATGTACCAATTGATGGTGTTGTTAATGCATAAACGTATACTTTTCCATTATGTGTGTAATCGCCTGCGTCACCCACATAAATATGGTTTCCATGAACTGCAAAACTATACACACCATAAACTCCTTGTGCTGTAGTACTAAATGCCGAAGTTATAGGCAATGCAGTTGCTGAAGTACTCATTTTATAAATATCAGAATCGATGGTATAATAGGCATCACTTCCGTTCAATACCAAATTCGATACATGTTTTGTAGCATCCGAATAGGCAATTGTACTTGCAACCTTATTGGTAGACAAATTCACTTTCACAATTTGACCCGCAGTTTCTACCAATGGAGCTTTAACATAACTTGGATTACCAGAGCAAGCAACCCATAATGTGCCATCTTTTATCTCCAAGCTCTCAGGGACATCCCCTACGGTAATAGTGGTAGAAATAGCATTTGTAGTTACATCTATAACCGAAATTTTATTTCCATAACTAAACCCTCCCTTATGAGCAACATATAATTTTCCTGAATTCGAAAGAATCTTCTCAGGCCCCTCTATAACAGGAATAGAACTAGCTACTTTATTTGTTGTTAAATCGATTACAGCTACAAAATCATCGGTAGCAACGCTTCCGTCACCCCAATTGGTAACATATCCTTTGCCATTTGCAAAAGCAATATATCTTGGATTCTTCAATCCTGAATTAATGCTTCCAACACTTTTTAAAGTATAACGATTTACAATTTCTATTTTATTGCTTCCGTTCAAAACGATATAGGCCAACTCATTGTAAAAACCAACAAATTGTCCAGTATCTCCTAAAGTTTTAGCAGGATTTACTACCGAAAAAATATCATTCTGCGCAATTGAAAAATCAGAGGAAACATAAGAAACTGAAGCATCATTATTCAGGAATAATCCTTGATTTAAAATCAAAAGACCATTATCATAACTTCCTAATGGAATATCTTGTTTTGTGTCATCATCGGTACATGATGCAAAAAATATGGAAAAGATTAGCGTTGTTAAAACTAGTTTACTGAATTTCATTTTATTAAAATTTAAAGGTTAGGTTGATTATAAAATTTCTTCCTGGCATATAATGCTGAGAAATACTTTGGTAATTTTGATTAAAAAGGTTCAAAGCCTGAAAACCGATTTTGCAGGTATTTTTAGTTCCCAGATCGTAATAGACTCCCAAATTGGAAACCCAATATTCTTTGACTAAATGGTATTTTTGAGAAGGTGTTGTAACCGCTCCATTAAATAGAAACTGATAGGTTGCTGCTATTTTTTTATAGGAATAAGAAACATTCGAATTGAATTTATGATACGGAACATAAATTAGCTGTTCTCCTGTTGCTACATTTTTGGAAACGGTGAAGGCGTAACTGGCATTAAGCGCTAAATTATTTTTTCCATAAGAACTAGACCACCCCAAATTCGTTTCAGAACCATAACTATTCACACGATCTATATTTTCAGGCGACCAATTACTGCCATCCATAGGTGCCCAACGAATTAAATCACTTATTTTTATGAAATAAACTGTTTCGGATAAAGTGAATTTTTCATACGTAAAAACATTTCCAACCTCAGCCTGATAGGAACTCTCGGGTTTCAAATCGGGATTACCGCCTGTTTCCCAATACAAATCATTAAATGTCGGAATCCTAAAGTTTCTCGATAGATTAATTTTTAGATTGTAAAAAGAATTGAACTTATAAGAGGAACCCAATGAAAATAAGAATGGACTGTCATAATCTGAGCTTACTTCTTTCCTAAAGCCCAATTCATTTTGCCATTTTTCATTATACTTTTCTACCGCTTTAATTGCAATTGCTCCAATTTGTCTCGAATTATCACCAAAACTAGTACCAAAACCTTTCGTACGATTGTAATCCAAAATTCCATTCAGTTTGATGGATTCCGTCACTTTGTAACCCAAATCCATTTTTGCTATAAGCGATTCTGATTTTCCAAAACTAAAATCATCGCTGTCGATATTCTCAAAATATTGATATTGTTCTGTGAGATAAGCTACTTTATAATTGCTATTGAAACGCTCCTTGGTGGTTGAATATTCCAAAAGATTTCGACTAAAAGTGTTGACGTATTTTGTTTTCGAATCCGATTCTGAAATTAAAGAAAGATTTCGATCTGTGTTTGAACTCTGGCTATAAAAGGTAATAATCGAATTAGGATTAATTTTGTATCCTACATTGGCAAACAAATTGGTCGTAGCATATTGCCCATTTTCGTTTTTTCGTTGAATACCATCCCAAGTATATTGGTTGATGTAGGGATAATCATTATCCGAGCTGTTTCTGGAAAACCCAACCTGAGTACTCCATTTTTTGTTGGAAAGAACCATTTTATAATTGACACTAATGGTGTTGAAGCTACCATAGTCCAATCGCAAATCATTTTCGAATTTATTTTTAAAAACCAGATCATTGTTCAAATGAACGGTCCCGCCAATGGCACCACTTCCATAACTTACACTTCCTCCACCGGCTTTGATACTTATCGAATTGAAATCGGGAGCAGTGAATGTGTTGAAATCGGCACTACCATTGAGTTGCGAATTGACATTTATTCCGTTCCAAATCACGGCTGTTTGCGAGGCTGTCGTTCCTCTAAAAGAAACGGTAGACAACATTCCGCGTCCGTATTCCTTGAAATACAACACACTGTTATAGTTTAGTAAACTAGAAAGAGAAGATTGATTTTTGTTTATGACCGAATCATTCAGCACTTGAATCGATTGGGATTTATTGTTTGAATACAATGTGCGGTCGGAAACTATAACCTCTTTTAAATTGGTTATAGAGTCATTTTGTGCCGAAATGAATTGGCACACTAACACGAAAAGGCAAAGTAATAGTTTTCTTAAAGTCATAATTTCTGAACCTTTTTTCCCGAAAGTTCGATATTAGTTAAGAAAAAAGGCAGGTCTCCTGGCTTGCGTCTTGTTGTTCACCTTCCCATTTTAGGTTACAAGTAAGAAGAATGAAGTATTTAACTTCTAACTTCTAATTTCTAACTTCGAAACAGTGGTTTGTAGATAACAACAAGCTTGATAGCTTACAGTTGCGGGAACAGCTTAGGTTTTAAACCTAATTCCCTTTTAATGTGTTTTCTCAAAAAGTAAAACACAACCTTAATTCGGGTGCAAATATAAAGTTAAAAAAATCAAAAAATCAAATTTAAATTAAAATCGATGTTTTTTAACATTCAAAATACTCTTAAACAATGAGTTACAAAATGGAGTTTAACTGTCAATTTTTGAAGCAAAGGCAAAGGGCATTTTTAGGAAGAATGGTTCCCGCTATACCCTATATCTTTTATGCTGAACCCCAGCATAAAAGGATATCGTTTCTATCGGGGCTAAAATAAAAATTTGGCATTTTTGTTATTATTTATGGTTCTACCCTCAATTGTGTGGATTTTATCAAAAAAAGCTTCTACTAAAATAAAGTATTGAAAATAAAATAAAGCATTAAGAAATGAAGATTCATTAAGGTTACAGGCTTAATGAATCTTAATTTCTTAATGGTTTAGAATTTTAAATTTAATCTTAAATTTAAAAACCCCCACAATTCTTGGTAGAAACTTATTTACAAATGGATTTTAGATTTTTATTTTAATTACCACCCCATAATCCAATTGTGTTTTAAAAGCTTCTTGCAAAGGAAGATTATTTATTTTGCACAAAATGCTTCGGATAACTCCTGAGTGTGCAACAATTATAAGCGGTTTGGTATGCATTTTTGCAGTTTCAATTTCTAAAAAATCTCGAACTCTATTGTCCAAATCTATAAACGATTCACCATTAGGAACCGCAACAGAAACAAAATCTTCCATCCAAGGGTCTAAAACTTCACGAGGAATATCGTTCCAACTTTTTAATTCCCAATCCCCAAAATTCATTTCCATCAATCTTGAATCTTCAATAACGGAATCGATTTGAGTATTTTCTTTGATGTGATTTGCCAAAATAGCACAGCGTTGTAATGGACTGGAATACAAAACAGCCTCTTGTGGTAATTGGTTCAGAATGGATTCAAAAACAACATCATAAGGCTCCCGAATTCCGACATCACTCTGACCATAACAGATTCCTTTTTCACAAACCGTTTCGGTATGACGAACTAAATAAACTTCCATATCGCTATAATTGACAGATAAAAAATAACTTCACATACTTGTTGCGTTGCTCCTAAGCAATCTCCCGTATAACCATCAATCCATTTTTGAAAATAACGGGCAAGAAAAAATCGTGCTACAAAAACAGGGAGTAAAACCAACAATAATTGCCATTGAAAAAAAGACAAAATCACCAAAGGTAATAATCCAAAAAAGGAGGCTCCTACCACTTCTTTCCAAGTAAAATTTTGAGCAATCGGTTTGCTTTTGCTCGTTGCATCTTCTCTTGAATAGTGATGGGTAAAAACTATAGAAATAGCAGATAAACGACTGATGGAATGAGCAGAGACAAAAAGGAAAAAAATAGTGATTGGTGAATAGTGATTCGTAATTGCAGTACTCTGAACCAAATTCGATAAAGCTTTGAATTTTAGTAAAAAAAGCAAAACAATGCCAATAGCTCCATAAGCACCAATAGCGCTATCTTTCATTATCAGAAGAATTTTCTCTTTGGTCCAACCACCTCCAAAACCATCACAAACATCGGCAAAACCATCTTCGTGAAAAGCTCCTGTGATTAGAATTCCTGCTATCATCGATAGTATCAAAGCAATTTCAACAGAAAACACAAATGATGCCAGATAATAAATTCCAAAGCAAATTCCGCCAACGATCCAACCAATTAAAGGAAAATAGCGGGATGCTTTGTTTAAATAATCGGGATTGTGGTCGATGTTTTTGGGACATGGAATTCGGGTGTAAAACATCAAAGCGGTAAAAAATATATGTAACTGTTTCTTCATATTTATTTATTTATTGCTGATACCAGCAGATTCAAAACTCGCCATTTCATTTAAAAATGTCACTGCTGATTGAATAATCGGAAACGCAACCGCACAACCTGTACCTTCTCCCAATCGCAAATCGAGTTGCAACAACGCACGAACATCCAAATAATCTAATATTTTTTGATGTCCTTGCTCTGCAGAGGAATGACAGAATATCGCATTTTCCTTAACTGATGGATTCATTTTATAGGCTATTAAAAAAGCAACAGTGCAAATAAAACCATCCACCAAAATGAGCATATTGTTTTCTTTGGCTTGTAGCATTCCGCCTGCCATTTGCATAATTTCGAATCCGCCAAAGTAGGCTAACTTGCTTTGTAAATCATTTGAACCATTATAATTTTCCAGTGCTTTTTTGAGGATGTTTTGTTTCTGAAGTAGCTTTTCGTCAACAACTCCGGTTCCTTTACCCACACAATCTTCTATAGGGATTTCCAAAAGTACAGACATCAACACCGAAGCTGTAGACGTATTTCCAATTCCCATTTCGCCAAAACCAATGCAATTGCAACCTGTTTCAAAAATAGAATTTACAATTATTGCCCCTTTTGAAAAACACAAATCCAATTCGGTTTTACTCATTGCGGGACTTTGCAAAAATGACTGAGTTCCCTTCGCTATTTTCGCCGATACCAAATTGGCATTTGTTGGAAAATCATAATTTACTCCTGCGTCTACAATGGTTAATTCAATATTATTTTGCTTGCAAAAGACATTGATCCCTGCTCCACCTTCCAGAAAATTAGTTACCATTTGTCGTGTCACATCCTGTGGATAAGCACTCACACCATGATTGGCAATTCCGTGATCGGCAGCAAAAACGATTATATTTGGTTTAGTTATTTTGGGTTCTAAAGTCTGAAAAACAGTTCCAATTTGTTTCGCCAGACTTTCCAAAACGCCAAGAGAACCTGTTGGTTTGGTTTTGTTGTCTATTTTTTGTTGAAGAAGCCCCCTAACCCAGCCCCCCAACCCCCGAAGGGGGAGCACTGAGGGAACTTGGAGAATTTGTGAATTTAAAATTTGAGGTGAAATATTAGAATTTAGAGTAATATTACTTTCATTTAAAACCTTAATTTCTTCTATAAAAGGATTTTCTTGCTTTTGTTTCCAATTCAGTTGTTGCAACATGGGTTGGTTGTCGTAATTGGTAGCGGGTTTACCAATACAAAAATACCCCAGAGGTTCTATATTTTCTGGTAATCCCAAAAGCTGTTTGAATTGATAATAGTTTAGAATCGAAACCCAACCCATAGAATAGCCTTGTTCTGTCAATGAAAGCCAAATGTTTTGGGCAGCACAAACGGCACTAAACTTTATCGCTTCATTACTGCCGACAGTTCCAATCGTAAAATTATTCAAAACCGAACGGTCGTAACAAATCACCAATCCGAGTGGCGCTTCCTCGATTGCTTCCAGTTTTAAAGATTTGTATTGTGATTTTTGCCCTTCATCATCGGTTAAGTTTGTTGCCTTTAAATCATAATCTAAAAATAAATCCTTTATCGCTTTTTTAATTTCCGCCGATTTGATCAGGTAATATTTGGTAGCATCCGTCAAACCGACGGAGGGTGCGAAATGTCCTGCTTGTAGTGCTTTTTGAATCACTTGATCTGGAACTTCGTCTGGAGTAAAATGACGGGTGTCGCGACGTGATTTTATAATTTCATCTAATGTCATTGTTGTACTCTGTGTTTGCGTTAGGGATAAAAGCGGCATCTCCCGATCTAGAAAAACAAGGCTTTTTTGCCGTAGTTTTTGTTAATCGGGAATATAGCGGATAGCCCGACCCTTGTGGTAACGCCCATATTTAAAAACTTATTTTTATAAAATCTATCCTTTTATTTTTACTGGAATTCCGGACACCATTAACACAACCGTTTCGGCTTTTTGAGCAATGTATTGATTCATCCAACCTTGAAGTTCTGTAAATTTTCTGCCAATGTGTGTTTCGGCGTGAATACCCATTCCAATTTCGTTGGTTACAATAATAATCGTAGCATTTTCTTGTTGTGCAATGGCATCCAATTCGGCTTTCGCTTGTTCCAAACATAAAGCAACATCATTTTTGGTGTCCACAAAAAAGTTGGTCAACCAAAGCGTCACGCAATCCACAATAGCGACTTTTCCGGAGAAATCAATTTCACTCAAATGCTTTTCCTTTTCTATGTTGACCCAACGTTCATCACGATCTTTTTGATGACGGTCAATGCGTTTCTGGAAATCTTCATCCCACTTTCTGGCTGTGGCCACGTACATTGGTTTTTCAGATAATTCTTTGGCTAAATTTTCGGCATAACTACTCTTTCCGGAGCGTTCTCCACCTGTAATTAGGTATATCATTTTTGTTTCCCTTTCTTTTGTGTTTTCAATGTGTTTTCAATATGTTTTATAAAATCATTTTCTATAGGAGACAATTCATTTTTTGTTAACTCTTTATATTTATCATATTCGGATTTGGCTTTATCCAATGCATCCTGATGACTTACTTTTCCGGAATGTTGTAGTATTTCCTGCCCTGTCATTTTCAAAAAATCATCCAAACGACCAATCCAATCCTTCATATACATTGGTTTTTGATTTAACGCCTGTAATTCTGCTAACTCCAGATAAGCCGTTACTGTTCTGTTCAAGATATTCAATTCTTGCTCGCTGAGGTAATTTTTAGCGATTTCTACCTCTTGAAAAGTTGGTTTTTCTCCTTTAAAATGAGTTAATCCTAGATTAGGCAATCTGGAATCAATCCTACTATAAATAACTTCGGCAGCAGTTTGTCCATGAGCAGCCCAATGCATTTTATTTTGTATCGTCTTGAAAAAAAGTTTTGATTCATCTGTATTTGCATTATAATCAATACTAGTTGCATAAATATCTAACACTTTTCTCCAAAACACTTTTTCAGAAGAACGAATGTCACGAATTCGAGCTAATAATTCATCAAAATAATTACCTCCACCAGCTTGCTTGAGTAATTCGTCATTCATTGTAAAACCTTTTACAATGTATTCTCGCAAACGTTGAGTCGCCCAAATACGAAATTGAGTTCCTCTATTCGACTTTACACGATAACCCACCGAAATGATTACGTCTAAATTGTAAAATTCTATATCTCTTTCAACTTGTCTGTTTCCTTCAATTTGAACTGTTCGGAAATTCCGAACAGTTGAATTAAAATCTAATTCACCTTCTCCAAAAACGTTTTTTATATGTTCGCTAATCGTGGATTTCGACTTTTGAAAAAGTTCACATAGTTGCGCTTGAGTAAGCCAAACTGTTTCCTCAAGAAGACGCGTTTCAATCTTAGTAACTCCATCTTCAGTTTGGTAAATCAGTATATTGGATTGGTTTTCCATAGTGTTAGTTTTGTATTAATACGGACAATGCGTGCAATCGCTTTTGCAACAATATCCGCGTTTGAGATGAAACCAAGGTTTAAAAACATAGTTTCCGTCCTCAAAATAATAATCAATTCCTTCTATAATATTGGCGGTTTCGGGTAATAACGAAGCTTTATTTCCTATGGCGGTTTCTGGAGTTATTGTAGCCAAAAATTCGTCTATTTTGTTTGAACAAGCTTTAGTAAAACAACTTGGACAAAGACAATCTGCACTCTCCAAAGGGGCGAAAAGCGCAGGGAAATTATTGCACCAACATTTCTCTCCTTCCAATGTATCACCACAATTAAAAGGCATTTTACAAGCAGAACAATATTTCTCTTTTACAATATTCATTTGGTAAAGATAACGTTTGTCTTATTTTTTACTGTAAAAATTAAACAAGAAATTTATAAATTAATATACCTTTGCCGTTATTGTAAAAAATATATTATGCGATTTTCATTCTACAAAGTTCTTTTAGTCTGCATTCTCTTTTCTTTTATTGGATGCCAAAAAAATCAAAAAAAGGACACTCTAAATGATACCACTGCTTCAAATAGCATTCAATTTGCTAAAAATTTAGCCATCTATAAACAGGAAGGTTATACAGTAGTAACCGTAAAAAATCCTTGGCCGGATGCGGTAAAAAATTTCACTTACATTCTAAAAGAAAAAAACGGAATCGTTCCAGACAGCCTAAAAAAATATACTCAAATTCAAGTTCCATTGCAATCTATTGTTGTGACTTCGACCACTAATATTCCTTTTTTGGAAATGTTGGGCGTAGAAAAATCACTGATTGGTTTTCCTCATACCGACTATGTTTCATCCGAAAAAACGAGAGCCTTAATCGATGCCGGTTCTGTTAAAAATGTAGGTCAAAACGAAAAACTCAACAACGAACAGCTTATTGATTTGGCTCCGGAACTAATCGTGACTTTTGGTATTGACAACAACAATCCCACTCTTGAGAATTTACAAAAAAGCGGTTTAAAAGTACTCATTCAAGCCGATTGGATGGAGCAATCACCTCTTGGAAAAGCGGAGTGGTTAAAACTGTATGGTGCTTTATTTGGCAAAGAAAAAGAAGCTGATATTTTATTCGAGAATATTGTAAAAGAATACAATAACGCTCTGACTTTGGTTGCCACCAAAAAACCAACTTCAACAGTTTTGTATGGCTCGATGTACCAAGACCAATGGTTTGTAGCCAAAGGCAATAGCTGGGTTGCTCAATTTATGAGAGATGCCAAAGCCAATTATCTTTGGTCATCGCTTGAAGGCACAGGTAGTCTGGGATTGTCTTTTGAAAACATATTGGACAAAGGAAAAACAGCTAATTTTTGGATTGCAACAGGTTCCTTCAAATCATTATCGGAATTGGAAAAAGCAAACCCACATTACAGCCAGTTTGATGCTTTTACAAACAAAACTATTTATACTTTTGAAGGAAAATTGGGAGCTACTGGGGGAACTATTTTTTATGAATTATCACCATCCAGACCTGACTTGGTTTTGAAAGATTATATCAAAATTTTTCATCCTGAATTGCTTCCCGATTATAATTTTACTTTTGCTCAAAAACTGAATTAAATACAAATTGAATAATCCAAAACGAAATACGATCTTATTCTCATTGCTTTTTTTAGGGCTCATTTTTCTGTTTTTTGTCAACATCAGTTTGGGGTCTATTACAATTCCTTTCAAGGAAATTTACACGAGTTTAACAGGTGGTCAAGCCAGTAAATCGACTTGGGAATACATCATTATAAACTACCGTTTACCCAAAGCGATAACGGCAGTTTTGGTTGGAATGGGGTTGTCGATTAGCGGGCTTTTAATGCAAACTTTATTCCGAAATCCGCTTGCTGGTCCTTATGTTTTGGGACTCAGCTCGGGAGCGAGTTTGGGGGTAGCTTTTGTAATATTAGGAGCCAGTGTATTACCTTCCTTTTTGAGTGTTATTTTATTGTCGCCTTACGGAATCGTTTTGGCATCTACGCTTGGCAGCACCACGGTTTTGTTATTGGTGTTATTGGTTTCGCAACAACTACGCGACACTATGGCTATTTTGATTGTTGGGCTGATGTTTGGCAGTTTTACCAGTGCCATTGTGGGCGTTCTTACCTATTTCAGTTCGGCGGAACAATTGCAGAAATTTACTTTTTGGTCAATGGGAAATTTGGGGAATTTGTCTTGGTCATCCATTCTTATTTTAACAATTTGCGTACTATTTGGATTATTCCTCAGCTTGCTCAGCATCAAACCTTTGAACGCACTACTCCTTGGTGAAAATTACGCCAAAAGTATGGGGTTGAATTTCAATAAAGCAAGACTTATTATCATCTTGGCAACGAGTATTTTGGCAGGAAGTATAACGGCTTATGCGGGGCCTATCGCTTTTATTGGATTAGCAGTTCCTCATATCGCCAAATTGGTTTTTCAAACGAGTAATCATACTATTTTATTCTGGAGTACTTTGCTTTTTGGAGCGGCAATTATGTTGGTATGCGATGTGGTTTCTCAAATGCCTGGAATGGAAATTACGTTACCAATTAACGCTATTACCTCGATATTAGGTGCTCCGGTGGTGATTTGGTTGTTGGTTCGAAAGAGGAGTTTTAAGTGATTATACTATTTTTAAACACATAGAGACATAGAATTTATAGTCGCTCGTTAGAGTTAATATAGTCGTTTTACTTTTCACATAGATGGATACTCCAAAAAAAGATTATCCCTTTTTATGATTTAGTATTTTACGGTCAAAGAGTTAGAAAAAATAATTTTGAATACAATCAACATATATTTAAAACAAAAACAGAATTAAATGATTACTCAAAAATATTTAGATGAATTAACATATGAAATAATTGGTTCTGCTATTGAAGTGCAAAAAATTATTGGTAAAGGATTACTTGAAAGCGTATATCATCAATGTATGATAGAAGAACTATCCCAGAGGAAAATAAATTTTCACACAGAGATGAATGTACCAATACTTTATAAAACTAAAGAGCTAACAACTAATTTTAGATGTGATTTATTCATTGAAAATTGTATAGTCGTAGAATTAAAATCTGTATTAGAAATGAATTCTATATTTGAAGCACAACTTCTTACCTATATGCAACTTTTAAAGGCCCCTAAAGGAATAATCATAAATTTTAACTGTTATAATATTTTCAAAGAAGGACAAAAAACATTTGTAAATGATTTTTTTAAGCTTCTTCCAAAATAATAAATCTCTAGGTCCTTATGTGCTTATTTTTTTGTCTTTTAAATTAATTTATTTAAACACATAGAAATACAGAATTATACTACTGTAAATTAGATAATTAAAGAACAAACTTTTATACACATAGCACTATGAAAACTATCTTGAGCGAAGCGTCTTTCATTTTCTATATTAAATCTATGTTCCTATGTGTTTAATTCACTTTTCAATAAGTAAATAATTCATAATAAAGTATGACAACCAACATCCTAATAACACAAAATTTAAGTATTGGCTATTCCTCCAAAAAAGGAACTACAATCATTGCCGAAAACCTCAACTTGAACTTACAAGCAGGGAAACTGATTGCTTTGATTGGGGCAAATGGTATAGGTAAATCTACTTTGTTACGCACCATTACCGGAATCCAGAAACCTTTGCAGGGAACCGTTTTATTAAATGATAAAAAAATATCCAGCTTCGAACCTTTGACATTAGCCCAAAATTTAAGCATGGTTTTGACCGAAAAGTTACCTCCCAGTAATTTAACCGTTTTTGAATTGGTAGCGCTGGGACGTCAACCGTACACCAATTGGATTGGAACTTTATCAGATGCAGACATTCAAATTGTTGAAGAGGCAATTGAGTTGACGCAAATTGGTCACTTGTCCCAAAAAAAACATTACGAAATCAGTGACGGACAGTTGCAAAAGGTTTTGATTGCAAGAGCATTGGCACAAGACACTCCTTTGATTATTTTGGATGAACCTACTACTCATTTGGATTTATTACACAAAGTTTCGTTGCTTAAACTCTTAAAAAAACTGACTCACGAAACCGGAAAATGCATTTTATTTTCGACTCATGATATTGATATGGCCATACAATTAAGTGATGAAATGATTATCATGACACCCGAAACTGTCGTACAAGACGAACCTTGCAACTTAATCAGCAAAGGAAGTTTCAACACTTTATTCAAAGACGAACATATTGTTTTTGACAGCGAAAAAGGGAAGTTTATTATTACCTAAAAATCCCCTAACCCCGGAGGGAAACTAATATCCTTGAAAAAAAAAATAACCGCAAAGGGCGCAAAGATTTACGCAAGGGTCGCAAAACAACAAAATAACTTTATGTTTCTTTGTGGTAAAAAAATTAACCGCAAAGGGTGCATAGGTTTACGAAAAGAACACAAAGTATACTAGCTTATAAAAACTGAAACACTAACAACTGCAAACTGCCGACTAAAATTTAGCAACTGAAATCTGTCTCTTTGCTTCTCCAACCACAAAAGCAACCGAATTGGCAATATTAAAACTCCTGATTAATGGAGACATTGGGATTGTTAATTGATTATTAGAGTCGAACAAATCCAAAACAGCATCGCTCAATCCGACACTTTCTTTACCAAAAACCAACCAATCTCCGTCTTGGAATTGATTTTCCAAATACGATCTTTCGGCATGGGAACTCATCAGGAAAACTCTCGATTGGTCAGGGATTTGCGATATCCATTCGGCTACATTTTGATACTCTGTAACGTCAAGGTGTACCCAATAATCTAATCCAGAACGTTTTAAATTTTTATCATTAATCACAAATCCAAAAGGGTGAATTAAGTGCAAACGGCTTTCGGTGCCTACACACAAGCGACCAATATTTCCAGTATTATTAGGGATTTCGGGTTCTACGAGAACGATATTTAGCATAAAATAAGGTTAGAGGTTAGAAATTAGAGGTTAGAAGTTAGAGGTTAGAAGTTAGAGGTTAGAAATTAGAGGTTAGAAATTAGAGGTTGGAAAAAAAGCATCAACTTCTTTGACTTCACCAGCTTGCAAATCATTCAAATGTATATTTCCTATTCGTACACGTATTAATCGTAAGGTAGGGAAACCAACTGCTGCTGTCATTTTTCGCACTTGTCGAAACTTACCTTCATTGACCGTTATAGAAGCCCAAGAAGTGGGTCCGTGGCGTTCGTCCCTTATCTTTTTGCCCCTTACTCCAAAATTAGGAATTTCATTTACTATAAAAGCCTCGCAAGGTTTGGTTGTGTATTTTGTACCATTAAAACCAATTTCTACACCATTTTTCAATTTTTCTATAGCTTCTTGAGTTATAATCCCATCGACTTGTACGTAATATTCTTTATCGACTTTTTTGCTTCGAATGATTTCACTCATTTTGCCATCGGTTGTCAACAATAGCAAACCTTCAGAATCTTCGTCTAAGCGACCTATTGCCATCGTTCCTGCAGGAAAATCATAGAGTTCTCCTAAAAGGCGTTTTTTTCTTTTTAACTCATAAATGAATTGGCTTAAAAATCCGTAGGGCTTATTAAGTAGAAAATGATGGTGCATATTTTTTTGTTTTTCAAAAGCAAATATAGTTGGTTATTAAGTTTTAAAAAAAAGATACCATTTAATAAAAACCTTCATTATGACATATTTTTCTTATTTCGTAACATCAAATGGCTTCATTGTACCATTTTAATTATAGTTCAATTATTCTTCAACTAACTTTGGTATAGGTAATTAAGGTGATGATAACTTGATTTACAGCCCTCTATATCTATTAAATAAAATATTAACCTATAAAAATTAAAAAATCATGGATGACGAATTAATAGGAGCTATTAAACTTTTTGCAGGCAATTTTGCACCTATAGGCTATTTTACCTGTGAGGGGCAAACTTTAGCGGTCAATCAATACACCGCTTTATTTGCTATTCTGGGAACAACTTATGGTGGAAATGGAACAAACACATTCAAACTTCCCGACTTGCGAGGAGCATTTCCAACACAATGTACAAATATCTCTGGTTCGCATCCAGGAGGAACTTATACATTAGGACAAGTTGGAGGCTTACAAGCAACCCCAATTACAGCTGCGAATATGCCTCCTCATACGCATACAATAGTAAAAGGATCAGGATCGAACCTAACAGGTACAGTGTCAGTAAACACGGTACTACAAGCTAGCACAGGTTCGGGAGCTAATTCGACTCCTTCAGCAACCAATAATGCTTTGGGAAAAACAGTTGATACCAGTGGCGCTGGAGACCCTAATCTTTACACCAATACCGCACCAAATCAAAATTTAATAGGAGTTACTTCAACGGTAAACAATACTTTGAATTTTGACCCAACAGGTTTACAATTGACACCTTGGGGATCTGGACCAGCACCCTTGCCAACCGTACCGCCATTTGTTGCTATGCAATACATAATCTGCTATCAGGGAATCTTTCCTTCTAGACCGTAACGATTAAAATAAAAATGGACTATTGCAAAGTAGTCCATTTTTATTTTTATAACTTTTATAATAAATGTATTATGAAAATAAAATTACTATTAATCGGTTGTTTTTTTAGTCTAATATTTACTTTAAATGCTCAAACTACGTTATCACCTGGTGACATTGCTATTATTGGAGTAAATTATGATACTTCTCCTTACTATGAACTTACTATAGTGACTCTTGCTCCCATTGCCGCTAACACACAAATTAGAATTAGTGATTATTGGTATAATGAAAACACCCCAGACAAACTGACCAACGTTCAAGCTAGTTCAGGTAACGCAGTTCTGACATCAGAAGGGTCTATTTTATGGCAACCTCTCTCCGCTATTCCAGCAGGTACTGTATACAAAATAAGCATTTTGCAAGGGGGTAATACAGTTATCGGTTTACCAGGTAACGTTTCTGTGACTGGTTGGTCAACAGCTGCTGTTACTCCTTCATCTAGTGGAGGTGATAACTGGTTCATCTTTCAGGGCACTAGCGTAACAGATGTTACTACTTTTGTTTTTCTTTGGGGTAATGGTTCTAATGCTATAATAAATAATACTGCTATCGTTCCTGGCCAATTTGTAACTCCAGGAAGTACCAGTTCACTATGGGGAACTAGCGATTTAAGTAATAATAATGTCACTTATCTACCTCCAAGTTTAACATTAGGGACCAATGCCATTGCATTGACAGTTGATCCAAATATTAATGGTGGTATTGGTTTTCATGCAGACAACAATATCTACACAGGGATAAAATCAGGTACAAAAGCAGCATTACTATCTGCAATTTGTGATAAAGCTAATTGGGATAGCAATGAGACTACAACTTATGACATCGGTCCAGGGGGAGCAAACTTCTCTGGAATTAATCCAATATTCACTGTAACAGATGCCAATAGTGCTCCAACCGATTTAGCACTTTCGGCTTCGTCCATTAACGAAAATGTGGCTTCCAATTCAACTGTCGGAACTTTGTCTGCTACAGATGCAGATGCCGCCAACACCTTTACGTACACGCTTGTTGCAGGTACAGGAAGCACGGACAACGCTTCTTTTAATATCAGCGGTTCGAATTTGAGAATTACTGCTAGTCCTGATTTTGAAACTAAATCTTCGTATTCGGTTCGAATAAGAACCACTGATCAAGGGGCATTGTTTTTTGAAAAAGCATTTACCATCACCATCAATAATGTTAATGAAACGCCAACAGATCTAGCACTTTCGGCTTCGTCCATTAACGAAAATGTGGCTTCCAATTCAACTGTCGGAACTTTGTCTGCTACAGATGTCGATGCTGCCAACACCTTTACGTACACGCTTGTTGCAGGTACAGGTAGCACGGACAATGCTTCTTTCAATATTAGCGGTGGAAACTTACAAATCACCTCTAGCCCTGATTTTGAAACCAAATCTTCGTATTCCGTTCGAATAAGAACCACTGACCAAGGGGCATTGTTCTTTGAAAAAGCATTTACCATCACCATCAATAATGTTAATGAAACGCCAACAGACATAGCACTTTCGGCTACGTCCATTAACGAAAATGTGGCTTCCAATTCAACTGTCGGAACTTTGTCTGCTACAGATGTCGATGCTGCCAACACCTTTACGTACACGCTTGTTGCAGGTACTGGAAGCACGGACAACGCTTCTTTTAATATCAGCGGTGGAAACTTACAAATCACCTCTAGCCCTGATTTTGAAACTAAATCTTCGTATTCAGTTCGTATAAGAACAACCGACCAAGGTAGTTTATTCTTTGAAAAAGCATTTACCATTAGCATCAATGACTTGAATGAAACGCCAACAGATATAGTACTTTCGGCTTCTTCGATTAATGAAAATGTGGCGGGTAATTCAACTGTCGGAACTTTGTCTGCTACAGATGTCGATGCCGCCAACACCTTTACGTACACGCTTGTTGCAGGTACAGGTAGCACGGACAACGCATCATTTAATATCAGCGGTTCGAATTTGAGAATTACTGCTAGTCCTGATTTTGAAACTAAATCTTCGTATTCGGTTCGAATAAGAACCACTGATCAAGGGGCATTGTTCTTTGAAAAAGCATTTACCATCACCATCAATAATGTTAATGAAACGCCAACAGACATAGCACTTTCGGCTTCGTCCATTAACGAAAATGTGGCTTCCAATTCAACTGTCGGAACTTTGTCTGCTACAGATGTCGATGCTGCCAACACCTTTACGTACACGCTTGTTGCAGGTACTGGAAGCACGGACAACGCTTCTTTCAATATCAGCGGTGGAAACTTACAAATCACCTCTAGCCCTGATTTTGAAACTAAATCTTCGTATTCGGTTCGAATAAGAACCACTGATCAAGGGGCATTGTTCTTTGAAAAAGCATTTACCATCACCATCAATAATGTTAATGAAACGCCAACAGACATAGCACTTTCGGCTTCGTCCATTAACGAAAATGTGGCTTCCAATTCAACTGTCGGAACTTTGTCTGCTACAGATGCCGCCAACACCTTTACTTACACGCTTGTTGCAGGTACAGGAAGCACGGACAACGCATCATTTAATATCAGCGGTGGAAACTTACAAATCACCTCTAGTCCTGATTTTGAAACCAAATCTTCGTATTCAGTTCGTATAAGAACAACCGACCAAGGTAGTTTATTCTTTGAAAAAGCATTTACCATCACCATCAATGATGTTAATGAATCACCAACAGACATAGCACTTTCGGCTTCGTCCATTAACGAAAATGTGGCGGGTAATTCAACTGTCGGAACTTTGTCTGCTACAGATGCCGATGCCGCCAACACCTTTACGTACACGCTTGTTGCAGGTACAGGAAGCACGGACAACGCATCATTTAATATCAGCGGTTCGAATTTGAGAATTACTGCTAGTCCTGATTTTGAAACCAAATCTTCGTATTCGGTTCGTGTGAGTACTTCGGATGGAAGTTTAACTTTCGAAAAACAATTCACCATTACTATTAATGATGTAAATGAAACACCAACCAATATAGCGCTTTCGGCTTCTTCGATTAATGAAAATGTGGTGGGTAATTCAACTGTCGGAACTTTGTCTGCTACAGATGCCGATGCTGCCAACACCTTTACTTACACGCTTGTTGCAGGTACAGGAAGTACGGACAACGCTTCTTTCAATATCAGCGGTGGAAACTTACAAATCACCTCTAGTCCTGATTTTGAAACTAAATCTTCGTATTCGGTTCGTGTGAGTACTTCGGATGGAAGTTTAACTTTCGAAAAACAATTCACCATTACTATTAATGATGTAAATGAAACACCAACCGATATAGCGCTTTCGGCTTCTTCGATTAATGAAAATGTAGTTGCCAATTCCACTGAGGGAACATTGTCTTCTATCGATCCTGATTCGGGAAGTTCATATACTTATTCCTTAGTAGCGGGAGCGGGTGATACCGATAATGTTTCGTTTTCTATTTCTGGAAATGATTTAACTATCAATTCGAGTCCTGATTTTGAATCCAAATCTTCGTATTCTGTTCTAATTCGCACAACAGATCAAGGCGGGCTGTTTTTTGAAAAAGCATTTACTATTGCTATTAATGATTTGTGTGATTTAGACAATACTGTAACACAGGTATCTGGAACTCTAACTGCAACTCAAACTGGTGCAAATTATCAATGGTATAAATGTTCTGATAATTCACCTATTGGAACTAATAGCAATACTTTTGCACCAACCCAAACTGGTGATTACAAAGTAGAAATAACAATTGGAGCTTGTATGGTAACATCAAACTGTATATCGGTAACAACTTTAGGAATTGAGAACTTTCAAACTAATTCTGGTATATTGATTTATCCAAATCCAAGTCAAGGAATTATCAATATAAAATCTATTTCAAACAGTGATTTTCAAGTTGTAAATATGTTAGGGCAAGTTCTAAAGACATTCAAAACGGAAGCGAATGTTACAACGACTATAGATTTACAAAACTTAAGTGAGAATATTTACTTCATTAAAGAAAATAATGATTCTAAAAATAAAACACACAAAATTTTAATAAAAAAATAGTTTGAAGAACTATCAAAAGATAGCTGTCCGGAAATTGATTTTCGGACAGCTTTTTTTGTAATTTATGTCAATTTAAACCTTGATATTCCCTGCTTTCAAAATATTTAAAAAAATGTGTGCAAAAAGTATAAAATTCTTAAATTAAAAAAATAACAACTCATTTCGCTAAAAAAAATAGAAAGTGAAATTTTAAAAAATATATATAAAAAACTTACTATAACTTTTTGATTTCATAATATCCAGTTAATGTAAGCGGATGTAAATTTGTTTTCTAAAAACTCAATTTTTTAAACAAATGAAACACATCTACCCCAATCGTTTTTTAATGGCTTTTTTAATGCTATTTTGTTGCTTTTCTTTTTCACTTTTAGCACAAACACAACCAACACCACAAACTTTACCCTACACACAGGACTTTAGTACACTAGTAGCCAATGCAATTGCTTACCCATTAGGTTTTCAAGGATGGACAACAAGTATCGCCCCAGGTTCTTCCTATAATACCAATGCAACTATAGTGGCAGACAGAAGCTTAACCGCGAGTAGCACCGCAGCTACCAATAGTGGTAATGTTCATAATTATGATGGAAAAATAGGCTTTCAAAACTCTTCTTCTCTAGATTTAACTATAAGTCTTGCTTTAGAAACTACTGGAAAAACAGGAATAACTGTGCAATATGATGCTATGGTAATCCGTAATATGTATGATGGCACATCCAATACCCGCATATCCGAAATGGCTTTGCAATATAGAGTAGGTACAACTGCCGCTTTTACAACTCTTGCATCAACCGCCTATTTGAGCAATACCACCAAACAAATCACTGCAGTTACAACACCCGTGAATCCTCAAACTATAAAAGTTACATTACCTGTTGAATGCGAAAATCAAAGTATTGTTCAAATCAGGTGGATTTCTAAGCAAAATTCAGGATCAGGTGGTCGTCCTTCTTTTGCCATTGATAATATTAGTGTACAAAATGACATTATCGCTCCTATAAACATAACGGGCTTTCCAAAAATAGATAATGTACTTTCTAATGGATTTGACTTTTCAACTCAAATAAACGAAATAGGAAAAACATATTATGTTCTTTTGGCAGGAGGAAGTGCTAAACCAAGTGTTGCACAAATTAAAGCTGGTTTGGATGCTAACGGAAACTCTGCATTGCAAGCTGATGTGATTAACATTACTGATGCATCTTTAGTTTATACAAAAAATATTATTGGCCTTAATCTAAATACAAACTATACCCTTTACTCCATTGCTGAAGATACTTATGGAAATAGTCAAGCAGATAGCAATCAACTTGATGTTAGGACTGCCAATGTACTGGTTCCTTCAATAAACACAACAATCAGCTCCTTGGAATTAGGTTTTTCTGAGCAAAATTTTGATTCAAATACCCTAAGTTATCAAATACAAGCATCTAATCTTTCAAGTGGTGTAACTCTTACTTCAGCTGGAAATTTCACCATTTCGAAAGACGCAAATGCTAATTTTCAAACCTCATTAACTTTTGCTTCAACAGATTTTGATGCTAATAATACACCAAGTGTTTATGTGCGTTTTACTCCCAACACAACTGGCAGTTTCACAGGACAAATAACGCACCAATCAACAGGAGCCTCGGATAAAATAGTTTCTTTGTCAGGTATTGGTATCTATCCTTATGTTCAAGATTTTAATGATGTAAATGTTTTATCAAACAGTGGCTGGACAGCTTACAGTGTAGCTGGAAATAATATTAAATGGACAAGTACTAGCAGTCGTTTTAATAGTTCACCAGCAGCAATCCAAATAAATGGTTATACCGAAGTTGGGGCCAGTAAGGATTGGTTAATCTCACCTAAATTGCGTTTAGATACCTTTTCTAAATTCCCAATTGTGTCATTTTACTCCCGTAAATTTTATGCTGGTTCTACTTTAAAATTAATGGTTTCTGTAGATTATGATGGAATAAGTAGCCCAGAAACTGCTACCTGGACACCACTAGAAGGAGATTTTCCAACCACAACAGGTGTTTTTAAACAATCCAATTACATTAATCTGGAAGGGTATAAAACAAACCATACCTATTTGGCTTGGGTTTATGAAACAATTACAAATGATTCAAATAATGCTGCAGAATGGACCATTGACGATATTAGCATTACCAATGAAACTACTTTTTTAGCTTCAAACCCCAATTTAAATTTTGGTGATACGGCTCCTAACACAACCTCTGTTAGTCAGTCTTTTGTGTTTAAAGCTGGAGGATATGGTGATGTTACAATTACAGCTCCTGCTAATTTTGAACTATCTGCAGACAATCTTACTTTTCAGTCTAATGTATTAGTTTCTGAAGCTGAAGCATTACTTGGCAAAACCATTTATGCTCGATTTGCACCTTTAACTAAATCTTTAAGCCTATCGGGTACTTTGACGGTTACTGCTACAGGGCTGAACCAACAAATAGGATCTTTTTCTGGTTCTTCTTGGCCAAAATCAGAAACTTTTGATATCGTTTCTTATAACCTAGAATTTTTTGGAAGTGATGTGAAAAACACAAGCAACGTTGAATTTGGCCCAACAGACGATGCTTTACAAATTGACAATGTTGCCAAAGTAATGAACAAATTAAATGCAGATGTTTACGTTGTTCAAGAAGTTTCAGACGAACCTTCACTGGATATTTTAATTCAAAAATTGAATATCAATGGTAAAACTTTTGACAAATCAATTTCACCTGCATGGTCGTATTCATTCAGTACACCAGATCCTAATTTTCCTCCACAAAAACTAGTGGTACTTTATAATACCCAAACTACAAAAGTTAAAAAATCAAGAGTGATGTTTACTGAATTATACGATAACATTCGTGCAGGAAACACAACTTTGGCTAATTATCCAGGTGGTAATAGTAGTAGCTTTTTTGCTTCAGGACGTTTGCCTTATATGGTGGATATTGAAACTAATATAGCTGGTGTAAAAAAAGACATTACAATTATCGACCTTCATGCCCGTGCCAACAGCGGAACTGACATCTCAAAATACAATATGAGAAAGTATGATGTCGAGTTCTTAAAAGACAGTTTGGATGTCAATTATCCGAATACCAATTTCATGATTTTAGGAGATTATAATGATGATGTAAAAGCTTCTGTAATTGCTGGAAATCCTTCTTCATACCAAAAATTAGTAGAAGATACTGATCGCTATAGTGCATTGACTTTAGATATTAGCAAAGCGGGTTCTTATAGTTTTTTAAGTTCAGGAGGTTTTCTAGATCATATTATTACTTCGAATGAATTAAATGATGAATATGTTCCAAATTCAATAGCCGTTTATGACCCGCGAACTGATATTTCAAACTATGTAAACACTACTTCCGATCACGGTCCAGTAATTGCTCGTTTTGAGTTAAAAAAATCAGAACAAACTATTGTATTTGATGCTTTAGCAACAAAAACGTACGGTGACCTTCCGATTGAATTAACGTCAAATTCAACTTCTAACTTAGTCGTTTCTTTTAGTAGTTCAGATGAAACTGTAGTAAAAATAATTGACGGAAAGTTAAAAATTATAGGAGCTGGAACGGCTTCAATAACGGCTTCACAAACCGGAAATGACTTTTATTTAGCAGCTCAAAATGTTTCTCAAAGCATTACAATTAATAAAGCTCAGTTGACAATTAATGCTGATAATAAAACAAAAAAATACAAAGAAGTAAATCCAGAATTGACAGCTTCCTATAATGGTTTTGTATATGAAGATACCGCTCAGTCGTTGACTGCTTTGCCTACAATAAGTACTCTAGCCGATGCTAATTCTATTGCAGGTGAATATGCAATCACTATTGCCGATGCTATTTCGATAAACTATAGCATCACTTATGTAAATGGGAAATTGACTGTAGAAAAACTAAATGCTTTCCCAATAGTTAAACAAGCAATTGCAACACAATCGATCATCATTTCTAATCAAAAAGAATTCAATCTACTAGATGTATTTTCGGATGCTGATCTTGATGTATTAGCGTATTCCGTAGACATAGCTGACGGAACTATTGCTGATGTTTCCCTTTCTGGAACAACCTTAACAGTTTTAGCAAAAAAAGCAGGTTCAACGTTGATTACCGTTAGTGCCAATGATGGTTTTGGAGGTATCGTAAGCTCTTCATTTACGGCAAATATCAATTCCAATTTATCGACTATAGATTTTGATTTATCAAAAGGATTTTCAGCAATGGCCTATCCAAATCCTGCAAATGATTTTGTTAATATAGCTGTTAAATCAAATAGCGAAAATAATATTCAATTGAAACTTTACGATATAAACGGTAGATTAATTGGATCTCCTATTGAATTCAAAGGAGATTCGAATGATAACATCGTTAAAATACAAGTTGGTAATTTACAATCGGGCTTTTATTTTTACACTTTAAGTGTTGAAAATAAAGTAGTATTCAAAAACAAACTAATAATTAGATAAATAAAAAAATGTTAAGGCTTAACATGTTTGTCGGTTTTATTATTTTGAAAAGACAAGCAGAATTTTTTCGGTAGATAAAATATGTTTATCGAAAAAATATAGAAACTTAAATTTTTGCAAAAAAAAATCCCATCTCAGTTTATATGAGATGGGATTTTATATTTATAAGCAAAAATTATTTTCTTTTGATCACTCTTTCTACAGCCTCAACAATCGCTTGATTGTTCAATTTGTATTTTTCCATTAATTGTTCTGGAGTTCCAGATTCTCCAAAGCTATCATTAACAGCTACAAATTCTTGTGGAGCTGGTTGGTTTAATGTCAATACTCTAGAAACACTTTCTCCAAGACCTCCAAGAATGTTATGCTCTTCGGCAGTAACGATACATTTGGTTTTTGCCAATGATTTTAGAATCGCTTCTTCATCTAGTGGTTTAATGGTGTGAATGTTGATTACTTCGGCAGAAATTCCTTTTGCTTCCAAAGCTTCAGCGGCAATAAGAGCTTCCCAAACCAAATGTCCAGTAGCAACGATTGTTACATCTGTACCTTCGCTCAAAAGAATTGCTTTTCCAATTACGAATGGTTCATCAGCTGGCATAAAGTTAGGCACAACTGGACGCCCAAAACGCAAATAGGCTGGTCCATGATGATCTGCAAGAGCTAATGTAGCTGCTTTAGTCTGATTGTAATCACAAGTGTTGATTACGGTCATTCCAGGTAACATTTTCATTAATCCGATATCTTCCAATATTTGGTGAGTAGCTCCGTCTTCTCCAAGAGTTAATCCTGCGTGAGAAGCGCAGATTTTCACATTTTTATCTGAATAGGCTACTGATTGGCGAATTTGATCGTAAACTCTTCCTGTAGAAAAGTTAGCAAAAGTTCCAGTAAATGGAATTTTTCCTCCAATGGTTAATCCAGCTGCAATTCCAATCATGTTTGCTTCTGCAATTCCAATTTGGAAAAAACGCTCTGGGTGATTTTTTTTAAAATCATCAAATTTTAATGATCCAATTAAATCGGCACAAAGAGCCACAACATTTTCATTCTTTTGACCCAATTCGGTCATTCCCGCTCCAAAACCCGAACGCGTATCTTTACTTCCTGTATTTGTATATTTTTTCATGTATTTTAAATTCAAAGATTTAAAAATTTAAAAATTGAAAGATTTTGAAGTCGAATTCAAAATTTACAATTCAAAATTTAAAATTATTTAATAATCTGCTAAAATGGATGTGTTTTGACCCAAAGCATTTTCTAGTTGTGCATCATTAGGCGCTTTTCCGTGCCAAGCATGACTGTACATCATAAAATCTACTCCATTACCCATTTCAGTATGCAATAATACACAAACTGGTTTTCCTTTTCCTGTTCTAGATTTAGCCTCTGTCATTCCGGCAATAATAGCCTCGATGTTGTTTCCTTCTTTTATTTCAAGAACGTCCCAATCAAATGCTTCAAATTTAGCTTTTAGGCTTCCCATACACAAAACTTCATCTGTAGTTCCGTCAATTTGTTTTCCGTTAAGGTCGATAGTCGCAATTACATTGTCTACTTTCTTTGCAGAAGCATACATGATGGCTTCCCAGTTTTGACCTTCTTGTAGTTCACCATCACCGTGAAGTGTATAAACGATATGATTGTCACCGTTTAGTTTTTTTGCTTGAGCCGCACCAATTGCTACAGATAATCCTTGTCCCAATGAACCAGATGCAATACGTACTCCAGGTAAACTGTCATGGGTAGTTGGGTGTCCTTGTAATCTAGTGTTGATCAATCGGAAAGTCGCTAATTCCGATACTGGAAAATAACCGCTTCTTGCCAAAACGCTGTAAAATACAGGCGAAATATGTCCGTTTGAAAGGAAGAAAACATCTTCTCCAATACCGTCCATGTCAAATCCTTCTTTACGATCCATTAGATTTTGGTACAAGGTTACAAGAAATTCTGCACATCCTAGAGAACCTCCTGGGTGACCTGAATTGACAGCATGAACCATTCGAAGAATATCTCTTCTTACTTGGATAGTTAAATCGTTTAATTGTTGTGTGTTAGGCTTCATTTTGTGTGTAAAAGTTAAACTGCTGCAAAAGTAATTTTTATTTTGCTGTAAGTCAAATGATTTTTAGAATACTTGACAAAGAAAAGAGTAGAAATGCCTAAAGCCTCATAAGAGGCTTTAGTTCTGCATTCAATTGTAATTTAAAATTGGATTGTAGGAATCAATATGATTTTTGATTTTATGGAATTGGATACTAAACAAGCAGCTTCCGATTTTTGTAAAACTCTTTCGGCTCTATCTTTATCAGATTCTTTTGTGATTATTAGTGTAGGTTCGAGGATTACTTCGGTTATTAAAAATTTACCGTCTATTTGTTCCAGTTTGCCTTTTGATTTACAATTAAAACTAATGAATTCTAATTTTGAATTTTCGGCAATAGCCAAAAAAGTAGTCATAAAGCAACTATTTACGGCAGCAGTCAATAAATGTTCTGGTGACCAAATGCCTTCTATTCCTTTTGGAAATTCTGGAGGCGTGGCCACTTCAATAGTTTGTTGGAGTTCCGGAGATGAAATTACTCCTTTTCTATCGGCTATCCAATTTAGATCTACGTTATAATAGTGTGCTTCCATTTTTTTTAGATTTTATTTTTTAGGCTACTCCATCCACCACCATTATGGACATCAGTAAATCCATGGGTTTTCAAGATGCTTTTTGCTGATGCGCTTCGCATTCCAGAGGCACAACAGGTAATGATGGTTTTGTTTTTGTCTTTCAATTGAGTCAAATTGTTTTTTAAAACATCTACAGGAATGTTTATGGAACCTTTGATGTGTCCGCCGGCATATTCGCCTTTGCTTCTAACGTCAAGGATAATGGCGCCTTTTTTGACAAGATCAGCATAGTCTACAGTTGCTCCGAAACCGAATAATTTTTGAAGTGTCTTAATCATTTTATGTTTTATTTTATTTGGATTGATAATAGTTTACGTCTAACCACGAACCGCCATTATAACAGTCAATTCCTTTTTGGGATAGATAATGTTGTGCTTGTCCGCTACGGTTTCCAGAAGCGCAACAAAGTACAAGAGGAGCTTTTAGGTTTTGAATTTCTTCCAATCGGTTTTGAATTTCGCCCAAAGGAATATTGATGGAATCAGCAACATGGCCTCCCATAAATTCTTCATGAGTTCGCACATCTACGATAGTGCCTTTTTTTTCTTTGATTATATTTTCTAGTGTCATAGTTTATAATGCTAATGATTTTTGATAAAGCAAAAGTACAACAGGAATTAAGCCCATACTGTAACTTTTGTTACATAGCTTTTTTTTTGCTAAGATTTTGAGTGTGTACCACTGTCAAAGTTGTAATCAATGGTAAGTGAACATAAAGCCGAATTAACAAAACAAACGTATTGAAGTTCTTAAGGTATTCTCGGAAAAAGGCGGGAGATTTTTGTCATGTTCATGGCTTTTATTAAATTAAAAAAAGCTCAAAGTTGGGATCCGTTGCAGGCAGTGCTTTATTTTGATGCTTTAGACTTCTTAATGTTCAATGTTTTCTGCTTTATCCATTGAATTGAAATATCAACAGGTGTTCTATCATTGTCAGAAGAAGTATTGTGTCCTAATTTAGAAAACAAAGTATATTCGAAAGGTTTGCCTTGAGCTTTCAATGTGTTTAATTGCTCCATACACAACTGTACTGGAATCTGTATGTCTTTTTCGCCAAAAAGCCAAAGCCCTGGAATTGAAAGGGTATTCAGAGAATTTTTTGGGTCAGTTGCTACGAATTGATACCTGTCTGGGTCATTTTTAGTATGTTCACGAGCATCTGATTCTGTGTGATTTTTCCAAAAATCATTGTTGCCATTCGTATAAAACTGAAATCGAAGTTGTTCTAGAGTTGTAATTGTAGGGCAACTAAATAAAACCATAAATTCTATTTGTGGATTTTTGCTTGCAGCAATTGGGATTATCCATCCTGCTTGACTGAAGCCCACTAATCCAATTGGTGTTTTTTTATCTTTCAAATAGGTTCGAAATGTATTTACTGCTGAATTTGCATCGTGAGATAATAAATTAAGATTCGTAGTGTCAATATTATTCGTACCAACAGATGGTCCTACATACACACCACCAGATTCTCCAACTCCACGTTTATCATAGGTCAATACAGCAATACCTTCTTTGGCAAGACGTATTGCAAAGTCCATTTCTCTTTTTACAGGATCAGACCCGTGAACAATTACAACTGCTGCAAACGGTTTTTTAGGCGTTAAAATGGACCCTTTCAGCGTGACGCCCTGACTTTCAAATTTTACATCTTGAATGGTAAAGTCGGCCGATTGACAAAATACAGTTTCTGGTAAAGTTATGAATGATAACCAAAGCAATAAGGTAGAAAAAAAGGTAATGTTCATTTTGGTTTACTTTAAAAAATGTTTCTCGTTGTCTGTGTTCGCATGCCTACAACATTCTGGTACTAAATTAAGCCCATTATTCGGATTTACTAAGTCATCCCAAATACAAAACCATTTTTCCATTAAGCCCAATGCCCAAATCCGTTGTAGCTGTTAGCAACAGTAATTATTTCACAATGTATTTCGTTTTGTTCAGATTTCCAACACTTTCCAACATGTTTAATTCGATTCCCTTTTTCAAATCTCTACTCGCAGTTGCAGAAGAAAGGTCTTTGAAAATATTCATATAATCTTTTCTAGTAAATTCTTTTATGCCAAGTTTTAGAAAGTATTCTAATCTGTCTAAGTCTTTTAAAATTCTATTATTGTAATTAAGTAAACTGCCTAAAGATTTATCAATTACATCAAGCATGTATTCTATAAAATATGTTGATTTTCCTGATTTATCACTTAACGACAAAGATTTATAATAATCATCTTGGGTTTGGCTAATTAATGTTTCAAATGGCAAAAACTCAAAAATTGGATATTCAGACATTAAAATTAAAGTTTGCCATAATCTTCCCATTCTTCCATTGCCATCTAAAAAAGGATGTATGAATTCCATTTCATAATGAAAAACACAACTTTTTATTAATGTCAATTCATCAGAGTCTTTAAGATATTTAAATAAGTCTTTCATTAGATGCGGAACATTTTCATGAGGAGGGGCAATGTGTTCTACTTTTGTTCCTTTAACTATTCCCACACCTTGTTTTCTATATTTTCCTGCACTCTCAATTAGACCATTCATTAACTCAAGATGTGCTTTTAAAAAGTTTTTATCAGATGAAAACTTATATTCTTCAAGTTTGTCATAAACCATAATTGCATTTAATACTTCTAAGACATCTTTTTTTGGACCAATTACTCTTTTGTTTTCAATCAATGCAGTAATTTGTTCCTCGGTTAATGTATTACCTTCAATCTGTAAAGATGAGTGTATAGTTTTGATTCTATTTTGTTTACGAAGTTGTGGCGATTGCTTATTTAGATAATTAGCATTTACTTCTCCAATTTTTTCGGAAATAGAACTTATCAATTTTAAAATTTTAAGCGTTATGTCGTATGGCGGTTTCATTGATACTATCATTTGATATTATCAAAAGTAGTTTTTTTTCTGTAATCGTCCAAAATTATTGTTGCTAATACGTCCCTGCGCTACAAGCAGTTTGGTACTAAATTAAGCCCTATTTTCGGATTTGCCAAATCTTCCAAATACAAACCAATTTTTCCATTAAGCCAAATCCCCAAATTGCTTGTAGCGTTTGTTGTGTGCTGTTTTTTTTACTAATCAGGAAAAACATAATATCCTCCATTTTTTCTTGTTTCACGTTTTATATAACGTTTTGCTTGTCGGGACTTGGGACGTGTGTATGGTTTTAAAATAACTTCATAATAATTTATGGAATCGATAATGATTTCCCTATCTTCCATACCAACAAAACTAATAAGCAAAACTTCTCCTTTTTTTGTCTCTATTTCAAATTTTCCATCAAAATCACTTATTGTTTTTTTTGTTTTAGAACCTTTTACATTTATATTAGCACCTGGAACTGGTTGTTTATCTGATTCGTAAAACACAAAACCTGTGATTATTTTAGTTTTTGTAACTACAGTTGTTTTATGTGATGAACAAGATGACAAAACTGAGAAAAACAAAAATGATATGTAGAGATTCCTTTTCATTGGCTGTATTTAGTACTTAGATTGATGTATTTTGATATAAAATTCTTTTTTTACTTGAGGGAGCAGTTACTAAATGAACTAATTATTTACGAGGTATGACATCTGGTATTGACATCTTACTTTTTTATTGTTTAAAATAGCAGGATTCCATTTAGGTGAAATTTTTAAAATACGAATGAGTTCTTTTCCCGTTCCATATCCAAGATCTCGGAGAATTTTTAAATTAGATAAACTACCATCTATCTCGACTATAAAAGACACATGAATTCTCCCTTCTAATTCTTTTTCTTCTACTTTGAAGTTTTGATTTAGAAAATCATACAATTTATCTATTCCACCAGGAAATTCAGGTTTATTATCAACAAGTGCTATGCTGTACGCGGTAGCAATTTCTTCTAGGTCATTATTAGGATTCTCTTTTTCATATATTAGGTCCCATTTGTGATTGTATACTTTTCCTAAAAAATTATAGGTTATGACATTAGAAAGTTTTACAATCCAATAACCCTTATTATTTCTAAATAGGTAATACTCTACATACGAATTATTGCTAGTGTCATTTCCAGAAATAGCTTCTTTATAAAATTTATAACTCGAAACTAATTTAAAACCTTGACTTCCAATTGTTTTTACAGTTTTAAGGTATAAGTATTTATTGTCTACCAAAAAATTTTCAACAATGCGGGATGAATTTACATTGATATTTGGGATTTCTTGTAATCCTAGGTTTCCATCGTAATAGTAAACATTAAAATTGTTTTTAAAATATTTGTAACCCTCCATCGCGTGAAATTCATTACCCTCAATATTGGTTAATTCACCTTGACAATAAACACGATTATTCTTTTTATAAAATTGATAATAATAATTATCTGCATCAGGTATGTAAATGTAATCCTCAGTTCCACAGATTAGATCATATGATTCTACATATTTGCGCTTGGTATAATTTTCTGGAATTTTTAAAGTCTTATCAATTATTGCAAAATTATTCTTTTTGTTTTGACCGATCGCCAATGTGATAAAAGTCAAAAATACTAAAATTACTATTTTCATGATTTCTTTGAATAACGTTATTTTGATTTAAAAAGTTAATCTATTAAGTTTTTTGATATGGAAATTATTTGACATTTAAATTAGTGTTTTATATCTATATTTTTTACATTATTTGATGTGATTTGGGCCGATTTGCGGTAAAATAGCACACAACTTACATATATGCCTGACAAAATCACACATATCCACCCTAATCTAGGCAGCTTAGCTCTTAACAAACGTAGCGTTTATTTTTCTTTAAATCAATTCTAATACCGTTTATTACTTCCGGATTAATTCCTTCATTGTCTCCAATTGGATTTCCATTTTTTGTATGATGGCTTCTTTTTCGGCCAGTTGTTCCAGTAGTGCCTTTTCTCTAATGGTTTCAAAACGGTAGGGTAAATATTCCCCCAACTGGGCAATAAAATTGTGTTTCAATACCATGCTAAGTTTCCATAAAATAGCAAATTGCAGGGAATCTCTCTTGAAATAATCGTTCAATCCAGTAGGAATAATGCCCAATTCCCGTGCCACGTCTGCTTTCTTAATTTTGTTGTGAACAATGTGGTAATGAATAAAATTACCAATCAAAGGGTATCGTTCGCCAAGATCTTTCTTGTATTTCTTGCTGCTGTTTATCATTTTTATATGTTTTATTCTATAAAAATAATTATTTTTATCAATAAAATGGTGATAATGACTAATAATGTTGGTTTTAATTGCCTCTGTTATTGGTTGATAGTACCAGTATTGTTGGTTTTTAATACCAGTGTTGTTGGTTGTAAGTGCCAGTATTATTGGTTTTTAGTACCAGTATTGTTGGTTGTAAGTGCCAGTATTGTTGGTTTTTAGTACCGGTATTGTTGGTTATAAGCACTAGTATTATTGGTGTTAATGCCTAATTTATAAAGATAATCGGAGATTATGGCTGGATTGTAACTTTTGTTACACGAACCATTTTTACTTTGGTTTCATTTTTAAAAACTCCAGCGACCTCTTATATAAAAAGCATTTACCAAGTTATCGTATGAATTGGACTGATCTTGAAAAAAGGATTGCAAAATGAAATCGATATCAAAATTGTTGGCGACATTCCACGAGTATGTAGGGACAAGTATTAACGTGGTTTTTTCTGGAGAATAAATAAAAGAAAAATTAAAAGTGCTAATAGGGGAAATTGTTTTTACAATAGTGAAATAAAAATTATAGCGAAATGGGAAAAGGGATTTTGCCGAAATGTTTGGGCTATACAAAGATCCATTGGTTAAGAGAACATTCGAAGGATTGCTGTTGTATAAGGTCGCCACAGAAACATACCAATTGTCCGAGAAAGTGAGGTCAGACAGTAACGATAAATTGAAAGTGTTTGCGGAGTCTACAGCATTTTTTTTGGGGTGAAAATAACTCATTTCTCCCTTGAAACCCGCTTTTTTGATGTTGCCTGCCCAACCGGCACCAACCACATAATCCGTCTGGTATAATCCTCCCAAGAATTGAAAATCATAATTCCATTTGTTGTATTTGTATAAAAAAGCGGTGGTGGGAGTGTCTTTGTCCTCTTCGAATTTATAGGCGAATTCAATAGAAGAATCATCGCTCAAGTTGCGATGAATACTTACGGCATCGCTACCCGGACGCTCTTCGTAATCAAATTCCAGAAAATTATAGGCATTAAAAATATCATTGGTATTCCAAATATTGGTGATGCCCCAATTAATGCGTTGTCGACCAATAATGACATCCCATTTTTCATCGGAATACTCGAGCAACATTCTGTCGATTACGGATTGAGCCACAATTGATTTTTCATCAATCCATAAAAAGGAAAGATCCAATAAACCGTTTTCCTGATCAATTGATTGGCCAAATTCTGGGGTTTGTTTTATTATTTCCCCATAAAATATTCGATTGCGGATTTCCAAACGACCCGTAAATTTTGGAGTCATATTGACTTTAAAGTTTAATCGATTGTGGATTAAATTTGCAGATGCATTCGAATCTATTTTCTGAATAAAATAAGTGCTTTGCATATCTTTTATATATCCTTTGAGTTCTATCAACGGTATTTTTGTTTCCTCAGTTTGTGCAGTGGCTGTCAAGAAGAGAAAACATAAAATTTCGATTAAGATGTAGCTATGAAATTTCACAATTGCCTATTTTATTTCAATAATTATTCATGAATAATGGTTGTCGGGTCTGTATCTGCAACAATTTTTCCGTCCTCAAGAGTGATAACTCTTCGGGCTCTATTGATGACTCTTTGGTCATGTGTAGAAAATACAAAAGTCATATTTTCTTCCTGATTGAGTTGGAGCATCATGTCCAGTAAATTTTCTGCCGAAACAGAATCGAGATTTGCTGTGGGTTCATCGGCCAAAATAAATTGAGGTTTTGGTGCCAAAGCTCTTGCCACCGCAACACGCTGTTGTTGCCCGCCTGATAATTCTCTTGGTCTTTTATTGATTTTATCTTCTAGTCCTATTTGTTTGAGTAATTCTGAAACACGTTGTTCTGTTTCTTTTTTGGAACGCTTTTGCAAAAGCATAATGAACTCAATATTTTCTTTGGTCGTAAGCACTGGAATTAAATTATAAGATTGAAAAACAAAACCAATATTGTTCAGTCGAAAGTCAATCAACTCATTTCCTTTGAGTTTTGTGATATTGGTTCCGTTGATTTCAACAAAACCCTCCGATGGAATGTCCAATCCTCCAATCATGTTTAATAAAGTCGTTTTTCCGGAACCCGAAGGTCCTTTTATAGCTGTAAATTCTCCTCGGGAAATGTGGAGATGCACTTTGTTTAAAGCATATACCGGAATGGTTTTTTCATCGTATATCTTCGATAGGTTGTGTGCATCGATAACTGTTTTTTGCATGGCGATTATTTTTTTAAAGATTCCGCTGGATTCAATTGTAATGCTCTTCTTGCGGGTAATAAAGCTGAGAATATGGCTGTTATCACAACCAAAAACATAATGATTTCAAACTGTCTTGTCGTTAAACTCGGGTAGATTATGGAGCTGTAACCAAAACTGGAATATACTTCTGAAAAATTGCTTAAATCAATTCCCGTTTTCTGACTTATCAAAATAGAGAGGAAGCCAAGTAGTATTCCTATTGGGCAACCAGCCAATATGAGGAAAAAAGTTTCCAGAAGGATCATCATAAATATTTTGAATTTATTCATGCCCAAGGCAAGTAACATTCCTATTTCCCGCGTTCTTTCCAATACCGCCATCATCATGGTGTTGACGATTCCAAAAGCCAATGCCAAAAGAATTATTCCCATAAAGATAAATACCATTTGGTCCCCCACAGAAACCGTTAATCTTAGTTCAGGGGCAATTTCCATCCAATTCATAATTTCGATTCCAGTAAATTTTTGTTTCAAATCGCTTTGGGTTTCATTCAATGATTTACTGGATTGGAGCAGCACGGCAATTTCATTCACTTCATTGGGAATTCCTGCTAGTGAGTCTATATCGTTAATTTTGACAAAAACATTGGCATCATCATAAGGGGCGTTAATGGTTTTATAAATTGCTTGTATTCTAAATGCTGCCGAAGCCAAATTGCCATTTTTATCCTGAAAAGTTAGAATGGTTTTTTTGTTGAGGTTGAGGTTGAGTTTTTTTCGAAGTTTTTCACTCAATATAATTTCATTATTTTTTTTGGGATTAAAATAATTTCCTTTAATGATTTTTCCCTTGAGGTTCGTCAGTTGTTGTTCGAGTTCCGGGATTATGCCATTAATTGTGATGCCGCTACTTCCCGAAGGCGAAGCAATCATTCCTTTGATGATGATACGGGCTGAAGCGGCTTTTACTTTATTGTCTTTGCGTATAATTTCAAGCATTTTTTTACCCTTCGGCAAATGATATTTTATATCGTACTCTTTTCTGAACTCGCGATTGTGCAGCTGTATATGGGATAATTCGCTGGTGATGGCGCTATTTACCCGTTGTTCAATCATGCCATTGTAAAAAGCCATCATAAAAATTCCAGCCCATAAACCAATACTTACCGCTGTGATTATAATGAGGCTTCTTTTTTTGCTTCTCCAAATGTTTCTACTGGCGATCTTTGTCAACATGATAGTTTTATTTTTTATTTTTTCATCGCTTCAACAGGATTTAAACTGTTTACATGCCAAAGAGGATACAAACCAATAAGGACAGCCATTGCCAAAACAATTAACGATTGGTTGATAAAGATGTTTTTGTCAACAGCAGTAGGGAAGAGGGCTTCAAAGCCAAATTGCTCATAGACTTTGGCTATTTCACCTCCAAAACGAATAGGTTTTTCTTTTAAATATATAACTATTGGCAAACTCAACACAAAACCCAAAAGAACCCCAAACAAAGTGATCAGGATGGTTTCTCCGAATAAAATCAATTCTAATTCGGATTTTTTCATACCAATGGCAATGAGCATTCCAAACTCATATTTGCGTTCGGTGGTCATCATTAATACCGTTCCAAACAACCCGAAACCAATGATGATGTATAATATTCCCGAAAAAATGTAAAATGAAAATCCGTCAGCTTTAATGTGATTGGCTATTTTTGGCATCATTTCCTGCCAAGGCATTACCTCGTATTTATTACCTATTTTAGTTTTTAAATTTTGCACGATAACATCAGTGTTTTCAGGGTTGTCAATTCCGAAAGAGATTGAAGTAAGTCGGTTTTCGGCGCTCAATAAATATTGGGTGGCACGCAGCGGTAAATAGACAAAAGAGTCATTCATGGCCGGTGAAGCAAGGTGTACTATGCCTTTTATTTTGTATTTGCCAGCGGCCAGTACCCCTTGAAATCCTTGGCCAAAAAGCACAATGGTGTCATTGATATTTGCGTCCAATCGGTTGGCTAGGCCTTCTGCAAGGAGTATGTTTTCTTCGGTGTTTTCAAAATAGTTGCCTTTGATTATTTTCTTTTTTAATTGGGTCAGATTATTTTCTTCTATAGCATCAGTTCCAACCAAGAGGCATCCTTTGGTGCTATTTCCTTTAGATGCCAAAATAAAAGTTTCGAGACGAGGAGCAATTTTCTTTATTTGAGTATTTTGTTGAAGTTGTAAGGTTAAAGCATTTTTTAATTCAAAGCTGTTGTCTAAAACCTGTTCGTCCCAATAGCCCTTTTGATGAATTTGAATATATCCTGAATAATATCCAACTACGTTTTTGATTAAATTATTAAAAACGCCATTTTGAAATGATTTCATCAAAACCGCAAACAAAACCGCAAATGCTATTGAAGCCATTGTTATTAATGTTCGTCGGCTGTTGCGCCAAAGGTTTCTCCAAATTAATTTGAGTATCATTTTGCCTTGGTTATGTTTTGGGTGGTAAAAAAGGAATCGTCTAAAGGAGTGTCAAATACCAAGGAATTGTAAATTAAAACGGTCTTATTCCCTTTTTTGTTAGCAGGTATCATTTCCATTTTTCCGGGTAATAATCGATCGCCCAATAGTTTTATATCCGAACAATGCATGGTGTTGATCAGCATGCCGTCTTCATCATAATATTCTACATAGAGCATCATAAAATCTTTTTTATCAATATCCATAATCACTTTTCCCCAAACAACAGCCGATTTTGGTTTGGGTAGGAGTTGAATTTTATAACAGCTTCTTCCATCTACTATGACATCTTCCAAAAAAGAATGATTGTAGTCTTCCAGAATTGAGGCTTCTTTGACCAAATCATCATTTGTAAAATCAGTTCCCATCCAACTTTGACTCATCATCGAAGGTGGCATTTTGATGGTTCGTTCTATAGAGGGAATCCAATTCCAAACTTCCTTTTTTCGTTTCAGGAATACGACTCCTTTTTCTTTGGCTGGAGCCAAAACCAATATAAAACTTAAATCATTGCCTTTTGTCCATGCTTTTACGGTCATTTCTCGTGTCCAAGTTGGCCGGATTGTTTGAATGGTAATATTAGCGATAGAGGTTTTACCTTTGGATTTTTCTTCTGCATTTTTTACAATATCTTTTGCTTCTTGCGCCAAAGCAATGATTGATAAATGAAAAAATAAAAGGACTAATATTTTTTTCATGTCAAAAGCTATTTTGAACGAATAGGCAATTGGTATTCAAGATTCCTATTCTTGGGTTTTATAAACAAGATAGTCGCATGTTGCGATTTTGGAGTAAAATCGATTTTAATAGTTTAATAAAAGTAGGTTTTATGAAAAGATAAGAAGCTTAATTGTTGAAAAATCAAATGAATTTATGTTCTAAATTTAGTACGTTATTTATTGATTTATCATTGGTATAATCAGTGTTTTTTAGTCAAAACGGATCAGATAATAGGTGACTCAAAGATAGCAATTTTTTCCTTTTGTGAGGCTTTAAATTAATGATTTATTTATTATTAAGTATTTGTTTTGTAGTATTTTATGGGAATAATAAATTGTTTTTGGGATCATTGGTTTTTATTGATTTTTTGGTTTTGAAGAAGAATCCAGATATAGTAGATTGGGCTATTTTATAAACAGTAATGGTATAAGTTTAGAAATTGTCTGTTTTTATTGTGAAAAGGATTTGAATTTTGGTAGTTAAGAATCTATTTTTCATTTCTTGGCAAGGAAAATATTTTTTTGATGTAGGTTTCAAATTAACCTATCTTTGCGCACTGATAAAAAGCCTATATGAAGTTTGACTTATTAAAAACAGATCCGCAATCGAAAGCTCGTGCGGGAAGTATTACTACAGATCACGGTGTTATTGAAACGCCAATTTTTATGCCTGTTGGAACCGTAGCTTCGGTAAAAGGAGTGCATCAACGGGAATTGAAAGAGGAAATAAACCCTGATATTATTCTTGGAAATACCTATCATTTATACTTGCGTCCACAAACCGAAATTCTTGAAAAAGCGGGTGGATTGCATAAATTTATGAATTGGGATCGTAATATTTTGACCGATTCAGGAGGATATCAAGTGTATTCGTTATCTGCAAATAGAAAGATTAAAGAAGAAGGAGTGAAGTTTAAATCACATATTGATGGTTCGTATCATTTTTTTACACCAGAGAATGTGATGGAAATTCAACGTACCATTGGGGCCGATATCATAATGGCTTTTGATGAATGTACGCCTTATCCTTGTGATTTTCGTTATGCCCAACGCTCCATGCACATGACACACCGTTGGTTGGATCGTTGTATCAATCACTTGGAGAAAGTGCCTGTGAAATATGGTTATGAGCAAACTTTTTTTCCAATTGTTCAAGGAAGTACGTATAAAGATTTAAGACGTCAATCGGCTGAATATATTGCCAATTCGAACCAACAAGGAAATGCGATAGGCGGACTTTCGGTAGGAGAACCAGCCGAAGAAATGTACGCCATGACCGAAGTAGTCTGTGAAATCCTTCCCGAAGATAAACCTCGTTATTTGATGGGAGTAGGAACTCCAATTAATATACTGGAAAATATCGCGCTTGGAATTGATATGTTCGATTGTGTGATGCCTACACGTAATGCCAGAAATGGAATGTTGTTTACGGCAAATGGTACGATTAATATCAAAAATAAAAAATGGGAAGCCGATTTTTCTCCAATTGATGAAATGGGGCATACTTTTGTAGATATAGAATATACAAAGGCTTATTTACGTCATTTGTTTGCTGCCAATGAATATTTGGGAAAACAAATTGCTACGATACACAATCTGGGATTCTATATGTGGTTGGTTCGTGAAGCTAGAAAACATATCTTAGCAGGCGATTTTAAACCATGGAAAGAAATGATGGTGAAAAATATGAGCCAAAGATTGTAAAAGCCCCCTAACCCCTGAAGGGGGAATTATTAATGGGTAAAAAAATATTGATATGATTAAAACGACATTTGACAAGTTCTCCCTTCGGGGGTTCGGGGGCTTGACAATAATAGACAAATACATTTTAAAAAGATATTTAGGCACTTTTGCAGTGATGCTTTTGTTATTTGCACCTATTGGAATGATTATTGACATATCGGAGAAAATCAATAAAATGATTGAGAATAAGGTGCCGGTTTTAAAAATCGCCATTTATTATTATCATTTTACGATTTATTTTATGAATAACCTTTTCCCGATATTCTTGTTTATATCCGTGATTTGGTTTACCTCAAAATTGGCAAATGACACCGAAATTATTGCCATTTTGAGTTCAGGAATTTCGTTTACACGTTTCATGAGGCCTTATATTATAGGTGCTTCAATTATATCTTTTATTGTTTTGCTTATGGGATTTTGGGTTATTCCTGTGTCCAGTGAAGGCTACAATAATTTCCGGTACACTTATCTCAGGAATAATGGAAAGGAATTGATGCGGGGAGACAATACTGATGTATACAGGCAAATTAGTGAAAAAGAGTTTATCTATGTGAACAGCTTTAATAATGAGTCAAAAATGGCTTTTAATTTTTCGTTGGAACACTTTGAAAAAGAAAAATTAGAATATAAAATTACAGCTAGCAGAATCAAGTGGAATCCAAAAGATAAAACGTATTCTTTGTATGATTATACCAAAAGAATTGTTGGTACAGAAGGTGATGTGATAGAAAAATCGCCTGAAAAAAAGATGAAATTTAATTTTGATTTGGAGGATTTGGCGCCTGTAGTTTACATTGCAGAAACCTTAAGTCTAGGCGATTTGAATTCATTTATCGACAAAGAAAGAAAACGAGGCTCCTCTAATATTAATGTGTATTTAGTTGTTTTGTATAAAAAATACAGTGTGCCTATTTCTGCATTTATATTGACCATTATTGCCGTTTCAGTTTCAGCTATGAAGAGAAGAGGAGGGATGGGTGCTAGTTTGGCTATAGGAATAGCTGTGGCATTTTCATTTGTTTTTATTGATAAAATATTTGGAGTATTAGCTGAAAAATCATCTTTTTCACCACTTTTAGCGGTTTGGTTACCTAACATAGTTTTTGGAATATTAGCTGTTTACTTATTACGAAATGCGAAACGATAATTTAAGAAGTTACCTAAGTTTACATTTTATTGTCTTTATCTGGGGTTTTACAGCTATTTTGGGGGCATTAATAACCATTCAATCAGAATTTTTGGTATGGTATCGAATGTTGTTCGCTGCCGTATTTTTATTTGCTTTTATTGGTTTTAAAAAGAAGTCATTAAAAGTTGTTCCCAAATCTTTGTTTCAGTTCATTATAGTTGGTCTTTTAATCGCTTTACATTGGATTTTCTTCTTTGAAGCTATAAAAGTTTCAACAGTTTCCATAACCTTGTCTGTTTTTTCTCTTGGAGCATTTTTTGCATCATTATTGGAACCTTTGTTTTATGGTCGAAAAGTACTCTGGTATGAAGTATTTTTTGGATTAATCATTATTGGGGGACTAGGATTGATTATGCAAGTAGAGATTAATTATTGGAACGGAATGCTTTTGGCATTGGTTTCGATACTTTTAGGTGTACTATTTACCTTGATGAACGGAAAGTTGATAGCGAATCATGATCCATCGGTAATTTCATTTTATGAATTTTTGGCCGGCTTTATTTTTATATCAATCTATTTTATATTTCATGGAGCGTTCACTAAGAGCTTTTTTGTATTGTCTCCAAAAAATTGGATTTTGATTTTAATTTTAGCCTCTATTTGTACCGCTTATGCTTTTACGGCTTCTGTAAAAGTAATGCGACAATTGTCTCCTTATACGGTAATGTTAACCACTAATTTAGAGCCTGTTTATGGCATTATTTTGGCATTTTTTATCATTGGAGGAAAAGAAAAAATGAGTACAGAATTTTATATTGGAGCAGTAGTTATTGTAATTACAGTGCTTTTAAATGGCGTTATAAAACATTATAGAAAAGAAGATCATCTGTAATTGTTTTTACTCGTAAAACATATTTTTTTCTTCTTGAATAAAAAATAAGGGTAAAACAATATTAAATTTTATATTTGCAGTTCCAAATCGAAAAATTAAAAACAAAAATAAATACGCACAAATCCTATGGAATATTTAGATTTTGAGCTTCCAATAAAAGAACTTGAAGAACAATTAGATAAATGTGTTGTTATTGGTTTAGAATCGGATGTTGATGTTACCAATACGTGTAAACAAATCAACAAAAAATTAGAAGATACCAAAAAACAAATTTATAAAAACTTAACTGCTTGGCAACGTGTACAGTTATCCAGACATCCAAGCAGACCTTATACTTTAGATCACATAAGAGGACTTTGCGGAGATACTTTTCTAGAGCTACATGGAGATAGAGGGTTTAAAGATGATAAAGCCATGATTGGTGGTTTGGGTAAAATTGGTGGGCAATCTTTTATGATTGTTGGTCAACAAAAAGGATTCAATACTAAGACACGTCAGTATAGAAATTTTGGTATGGCTAATCCAGAAGGATATAGAAAAGCATTGCGATTAATGAAAATGGCAGAGAAATTCGGTATTCCAGTTGTTACTTTAATTGATACTCCTGGTGCTTATCCAGGTTTAGAGGCTGAAGAACGTGGTCAAGGAGAAGCTATTGCAAGAAATATTTTTGAAATGGTACGATTAAAAGTACCTATTATAACAGTAATTGTTGGTGAAGGTGCTTCTGGTGGTGCATTAGGAATTGGTGTTGGAGATAGAGTTTATATGCTTGAAAACACTTGGTATTCTGTAATTTCACCGGAGTCTTGCTCTTCTATTTTATGGAAAAGTTGGGATTATAAAGAACAAGCGGCCGAAGCTTTGAAATTGACTTCTGCTGATATGAAAAAACAAAAATTAGTTGATGATATCATACCAGAACCTCTTGGTGGAGCTCATTATGATAGAGAGACTACTTTTACTACAGTGGAACAATATATTATGAAAGGATATAATGAACTCAAAGATTTATCAACAGAAGAATTAATCGCTCAAAGAATGGATAAATACTGTAAAATGGGGGAATATAAAGAATAGTATCTCATTTTCAATAACTTAATCCGAAGCCTTATAGTTTCGGATTTTTTTTTGGTTATAAACAAAAAACAAGTACTTATAAACAATTTTTAGTAATAACTCAATAGTGTTTTTTTTAGAATTTTAGTTACTTTCGCTATATGGAAAATTTCAAGAATATCAGCCCAATTAAGGTAGATAAAACAACAATAATTAATCTAGAAAAAGGAAAATTACCCCCACAAGCATTAGAATTAGAAGAGGCTGTGCTCGGGGCAATGATGATTGACAAAAAAGGAGTAGATGAGGTTATTGATATCCTACAACCGGATGCATTTTATAAAGATGCACACAAATATATTTTTGAAGCCATAGTTCAATTATTTACGGATACACAACCTATCGATTTATTGACCGTTTCGGCTCAATTAAGGAAAAATGCGAAATTGGATCTCGCTGGTGGAGATTTTTATTTAATTCAACTTACCCAAAAAATTTCTTCTTCGGCTCATATTGAATTTCATTCCAGAATTATACTGCAAAAATTTATTCAAAGAAGTTTGATCCGAATTTCGTCTGAAATTATCGAAGATTCTTATGACGAGACTGCTGATGTTTTTGATTTGTTGGACAAAGCAGAATCTAAATTGTATGAAGTAACACAAGGAAATATTAAGCGAAGTTCTGAAACTGCTCAAAGTTTAGTATTACAAGCCAAAAAACGTATCGAAGAAATTGCTGGACAAGAAGGACTTTCTGGCGTAGCTACAGGTTTTGATAAATTAGATAAACTTACTTCAGGCTGGCAACCAAGTGACTTAATTATCATTGCAGCGAGACCTGCGATGGGAAAAACTGCTTTTGTATTATCTATGGCCAGAAATATTGCTATAGATTTTGGACATCCCGTAGCTTTGTTTTCACTAGAGATGGCATCAGTCCAATTGATAACCCGATTAATTTCTTCTGAAACTGGATTATCATCTGAAAAGTTGCGTACTGGGAAATTAGAAAAACACGAGTGGGAGCAACTAAGTACAAAAGTTAAGAATTTAGAAAAAGCACCACTTTATATTGACGATACTCCTTCGTTATCTATTTTTGATTTAAGAGCAAAAGCCAGACGTTTGGTTTCGCAACACGGAATAAAAATAATTATTGTCGACTATTTGCAATTGATGACTGCTGGAGGAAACGGTAAAGGAGGAGGAAACAGAGAACAAGAGATTTCTACGATATCCCGAAATTTAAAAGCTTTGGCTAAGGAATTGAATGTTCCTGTAATTGCTCTATCTCAATTATCGCGTGCTGTTGAAACTCGTGGATCCAGTAAAAGACCTTTGCTTTCGGATCTTCGTGAATCGGGTGCGATTGAGCAAGATGCTGATATTGTTTCGTTTTTATACCGTCCAGAATATTACAAAATTGACGAATGGGATGATGACGAAGCCTCACCAACTGCTGGTCAAGCCGAAATTATGATAGCTAAACACCGAAATGGTGGAATCGAAAATGTTCGTTTGAAGTTTATTGGACACCTAGGACGATTTGATAATTTAGAGGATTATAGTGGAGGATATGATGATTTACCTTCGAGCATGAATCATGATGAAAGTTCCTTTATTACTAAAAATCTCCCTTCGGCAAATGAGGCTTTTGGAAGTAATTTTAATAATCATGACGATGATGATGGAGATGTTCCATTTTAATTAAATATAGATTTTATTTCAAAAAAATGTATCTTAGAAGAGATTGTCCCAAAAAAGGATAATCTCTTTTTTTTTAATTTAATTTTATATAAAACTGATATTCAGTTATTTAATGACTTTTATTCTGCTCTGAAGGAATTTTTTTATTATGTTTGTTGTATTAAAAAATAATCTTTAAAATTATTAAGAAAATGGCTAAATATAATTATATTTGTCGTTTAAAGTTTTAAAAATCCGATAAAATGCATATATTTGGATTAAACAGGAGAATTTTAATTCATAAATATACAGGAGCTAACTTTATTTATTGTTTCAATAATAGGTTTATGAAATTATTTTAGTCATACTTGTAATAAAATAAATATGGAAATGAAATTAGAATTAGATAATTTAGATATTTTTCTGAAAAATAGTCAGTTGTCTGCTGTAATTCAAACACTTGAATCAGATAGAAAGCGTATAGCCCAAGAAATGCATGATGATATTTGTTCAAAATTAAATGTCATTTCCCTAAATTGCCATTTGCTAAAAATTCCAAACCTACCACAAAAGGATATTGAAGAAATTACCAAAAATATAATTGAATATACCTCAAAAGTATTAAACAGTTCAAAGAAAATATCACATAGCTTGCTTCCTCCTGTTTTAGAAAAATTTGGTCTTCATGCTGGTATTGAGGAATTGTGTTCTGAATGGAATGCTGAGTCGATAGTTAAAATAGAATATGTAAATAACCTTAAATTTGATTTTAATGAAAATAGAAATCATATTCATGTTTTTAGAATTTTGCAGGAGTTAATATCAAATTCAATTCAGCATGGATGCGCTTCTACAATTTCCATATTATTTGATGAAGTGAATGGAAAACAAACCTGTAGATATACCGATAATGGTAAGGGTTTCAATTTAGATCAACTAAATAATAGTGAAGGAATTGGGATGAAAAATATTGCCAGTAGAATAGCTGTTTTGGATGGAAAGCTATCAATTGAATCGAAAAAGGATAATGGAATTTTGGTCGTTTTTAATTTCTAGAGTATGATGAATAAAATTAAAATAGTTTTGGCCGATGATGAAATTTTATTTCGAAAAGGCATTTCTTTTTTATTGGATAGAGAAGAAAATATTGATGTTATTTTTGAAGCTTCTGATGGAGTTGAATTGATAGACTTTCTAAAAGGGAATAATCCAAAGCCTGATATTATAATCATGGATTTGAAAATGCCTTTGTTAAACGGTATTGAGGCTACAAAGATTATTCACAGAGACTTTTCGGATATAAAAATAATTGCTTTGACAAGTTATGATTCTAAATCATTTATTGCGAACATGATAGATGTTGGTGCCGTTTCTTATTTGGTTAAAAATGCAACTCCCCAAGAGTTATTTGAAACTATTAATGAAGTGGCAACCAAAGGTTTTTATTACTCCGATAGTGTTATGAATAGTATTCAAAATGATTTAATTACAAATAAAAAATCAAAAAGTAGTTTAGATGCTGGTTTTATAACTTCAAGAGAATTAGAAGTTTTGCAACTCATTTGTAAACAAAAAAGTACTGTTGAAATTGGAGAGAAATTATTTATTAGCCCAAGAACTGTTGAAGGTCATCGAAATAATTTGTTGCTAAAAACCGAATCAAAGAATATTGCTGGACTTGTAGTTTATGCCATTCAAAACGCAATAGTATCTTTAGATATTTAAAAGAATTTTATAAAAAAAGAGTACTTTGCAAGATTATAAAAGAGAAAAGAGATTCTTCCTATTATCTTTGCTTTAAAATAGTCTCAAAATGAAACGTAAAAGTCTACTTTTTTTAGTTGTTTTTCTACTATCTTTTTCGTCTAAGGCTTCCTTTATTTTGTTGCCAATGGATGAAACCACTCAGCAAAATCATCTAAAAGCGTACGGAATTACCTATTGGTGTTTGGCCAAAAATTACAAAGCCAGCTGGTTACTCAATTACCGTGGGGGTTCTTTTTTGTTGCCAGATACTGAGGATATTCGAAAAGAATGCCAAATCCGTGGAGTGAGTTTTGAAGTACTTTCGGATGCTGAAGAAACGGCTATTCTAAATGAAATTTCAAGTCCATCTCAAAATATGGAAACCGTAATTCTAGAGAAAGCCCCCAAAGTTGCCGTTTATACTCCCAAAGGCAAACAACCTTGGGATGATGCTGTAACCTTGGTTTTGACTTATGCTGAAATCCCTTTTACACCTATATATGACGAAGAGGTTTTGAGTGATCAATTGCTGTTGTATGATTGGTTGCACTTGCATCATGAAGATTATACAGGACAATATGGTAAATTTTATGGAGCTTATAAAAATGTGCCTTGGTACATAGATCAAAAAAGAGAAGCCGAAGAATTAGCCAAAAAATTGGGCTACGAGAAAGTATCACAGGAGAAAGGGGCTGTAGCTAAAAAAATACGTGATTTTGTAATAGGAGGCGGATTCTTATTTGCCATGTGTTCTGCCACAGATAGTTTTGATATTGCTTTGGCGGCAGATGGAGTTGATATATGCGAATCTATGTTTGATGGAGATCCTAGCGAAGCTAATTATCAATCCAAGTTGAATTTTAATAGCACTTTTGCTTTCAAGAATTTTACTTTGGAGCGAAGACCGGAACAATATGAATTTTCGGATATTGATATGACATTAAAAAGAAAAATACCAATGGATAAAGATTATTTCACCTTGATGGAATTTTCGGCCAAATGGGATTTTATTCCAAGTATGTTATGTCAAAATCATACTCAGTTGGTCAAAGGATTTATGGGACAAACCACTGCTTTTGACTCGGAATTAGTAAAGTCAAATGTGTTGATTATGGGGGCTTGTGAAATCAACGGTGAAGCACGCTACATTCATGGTGAAAAAGGGAAAGGAATGTTCACCTTTTATGGAGGTCATGATCCCGAAGATTTTCAACACCAAGTTGGCGATCCCGCAACTGTCTTGGATTTGCATCCCAATTCTCCCGGTTATCGATTGATTTTGAATAATGTTCTGTTTCCCGCGGCTAGAAAGAAAAAACAGAAAACATAGAATATAAATTCAAATCTTCTAATTGCATTTCAGATTCTAAATTTTTTAACGCAGATTTACAAATTAAAAATCAAAACTTTATAACTGATCTCTGAATCTGCGGTTGGCTTTTTAATTCAATGAAAATTCAAACCAAATAGGAAGATGATCCGATATTTTTCGAGCTTCTTTTAAGGAAATAAATTTTTCATAAAACAAAATCACACCAGATATTATGTAGTTTATGGAATTGGTTTTATAAAACATATTGTCAAATTCCGAAGCCAAACAATTTATGCCTTTGCATTTTGTCTTTAAAGATGTTTTTTGATTTTCTAAAATAGGAGCATACCCCATTTTCTTCAAAGGAGTAAAAACCGAATGCGATTGCGGACAATTAAAATCTCCGACAAATATCAGGTTCAAAGTTGGATATTCTTGTGGCAAGAACTTGAAATATTTTATCTCAGTTTCGGGTTGTTTGCTTTTGGTTATGGCATGAAAAGTAGCAATCGTTATGGGTTTTCCTTTTATTTCAAAAGTGGCAAAATAAGGTTCGCGATCTATTTCAAGATGGTAGTTGCTTTCCAACCACGGTTTTCCTTTCAGTTTTAAATTGCTGGTTTTCCAAAGAAAAGCATAACGTTCGGTCTTGTAAGCACTGCTTGATGTGGGTTCGCTTATTCGATAATCCCATTTATTGCCTTTTCGATTGAGTTCATCGGCAAGTCTTGCCACTCCTTGTGCGCCACCCTCTCCTGCGACCACTTCTTGTATGGTGACAATGTCGTAGTCTTTTATAATATTGGCAATAAATACAATCTCATGATTTGATTTTGATTTGCCAAAGTTTTCCAGATTCCAGGAAAGAAGTTTGGTTTGGGAATAAAAGGAAGTGCAAAAAAGTAAAAAGAGAAGACAGAATATTTTGTTCATTGATTGGGATTAATCTCCAAATATAAAGATTGTAAAAAGAAATAGTAGTCTTCCCTCATACAAAGTTTCAGGACTTTATCTTGCGCTTGTTTTGACTTAGTCTTCGCAGGAAACTTTGTTGTGAAGATGGATTATTCAATAGAATCAAGTGTTAATCAACTATAGTAAAGAAAGAATAGTTGTGTTTTTCAATTTTAAAAATAGGATTAAGTGCTTGGTTTTATTGAATAATCAAGAGACACTAGATTTCAAATGCGGAATTAAGGTTTAAATTTTTTTGAATCTATATTTTAAAACACTCAGAAGGAAAGTCAGTAAAAAAGCGAATATTAAAGGAACACACGAAACTCTCCAATTGACAGAATCAAAATAATTGGCTATTCCCAAAATGAAGACACTTGTCATAAATCCGATGGATAGAATGATGCTGTTTAAATAATAAATATTTTTGGATAAATGTTTTAAAAATGAATTCACTTTGGGAGTTACAATTCCTAAGTTATTTTTCTTTTTGATATTATATTTTGAAACGGTAGGTTTAACAGAATTTTTTGTTTGCATTTGATTTGAAATATAGTTGCAAACATAAAATCTTTAGTAAAATCTTTTTTACGGAAAACCGTAAAAGGAATTGATTTTTTAAAACAGAATTCACGCTTTGAAAGGAAACGTTTCTAAACCAGTCCCAAGTCTTTTGCAATAGCCACAAGATGAGTGGGATTGTTTGCTTTGAAGTATATTTTGAGTTTATTGAGGCGTTTTTCGATCGTGCTTTTACTGTTTGGAGAAATTCCAGCTTCTTTAAAAGAGGCTTCCATATTTTCTTGAGTCACACCTATAGAAAGATATTTAATCAGTTGGATGTCATAATTGTCTATTTCATTGACGGTTTTGTCCTGAAGTATATAGTTTAGTTCCGGTGACAAGTATTTTTGTTTGCCTTCATAAACAACTTCAATCGCTTTTTTAAGCTCAGGGATAGTGTTACGACCTTTCATGACAAAACCGTTGATGTTGTATTTGTCAAATAACGATTTTATACGATATGATTTGTCTTCGATAGAAAAGGCAATGATTTTTATTTCGGGAAATAATTGTTTTACTGCTGCTATTAATTCTTCGCCAGAGTTGAGCGTGTTTGCTCTGTAATCAACTTTAAATGATAAATCAGAAATCAACAACTCAAAAGGTTCATTGTCTTTGTACGCTTTTTTGATTTTTAATAAAGCATCATCGCAGTATTTGGCAAATGCAATTTCTGGAACTTCAAGTTCTTCAAGCACTTTTACTGTTGCAATATCATTAAAATCGATGTCATCTACTATCAAAACTTTTTTGAACATAATCAGTAATTATTTGGTTATTGTTATTTTAGCTTTAAAACCTTTGGCAGTTTCGGAGTCAAAAGTAATAGTTCCATTGATGGTATGAATACGGTTTTCCACATTGGAGAGTCCATTTTTTAAAATTAAAGAATCTTTTATTCCAATTCCATTGTCTGAATAACTGATTTCAATGGATTTTTCATTCGATTCAAAACGGATAACAGCAAAAGAACACTGACTGTGTTTTCTCATGTTTACCATTAATTCCTGCAATACTCTGTGCAGGGCAATTTTTGTTTCGGGCTGAATTTTTAGCCAATTGATATCGCCGTTATCTTTTATAATTATCTGGACTTGATTGTTGCTATAACCTGATATCATTTGTTTTAGTTCTTCTTCAAACTTGGAACCCGTTTCTATTTTACTGTTTTCTCTTGAAATGTTTCGGGTTAGAGCGTATATTTTATCAAGATTGCCTAGTAGCGTTTCTTTTTTTATCGGATTTTGTAAATCTTGGGTTTCTGCAAAAGCCATTGTTTGGTAGACATCGTTGGCTAATTCGTCATGCAGTTTTTTGGATATTCGAGTTTCACTTTTATAAACAGCTTCTTGTTGTTCTTTTTTGCTTTTATTTTTTAAATAATAGTATAAAAAAATAGAAGATAAAATCCCCATAAATATGAAAAAATAAGCGATATAATTTCTGTTTTTCTGTTGTTCCAGTTCCAAAGCATTTTCTGCTTTCTGGGCTTTTAGTACTAGGTTTTCGTTTTTTTCTTTGGTGGAATCGTACTTTATTTTTGCAAATTGATTTTTTGCTTTTTGTCTGGCTTGATTAAGGCTGTCATTGATTCGGAGGTAGTTTGTTGTGAATTTTTTGGATTGATTTCCAGGGCTATTTTGAATTAATAACTCTAGAGATTCCAAGCGGTCATTTACATTATTTACTTTGGTAGCCTTAGCATAGGATAATTGAGCATAATGATAGGATAAAACGGGATTGGTCTTGTTGTAAAACTCAGATAAGTGGTAATAGGATGTTGTTATTGCAAAATCATCTTTTATTTGTTCTCTAATTTTTAAAGCTTGATTGATATAATCTAAGCCTTTTTGGTAGTTTCCAGTTTTGAAATACGAAAAGCCTAAATTGTCAAGAATGCGAGCATGATTTTCATCATTGTCTATGACTTCTTTTTTGGATAGTAAAGGAGTAAGAATAGGTATGGCAAGTTGATAATTTAGCTTTTCCATATAAACAACGGCAATATTGTTTTTAAGGATTGCTTTTGGTAATTCATCTTTGGATAAATTAAGAGCTAGATTGTAATAATAAATAGCATTATTATAATCAAAAAGATTTTTATAGTTATTGCCTAAAATATTATAAATAGCAACTTTGTATTGACCGTCTGTCGTTTTGTCGAAAAAAGGAATTACTTCGGTTGCAGTGGTTTCGCTACTGGCATAATCACCCTGTATTTGTTCTATTGTAGCCATCTTTAGTAATGAATAAATAATTTTTGCTTTATCATCAGATGGATTACAAGTTAATTTTGATTTATTATAATAAAAAAAAGCGCTGTTGTATTGTGAATTTGCAAAATATTTTTCGGCATAATCAATGTAGATTTGATATGTCGCATTTATTTTCTTTTCTTTAGGAATGGATTGTTTTTTGGAACAAGAACTTATTGCAAATAGCAATATTAGGAATAAATAAAAATTCGGGAAATATAACTTTTTTGCTATCATTTCCCGAAAATACTCAAATTAATTAAGATAGTAGAATATCTGAATTAATATTTTAAACCTTATGATTTAGGAGGTGAAGTAAGCGTTTGACTACTATATTAATCTATTAGTACATCAGCACTAACTTGTTGCTTTTGAGTTTTTGGAGTTCTCTCCACATCGTCATTGATGCAAGATTGCTCCTTTACACTTACAATTATAAAACACGATACTATAAATATTCTTTTCATTTTATTGGATTTAAAAATTTGGTATAGGTTGGGCTGTTCGATTTAAAAGTCGAATCGTTGCCTGAATAGGAGAGCCATTAAAAAAGTTTGTTTTTTTGCTTGTGGGAAGTGAAGTGTGCTAAAACAGTTTAGTATTATTTATACTTCCCGAATAAACGTAATACACTGTTTAGTAGTGCTTTATTTAGAGCTAGTTTTGTATATTTGTTCTTATCGCAAAATAGAAAAAGAACTAATTCTGAAGCAAAGGAATGTCGTTTCAGCTTAATGATTTCAATGAAATTCCGGTAATTCCCATGGTTTCCGTTTAATATTAAATAATTCCAGTAAATGATAGGAGTAAAATTACTTTCGATGAATAGAAGAGGGCTATTAGAACTCAATATGAAAAGAACAAAATTGAAGATGTTACTAGTATTTTGATGAATCCAAGTCCTACACAATTGCACAGTTTGTGTTTGATTTTCTTGGATGTATCTCTTTCTAATACTGGTGAAATAATTATAAAACTGATTTTCAGTTAAAAAGAGAGTGAGAGTTTGAGGAAGTCTATTGAAAAGGATGCTTTAAAGCAGCAGTAAAAGATTGTTTTATCAGATGATAAATGTTTTTGTAGCCTATTGTTTCTGCCGTTTTTTTAAATTTAAATGAATTTTTTAAATGAATTCATTTGCTGATAAAAATCATATTTATAAAGTAAAAGGAATGCTATTTTTATAGATTATTAGCCGATTATTATTTGGATTAAAAAAATAATTTAACCAATTTTAATACAAATTTATCTTTAAATTTAAAACGTCTCTATTTTGAAAAATGCACTTAAAATTTTAGCTTTAGTATTACCCGTTTTGATGTTTAGTCAAACAACTCCAAAAAAAGTTATAAACGAACAAATACAAACCTGGGTTTCCATAAACACCGTTACAAAATTGAGTGAACATTGGGGAGTAGTTGCAGATGCCCATATTCGTGAAAATGAACTTTTTGATAGTAATAATTTTTATTTTTTAAGAGGTGGGGTAGCATATTTTCCCAATTCTTCAGTAACTTTAGTCACAGGTTATGCACATATGTGGTTAGCTCCTACAAAAGACGGTTGGTCCACATATGCTGACGAAAATAGAATCTATCAGCAAGCACAATTGATTACAAAAGTTGGAAAGGTAAGTATACTCCAAAGACTGAGAAACGAACAACGTTGGCAAGAAAAATTAGTAAATGATGAACCAACCGGGAAGAATCGCTTTACGGATAGGGTTCGGTATTTGGCAAGTTTTACTATTCCAGTTTTTAGCAATAAAAAATTGCCTTCTTTGGTTTTGTCAGATGAAATATTAATACATTTTGGGAAAGAAGTAGTTTATAATACGTTTGATCAAAACCGTTTGTTTATCGGAATTAGACAAAATATCAATTCAAAATTAAGTTATGACTTTGGATACATGAATGTGTATCAACAAAAATATTCCGGTTATCAGTACGATATGAATCATACGTTGCGTTTGTTTTTTTATCTGAATTCCGTAATAAAACATAGTGCTCCAAAAACTCCAGAGCATCATTCGGGCGACGAATAATGAAGTTGTTACTGTAGCTAATTTGTATTGCGGATGTTGTATTTTTATACTAAAATAAAATTTTAGAAATTATTTTTTAGTACTTTTTTTATTGTGGGGATTTTAAAAGCTTTTGTTAGTTAAGGTTTAAAGATTTTAAGTTGAATTAATTAAGGAACAATTTATAAAACAACATACAATGGAAGACATTACAGGCTATTCGTTATTGCGCAATCCAAGATTTAATAAAGGAACTGCTTTTACACTAGAAGAAAGAGAGCGATATGGTTTGCAAGGATTGCTGCCAGAAGCAGTTGAGACCATTGACACGCAAATAATGCGGGTACAAGAACAGCTTGAAAACTTTGAAAAACCGATAAACAAATACGTTTTTCTGATGCAATTATTAGAAAACAATGAAACTTTGTTTTTTAAAACAGTAACAAGTGAACCTGCAAAATTTCTTCCTTTAGTATATACACCAACAGTTGGAGAAGCTTGTCAAAAATTTGGACAAGTAGCTCGAAGACCCAGAGGCTTATATATTTCGATTACGCAAAAAAACCACATTAAAGAAATACTTAAAAATTGGCCCGAAAAAGATGTCCGATTTACCGTCGTAACAGATGGTGGTCGTATTCTAGGACTAGGTGATTTAGGTATTTTTGGTTTAGGTATTCCAATTGGAAAACTAATATTATACACCAGTTGTGGAGGAGTTCCTCCAGAATGTACATTACCTATTGTATTGGATGTAGGGACTAATAATGTAGAATTTCTTAATGACCCATTGTACCCTGGACTAAAATGTAAAAGAATTAGAGGGAAAGAGTTTGATGATTTTGTGGCTGAATTTGTTCAAGCTATGAATGAAGTTTTTCCAAAAGTGTGCATTCAATGGGAGGATTTTCCAGGTGTTGATGCCATTCGTATTCTAAATACCTATAAAGAAAAAGTTTGTACTTTTAATGATGATATACAAGGAACGGCTGCTATAGCGACTGCTGGATTTATTTCTATAAGTAGGTTAATGGATAAAACGTTTAAAGAACAACGCTTTTTATTTTTGGGAGCAGGAGCTGCTGCTTTTGGTATAGCAGATATGTTGGTCAAAAAGTTTCAAAGGGATGGTTTGACTAGAGACGAGGCTTTAAGTCAAATTTGGATGTTTGATGTTAATGGTTTATTGGTGAAAAGCCGTACAGATTTAGCTGAACATCAACTTCAGTTTGCTCATAGTGCAGATGCTTGTAGTGATTTTGCTGAAGCAATTTTAAAAGTTCGTCCCACAGCAATTGTAGGGGTTAGTACTGTTGGCGGAGCTTTTAATCAACAGGTTATAGAAAATATGTGTTTAGTAAATGAGAGACCAATAATTTTTCCATATTCAAATCCAACTTCTCATTCTGAATGTACTGCTGAAGAAGCTTATTTTTGGAGCAAAGGAAAAGCGATTTTTGCTAGCGGTAGCCCATTTGCTCCAGTAAAGTATAAAGATAAAATTTTTACACCCGGACAAGGAAATAATGTCTTTATTTTTCCAGCTTTGGGCCTTGCAATTTTTGCCACAGAACTCAAAAGAGTTACAGACGATTTATTGTTAACTGCCGCAGAAGCTGTGGCGGAACAAGTGACTTTTGCTGATTTTGAAAAAGGATTAATTTATCCAAATGTGGCAGATATTTTGAAAGTATCTGTTAAAGTTGCCGAAAAAGTAGCTGAAGAAATTTTTAAATCTGGTTTGGCTGGAGTCGAAACTCCTTCAAGTATTAGTGATTTTATAAATAGTAAAATGTATGTTCCAAGATATAAATAACCAGTACTCATTGTTTAAAATCACATAAAGGAGTGTTATAGTGTTTTTCTATTCAATTTGAATTATTAAAAAAAAACAACGTTTTTAGATAGTCCTATTTGTTTAAACAGTAACTTTAATGTTAATTTAAAATAGAGCCCCCTTTTTTAGATAGTATATGTTTGTTGAAATTTGTTATTAATTTATTACTTAGTAATGGAAAAATTAGCTCATATTTTACAAGAATATCCTGAATTGGTGGTTTTTTTAACTTTAGCATTGGGATTTATATTTGGACACATCAAGATTAATACTTTCAAAATTGGTGTTGTCCTTGGAACATTATTAGTAGGGGGGGAATAGGTCAATTGGATATCACAGTTCCTTCGATTCTAAAAGTCATTTTTTTTGATCTTTTCCTTTTTGCTATTGTGTTTGAAGTAGGGCCAAAATCTTTTCAAAGGCTAAAGAAAAATGCTTTTCCTCAATCAATTCTTACTTTAGTTATTTGTTTTTCTTGTTTGTGCATGTCTTTTGGAAGATCAAAAGTTTTGAATTATGATACAGGCACTACTGCTGGGCTTTTTGCTGGCGCATTCTCTGAATCTATACTTATTGGTACAGCCGCAAAAGCTATAAATAAACTCCCTGGTGAATATATTGAGATGTCTCGTTTTATAAATAATATACCTGTTTTCTATCAAATAGGTATAATTTTATTTGTCTTTTTTTTTAATATTAAAATCGAAGTATTCAAAAATTAAATTTGTGCTATAATTTAAATTTTAACAGTTAAATTTATTTAGAATTAAACAATTGTTAATTAATTAGTTATGTTTTGCTTGTAATTTTTTTATTGTTATATTTATCTAAAATTAATCAAATTTCATAAAGAAAGTATTATGGAAACAACAAGAAAAGAACATGATTTTCTAGGTGAATTAGAGATACCTAATCATCTGTATTACGGTATACAAACCTTTAGAGCAGTAGAGAATTTTAATATCACGGGGATTCCAATCTCAAAAGAACCATTATTTATAAAAGCTTTGGGGTATGTAAAAAAAGCAGCAGCTCTAGCCAATAAGGATTGCGGGGCTATTGATGCTAAAATTGCCGAAGCAATATGTTATGGTAGTGATCAGGTCATTGCTGGTAAATTTGACCAAGAATTTGTTAGTGATTTAATCCAAGGTGGTGCTGGTACTTCCGTAAATATGAATGCTAATGAAGTAATTGCTAATATTGGATTGGAATATTTAGGTCACAAAAAAGGAGAATATAAATTTTTGCATCCAAACAATCATGTAAACTGTTCTCAATCTACTAATGATGCCTATCCTTCAGCTTTTAGAATTGCACTATATCTAAAAATGGATTCTTTTATTAGTAGTTTAGAGAATCTAGAAGTTGCTTTTGCAGCTAAAGGAAATGAATTTAATAAGGTTTTAAAAATGGGACGAACTCAATTGCAAGATGCAGTTCCAATGACTTTAGGACAAGAATTTCATTCCTATGCTACAACTATTGGAGAAGATATCAAACGATTGCGAGATGCACAAAATTTGGTATTAGAAATTAATATGGGAGCTACAGCTATTGGCACTAGAGTAAATGCACCTGAGAAATATCCAGAAATTTGTGTGAATTATTTAGCCAAAGAAGTAGGTATTCCTTTGACATTATCTCCAGATCTTATTGAAGCCACTGTAGATACGGGAGCGTATGTTCAAATTATGGGAACTATGAAAAGAACAGCAGTAAAAGTTTCAAAAATTTGTAACGATTTGAGGCTATTAAGTTCAGGACCACGTACAGGATTCAATGAAATCAACTTGCCAGCGCGTCAACCAGGTTCTTCAATTATGCCAGGTAAAGTCAACCCTGTAATTCCTGAGGTGGTCAATCAAACCTGTTTTTATGTTATTGGACAAGATTTAACTGTCACTATGGCGGCTGAAGCGGGTCAATTACAACTTAATGTTATGGAACCTGTTATTGCTTTCGCTATGTTTACTTCACTGGATTATTTGACAAAAGCCATTCAGACTTTAATTGATAAATGTATAAATGGAATTACTGCAAATGAGCAACATTGTTATAATTTAGTGATGAATAGTATTGGAATTGTAACGCAATTAAACCCAATTTTAGGATACGAAGAAAGTGCCAGCATCGCAGGTGAAGCTCTGAAAACAGGTAAAAGTGTACATCAAATTGCGGTTTTAGAGCGAAAACTAATAACTCAAGAAAAATGGAATGAAATTTATTCTATTGAAAATTTAATCAATCCTAGGTTAATTACTTCTTAAATAGTAGTTTAAGAATTAATTGTGTTCAATTGTATATTAATCAAATAAATATGTTATGAAAAAAATTGTTTTATTATTTTTAGTTTCTTTTGCTGTATTACAAATACAAGCACAAGACAAAATCACGAAAACTTCTCCAAGAATTATGATTTTGGCAACAGGAGGAACCATTGCAGGGTCAGGAGAATCATCCACAAAATCAGCTTATACAGCAGGTAAAGTGCCAATTGACGATTTACTAAATGCAGTTCCTCAAATACATAATTATGGGAAAATTACTGGAGAGCAAGTTGCTTCAATTGGAAGCCAAGATATGAATGTAGTTACTTGGTTAAAGTTGTCCAATAGAATTAATCAAATATTCAAAGAAAATTTAGCAGATGCTATTGTTTTGACTCATGGTACAGATACTCAAGAAGAAACTGCTTATTTTTTAAAATTAACAGTAATGTATGATAAGCCCGTAGTCATTGTTGGGTCTATGCGTCCTTCAACAGCAATGAGCCAAGATGGAAATAGAAATTTATTGGATGCTGTAATGGTTGCTGCAAGTCCTAGAAGTCAAGGTAAAGGAGTTATTGTTGCTATGAATGAAAAAATATTTGATCCTAGAGATGTTACAAAATCTAGTTCTACGAATCTAGAAACTTTTCTATCTCGTAATTTTGGTCCTATAGGATTAATTTATGATGGTAAAGTAAGTTACTACTATCAATCCTTAAGAAATTCTTCAAAAAAGTTTGATGTCTCAAAATTGACAACATTACCTCAAGTAGAGATCGTTTATGGTTATGCAGATGCAAGTCCTCTTACTGTAACATGTTTGTCAAACTCACCTATAAAAGGTCTTGTATATGATGGTATGGGAAATGGGAATTTTAATGAACCTGTTGGAAAAGCTTTAGCGGAAGCTTCTAAAAAAGGAATTTTGGTTTGTCGATCCAATAGAACAGGATCAGGAAGAACTACCTTGGAAAATGAAGTAGATGATGCAGGCCTCGGATTTGTTGTTGCAGATGATTTGAGTGCACAAAAAGCTAGAATCTTATTGATGTTATCGTTAACTGAAACATCAGACAAAATCAAAATTCAACAAAATTTCTTTGAATATTAATTTTAAATAGATTTCCTTTTTTAATCTAAATAATCCTGTTATGATTTGGTTTGAATTTGCTATTCTTATTGGAATGATTCTTATTGGATCTCAAATGAAAGGTATAGGTTTGGGGGTAATGGGGATGGTAGGTTTGTTTATTTTTCTATTTGTATTCAAAATGAAACCTACTGATCCACCTCTAGATGTCATGTTAATTATTATGGCAATAGTAACGACCGCTGCAACCTTACAAGCGTCTGGTGGATTAGATTATTTGGTAAGTCTAGCCGAAAAAATCATTAGAAGTAATCCATCAAATATCACATTTATTGCGCCATTTACGGTGTACTTTTTATGTTTATTTGCGGGTACGGCACATATTGTTTATTCTTTATTGCCTATTATTGCTGAGGTTTCTGCAAAGAAAAGAATTCGCCCAGAACGTCCTTTAAGTGTTTCTGTTATTGCATCTCATCTCGCTTTAACAGGTAGTCCAATGAGTGCAGCTACTGCTGCATTAGTAGTGATTTTGGGGTACTCAGGTGCATTAATTGATATTATGATGATTTGTATTCCTTCTTGTATTATCGGTTTGCTTATTGGTTGTCTTTCTGTTTTTAAAAAAGGATTGGAACTAAATGATGATCCTGTTTTTATTGAAAAAATGAAAGATCCTAATTTTGCAAAAAGTATGGAATCAGATACTGTTAGAAATAATATTCCTTTAAAAGCAGGTGCCAAAACTTCAGTTTTAATTTTTTCTTTTGCAATTATTTTAATTGTTATTGCTGGAGCTTTTCCAAGTATAGTTCCTAGTTTTGAGCCTGGTGCCAAATCGCTAGCTGTTGCCGCTAACGGTTCTTTATCCATGGTAACAATAATAAGTGTAATAACACTTACGGCCTCTGCGGCAATGATGCTAATTACTAAAACGAGTACAGCTGAAGTTACCAAAGCCAGCTTGTTTACCTCTATGGCTTCTGCTGTGGTTTCCGTATTTGGTGTAGTTTGGATGAGCTCCACTTTTATGCACACTAATAATAATATCATTCAAGATGCTTTGAAAGGAATTGTTTCAACTCACCCCTGGACATTTGCAATCGCAGTCTTTGTAATGGGGGTATTGATGTTTAGTCAGGCCGCAACAACTAAAACAATGATGCCATTGGGTATTGCATTGGGCTTGCCTCCAACAGCTTTAATTGCTATTTTCCCAGCAGTAAATAGCGATTTTGTTTTACCAGGTTATCCAACATTATTGGCCGCAATAAACTTTGACCGAACCGGAAGTACTAAAATTGGAAAGTACGTAATAAATCATAGTTTCAATTTGCCAGGTATTATTGCTATTGGAGTAGCTATTACAACAGGTTTTTTAATTGGTTCTTTGATAATGTAAAACCTTAATTGGATTAATTATGAAAAAATATTTTATTTGTTGTTTAATTGGTTATTTACCATTTTTAGCTTTTAGTCAAGACGAAAAGCAAACTAATGAAGGAGTTTTTGTTTTTCCAGATTCATTAAAATCTTTGATCCCCATAAATAAACAGTCATTATTAAGAGACGTTGATGTGATTTTTAATTCTCGAATGGCTTACAATAGTAATTTTTTAGAGGGTAATCATACTTTATCTGCATTTAATGTAAATCAACTTCGTTTTGAAATAAAAGGAAAGATTCATGATAAAGTTTATTTTAGATTCCGTAATAGATATACAAGAGAGCCAATTCCAGGTAATTTGGATAATATAAGTAGATCTGTAGATATGGCTTTTATTAGATTAGATCTATCTCCAACTACTAATTTGTCTATTGGTAAAGTCTGTGCAGATTGGGGTGGGTATGAATTTGATTTTAATCCTATTGATATCCTAACCTATAATGATGTGATAGAATATGCAGATAATTTTTTAGTAGGAGTAGGGATCTCTCATACATTTGCTGATAAGAAAAATTCATTATCATTTCAGGTATTAAATTCTAGAACCAAAACGTATGAGGAACAATATGGGAGTTCTTCACCACCTAGCATCTCTGCATCTGAGTATCCTTTAGCTTTAGTAACAAATTGGCGAGGTAGCTTTTTTAAAGGTAAATTAGAAACCACATATAGCTACAGTTTTTTTAATGAAGCAAAAGGAGCTAATATGAATTATTTTGCAATAGGAAATAAGTTTAATGCTAAGAATTTTGTGCTGTATTATGATTTTCAATATAGCGATGAGGATCTTGATCGTAAAGGAATTGTATCCGATATAATTAATAGTCAATATCAATATGCAGCACAAGATGTTTTATATGTAGAAAATTGGGTTATGGCAGAATATCTTATTACTCCAAAAATTAATTTGTTAATGACTGTAATGAATAGCAATCATTCTTGGAAAGGGAATCCAGATTCAAATGGTAGCTCAAAATTATCTACTAGTTATGGGCTTATATCTACAATTCAATATATGCCTTTCAAAGATATGAATATTAGATTTTATTTGGCATATACTGCTAGAAAATATGATTACACAGGTTATGCCGAAAGGACTTTTGGCGTAAAGGACTATATAACGGGACTATTTGGCATTGGATTTGTTGCGCCATTATTGGTTTTATAATTTGTAAATTTATAAAGTTGCAATAGTGAGCTTGTGGTTTTTTGACTATTTTTTATATAGATTTCTATCTTTAATTAGCTTTTAAAAAAATGAAAGATGAAAAAATATTGCATTTATATCCTATTGGTTTTTCTTCCTACTCTTGCATTAGGTCAAGTAGAACAAATGTGGCAAATGGAAAAGCAATCAAATGAAGGGGAACAGTTTATAATTGATTCGATTCAATCTTTTTTTCCTGTTTCAAAGTTGTCTTTATTAAAGGATGTTAATTTTATTTTTAATAGTCGTTTCGCTTTTGGAAGTACTTTTTTAGATGATAATCATACTGTATCAAAATTTAATGTCGATCAATTTCGATTTGAAATTAAAGGTAGAATTCATAATAAAGTTCGTTTTCGATTTCGGGATCGATATACACGATCACCAGAAATTGGAAATCTTGATAATGTAGATCGATCGATTGATTTAGCTTTTATAACAATCGATTTAACCAAAAGAACCAATTTGGCTATAGGAAAGTTAGTAGCCGATTTTGGTGGTTGGGAGTTTGATATGAATCCTATTAATATTTTAGCTTATAATGATATTGTAGGAAATTCGGATAATTTTTTGGTTGGAGCCGAAATATCTCATTCTTTCAAAGATCAATTGAATTCGGTTTCTTTTCAAATATTAAATTCGAGAACCAATACTTATGAGGAACAGTATGGATTAACAGCTCCCCCAAGCATAGAAGCTTCAGAATATCCTTTGGCATTTGTATCAAACTGGAGAGGTAGTTTTTTTAATAAAAAAATTGAAACAACTTATAGTTACTCCTATTTTCATGAAGCAAAAGGTGTTAGTATGAATTATTTCGCATTTGGGAATAAATTCAAAACAAAAAAATTCATTCTATATTATGACTTTCAATACTCGCAAGAAGGCTTAGATAGAAGAAAAATTGTTTCTAATATCATAAATAGTAAATACCAATATGCTGCAGAAAATGCTGTTTATTTAGGACATTGGATTAGGGCTGGTTACTTAATTAAGCCTAAAGTTAATTTATTATTAACCCTAATGACAACTAGTTTTTATTGGAAAGATAATCCTGACCCTAATGGAGAATCTAGGCTAGCTACTAGTTTTGGAATAATACCAACAGTTGAATATTTGCCTTTTAAGCGTTTTAATATGAAATTCTATATAGGATTTATAGCTAGAAATTATAATTACACTAGATATGCAGAAACTGCTTTTGGGTCAAAAGATTACACTACTGGCTTGCTGAGTTTTGGTGTTATTGCACCTATTTTATTGTTGTAGCTTTTCTTTAGAAAATCAAAAAACCCATTCGCTTGAACGAATGGGTTTTTTTTAAGTAAGTAATCCTAAATTGAGTTTATAAAACGTTTATTTTACTTTATTAAGTACTGCTTTGAAAGCTTCTGGGTGATTCATTGCTAAATCTGCAAGAACTTTACGGTTCAATTCGATTCCGTTAGCTTTTACTTTACCCATGAATTGAGAATAAGACATTCCTTCCAATCTAGCTCCAGCGTTGATACGTTGAATCCATAATGCACGGAAATTTCTTTTATTCACTTTTCTGTCACGGTAAGCGTAGCACATTGCTTTCTCTACCGCATTCTTAGCAACTGTCCAAACGTTTTTACGTCTACCAAAGAAACCTTTGGCTTGCTTCATTATTTTTTTTCTTCTTGCTCTTTTTGCAACTGAATTTACCGATCTTGGCATAATTTTATTGTTTTTTTGTAGCAGGCGTCCTGAATTGAATCAAAGGAACTTAATGGCCATACTCCAAGGTTATTGAAATTGTTTTTAACCCAAAGAATTTAATTTTTTAGGATTCAAGTCTTAATTGTTTAATTCTCAAATCTTAATACTAATTATATAATTCTTAATTGTTGTTTGATGCTTTTCATATCTGTTGAGTGAACTAGCGCTGAGTGAGTCAAAGCTAATTTACGTTTTTTAGATTTTTTAGTCAAGATGTGACTTTTAAAAGCATGCTTTCTCTTAATCTTTCCAGAACCAGTAACTTTAAAACGTTTCTTGGCGCTAGATTTGGTTTTCATTTTAGGCATTTTTTCCTAGTGTTTTAATTTATTCTTACTTACTTATTTTTTATTCAGTTTGTATGTCACAGTGAGTAACTGAAAACTGCAACACTTCAAACTGATTACTTCTTTTTCTTAGGAGCAATAAACATAATCATTCTCTTTCCTTCAAGAACGGGCATAGCTTCTACTTTACCAAATTCTTCTAGGTCAGTTGCCAATCTTAATAATAAGATTTGCCCTTGATCTTTATAGATAATAGAACGCCCCTTAAAGAATACAAAAGCTTTTAATTTAGCTCCTTCTTTTAGGAATTTTTCAGCATTCTTTCTCTTAAATTCGTAATCATGCTCATCAGTTTGAGGACCAAAACGTATTTCTTTTACTACCACTTGAGTAGATTTGGCTTTCAGTACCTTATCACGTTTCTTTTGTTCGTAAACAAATTTCTTGTAATCCATGATTTTACAAACTGGCGGCTCTGCGTTTGGTGAAATCTCAACTAAATCCAATTCAAATTGGTCAGCTAATCTTAAAGCTTCTGCAAGTTTAAAAACTCCAGGCTCTATGTTTTCACCCACAAGTCTTACTTCTTGTACACCACGAATAAGATTATTTATTCTGTGTGCATCCTTTTTTTCTACGCGAGGTTGATAACCTCTGTTGCTTCTTATTGCTATGACTTTATAATTTAAGTTAAACTGTAAATACTTTTAATGTTTTTTTGATTTCCTCGTCAACAATTGAAGCAAATTCCTCTATTGTAACGCTGATATTGCCTTTTCCTTCTTGACCATGACGACGGATAGAAATGGTACCATTTTTCTCTTCTTCCTCACCTACGATCAGCATGAATGGGATCTTCTGCATTTCTGCATCTCTAATTTTCTTCCCTATCGTCTCGCTTCTGTTGTCAATTAGGGCGCGAATTTCGTGATTTTCTAGCAGATTTAAAACTTTTTTAGCATAATTTTCATATTTCTCGCTCAAAGACAGTATAATTGCCTGCTCAGGCATTAGCCAAAGCGGGAAATTTCCTGCTGTGTGTTCCAATAAAATGGCAATGAATCGTTCCATTGATCCAAATGGAGCTCTGTGAATCATCACAGGTCTATGTAATTCATTGTCAGATCCTTTATAAGTTAGTTCAAAACGCTCTGGTAAATTGTAATCCACCTGTATCGTTCCTAGTTGCCATTGTCTGCCTAATGCGTCCTTTACCATGAAATCCAATTTAGGACCGTAGAAAGCAGCTTCTCCGTATTCGACAACGGTATTCAATCCTTTGTCGGCAGCCGCATTTATAATTGCATTTTCTGCTTTTTCCCAGTTTTCATCAGAACCAATGTATTTATCTCTGTTTTCTTTGTCTCTTAAAGAAATTTGGGCAGTAAAGTCTTCAAAACCTAATGAACCAAATACATAAAGCACCAAGTCAATTACTTTTTTAAACTCTTCGTCCAATTGTTCCGGAGTACAAAAAATATGAGCATCATCCTGAGTAAACCCACGTACACGAGTTAATCCATGTAATTCACCGCTTTGTTCGTATCTGTAAACGGTGCCAAATTCAGCATATCGCTTTGGTAAATCTTTGTAGGACCAAGGTCTTACATTGTAGATTTCACAGTGATGAGGACAATTCATCGGTTTCAATAGAAATTCTTCCCCTTCGGCAGGAGTACTTATAGGCTGAAAACTGTCTGCTCCATATTTCGCATAGTGACCAGAAGTAACATACAGTTCTTTTTGGCCAATATGTGGAGTAACCACTTGTTCGTAACCCCCTTTTTTCTGTGCTTTTTTCAAAAACTGCTCCAATCGATCTCTCAAAGCAGCTCCTTTTGGCAACCATAATGGTAAACCTGCTCCCACTTTTTGTGAAAAAGCAAACAATTCTAATTCCTTTCCTAGTTTTCTGTGATCACGTCGTTTCGCTTCTTCCAGTAATTCTAAGTATTCAGTTAAATCTTTTTGTTTAGGAAAAGAAGTACCGTAAACACGTGTCAACTGCTTGTTTTTTTCATCACCTCTCCAATAAGCGCCGGCAACACTCATTACTTTCATCGCTTTGATAATTCCCGTGTTCGGGATGTGTCCTCCACGGCATAAATCGGTAAAAGTAGAATGATCACAAAAAGTGATTGTTCCGTCTTCTAGATTAGAGATTAATTCTGTTTTGTAAATATTGTCTTTGTATATTTCTAATGCTTCTGCTTTAGAAACAGGACGTAATTTAAATTCGTGTTTTCCTCTTGAAATTTCAAGAACGCGGTCTTCAATTTTCTTAAAATCAGCATCAGAGATCTTTTGATCTCCAAAATCCACATCATAATAAAATCCGTTCGAAATTGCAGGTCCAAGAGTCAATTGTATTCCTGGATACATCTCCTCAAGTACTTGCGCCATAACATGCGAAGTCGAATGCCAAAAAGCTTTCTTGCCATCAGCATCATTCCAAGTGTATAATGTAAGACTGCCGTCGGTCGTCAGTGGTGTTGATGTTTCAATAGTTGTACCATTAAAAGAAGCCGAAATCACATTTCTGGCAAATCCTTCACTGATGCTTTTCGCAACATCCATCGGAGTTACTCCAAGAGCAAACTCTCTAACTGACCCGTCGGGCAAAGTAATCTTAATCATTGTTTTTTATATTTTAAGAATGCAAATATAAAGCATTAACAAAACACATACAATAGATATATAAGGTTTGTTCTGTATATAAGAATAAAATCCAATTAATATTATAATTCAAAAAATAGGGAGCTTAAACCTGCTATCCGCTTCAATCTTATAAGCCGAACACCGGCTCATAAGGATTTCCACTACTATCAGGGCTAGGACATCCGTTTTCATGAGATCGTATTCATGTAAAAAAAACAACACCTTATATGTAGGTAAAGAAGAAACAAAGAAAATCCGCGCCTTCGCATTAGCGAATCCGTCAAATCCGCATCCCGCCGCGCCGAATTAGATTTAGTTAAGCTTTATTTTTCTCGCTAAGACGCCAAGGCGCCAAGTTTAGAACAGTTTTCTTTGCGCCTTCGCGCCTTTGCGAGACCTATATTTTATAATAAGATACAGCTATAAAGCCCCACTATATAAAGAAGGGAATAAAAATCCGCGCTCATCCGCGCCTTCGCATTAGCGAATCAATAAAATCCGCTACCCACCGCACCGAATTAGATTGAGTTAAGCTTTGTTTTTTCTCACCAAGACGCCAAGGCGCCAAGTTTAGAACTGTTTTCTTTGCGCCTTCGCGCCTTTGCGAGAACTGTATTTATCAATAGGACACAGCAATACAGAGCTAGGAAAACCACCTTATATTAAGGAAGGGAATAAAAATCCGCGCTCCTCCGTGCCTTCGCATTAGTGAATCAATAAAATCCGCGTCCCACCGCACCTAGATATATTGAGTTAAGCTTTGTTTTTCTAGCCAAGACGCCAAGGCGCCAAGTTTAGAACAGTTTTCTTTGCGCCTTCGCGCCTTTGCGAGATCTATATTTTATAATAAGATACAGCTATAAAAGCCCCACTATATAAAGGAGGGAATAAAAATCCGCGCTCCTCCGCGCCTTCGCATTAGCGAATCCGTCAAATCCGCGTCCCACCGCGCCGAATTAGATTAAGTTAAGCTTTGTTTTTCTCGCCAAGATGCCAAGGTGACAAGTTTAGAACTTTTTTCTTTGTGCCTTCGCGCCTTTGCGAGAACTGTATTTTTTAATAGGACACAGCTATAGAGAGGTACAAAGACCACCTTATATTAAGGAAGGGAATAAAAATCCGCGATCCTCCGTGCCTTCGCATTAGCGAATCGGTTAAATCCGCGTCCCAAAGAGTGATAAAAGTCTATTAGTAAAACCCAGGCGAATACAACCAGGAACAAAGAGTAGTACTAACAAGCGGTAAAAAGGGCAATACATCTGGTATGAATCCCTTCTGAAAAGGCACAAAAAGTAATAAAACCGTAAAAAGGGCCTAAAATTTTCAGTAAGAACGATGGATTTGATAAAAAAGGGGTTGTATAAAGCTCAATATACCAATAGATTAAAAAATAAATCAAAAAAACCTCAAAAAAGTCATTGTTTAAAGGGGTAAAGGGTCTACTTTTGCACCCGCAACAGCGACTAAGTTCTTTAAAACACTGACAAGTAATAAAAATCACAAAGAAGATTTATTTTCAAAAAAGATTAAAAAAAGCTTGTGGGAATTAAAAGAGTATGTTACTTTTGCACCCCGCTAAACGCGCAACGTTCCTTGAGAGGCTGATAAGAAAAGAGAAGAAACTGAGAAAAATATTTTTCAAAAAAACTTCAAAAAGTTCTTGCCAGTTACAAAAAGAATTGTTAGTTTTGCACCCGCTTTGAGAGACAACGAAAAGTGGATTAAACGATAAGAATACGTTCCTAGACATATTGAATTGACAGCCGTTTTAACAGAGATGTTAAAACAAAAGAATAAGAGTAATAGAATCGAAAGATTTGAGAATAGACCACTAGAATTGGAGTCGCATAATAATAGCTTAAGCAATTAAGCATACAATATACGATGAAGAGTTTGATCCTGGCTCAGGATGAACGCTAGCGGCAGGCTTAACACATGCAAGTCGAGGGGTATTGGTTTTCGGACCAAGAGACCGGCGCACGGGTGCGTAACGCGTATGCAATCTACCTTTCACAGAGGGATAGCCCAGAGAAATTTGGATTAATACCTCATAGTATAGCAGTTTCGCATGAAACCACTATTAAAGTCACAACGGTGAAAGATGAGCATGCGTCCCATTAGCTAGATGGTAAGGTAACGGCTTACCATGGCTACGATGGGTAGGGGTCCTGAGAGGGAGATCCCCCACACTGGTACTGAGACACGGACCAGACTCCTACGGGAGGCAGCAGTGAGGAATATTGGACAATGGGCGCAAGCCTGATCCAGCCATGCCGCGTGCAGGATGACGGTCCTATGGATTGTAAACTGCTTTTGCACAGGAAGAAACAACATTACGTGTAATGTCTTGACGGTACTGTGAGAATAAGGATCGGCTAACTCCGTGCCAGCAGCCGCGGTAATACGGAGGATCCAAGCGTTATCCGGAATCATTGGGTTTAAAGGGTCCGTAGGCGGTTTAGTAAGTCAGTGGTGAAAGCCCATCGCTCAACGGTGGAACGGCCATTGATACTGCTAGACTTGAATTATTAGGAAGTAACTAGAATATGTAGTGTAGCGGTGAAATGCTTAGAGATTACATGGAATACCAATTGCGAAGGCAGGTTACTACTAATGGATTGACGCTGATGGACGAAAGCGTGGGTAGCGAACAGGATTAGATACCCTGGTAGTCCACGCCGTAAACGATGGATACTAGCTGTTGGGAGCGATCTCAGTGGCTAAGCGAAAGTGATAAGTATCCCACCTGGGGAGTACGTTCGCAAGAATGAAACTCAAAGGAATTGACGGGGGCCCGCACAAGCGGTGGAGCATGTGGTTTAATTCGATGATACGCGAGGAACCTTACCAAGGCTTAAATGTAGATTGACCGGACTGGAAACAGTTTTTTCGCAAGACAATTTACAAGGTGCTGCATGGTTGTCGTCAGCTCGTGCCGTGAGGTGTCAGGTTAAGTCCTATAACGAGCGCAACCCCTGTTGTTAGTTGCCAGCGAGTCATGTCGGGAACTCTAACGAGACTGCCAGTGCAAACTGTGAGGAAGGTGGGGATGACGTCAAATCATCACGGCCCTTACGCCTTGGGCTACACACGTGCTACAATGGCCGGTACAGAGAGCAGCCACTGGGTGACCAGGAGCGAATCTACAAAACCGGTCACAGTTCGGATCGGAGTCTGCAACTCGACTCCGTGAAGCTGGAATCGCTAGTAATCGGATATCAGCCATGATCCGGTGAATACGTTCCCGGGCCTTGTACACACCGCCCGTCAAGCCATGGAAGCTGGGGGTGCCTGAAGTCGGTGACCGCAAGGAGCTGCCTAGGGTAAAACTGGTAACTAGGGCTAAGTCGTAACAAGGTAGCCGTACCGGAAGGTGCGGCTGGAACACCTCCTTTCTAGAGCTTTAGTGTTAGTTGAAAGACACGCTAAAGAAAGAAGACGAAGAGACTATTGGTTACAGATTTAAGGTTATATTACTCTTGCTGTTAATTTAAAAAAATAATTGAAAGATTTAAAATTTTAAAATTTTAAAGATTAAAAAATTCGCAAGAATGGTTCAATCTTTAAATCATTTAATCTTTAAATAAAAGAAAAAAGAGTGTCTCGTAGCTCAGCTGGTTAGAGTACTACACTGATAATGTAGGGGTCGACAGTTCGAGTCTGTCCGAGACAACAAAATAATTATTAATTGTAAATTGATAATTATAAATTGAAAAGAC
>NZ_CP113948.1:810000-950000 GCF_026810365.1 Flavobacterium praedii
AAATGTAACTATATATGATAAATTGCATAACGAAATTTATTCTGAGGTTGCTACCGGTAAAGCTGGTATTATGAAAACCTATAGTCTTGAGGAATTTCCTGATGGTGTTTATTTTTTGGAAGTGGAAACAAACTTAAAAAAAGTAACACACGAGATTGTGATCTCAAAAGATGTGCCTTCATTATCTAGAAAAGCTATTGCAGAAGTGTATAAAGGTAATCTAAAAATGAAAAATCAAAATGTAGTAACTTTGAATTAATAAAGTCATACGTTAAGAACACTATTTACTTCGAATTTATGAAAAACAGCTCTTATATGGAGCTGTTTTTTGTTTTAGTATATTTATTTTAAAACCAATAAAAAGGTTATGAAAACTAATTTGCATGAGGGATGGAAATGGCATCTCCCGATTTAGAAAAACAAGGCTTTTTGCCGTAGTTTTTGTTAATCGGGAATACAATGGACAGCCCGACCTTGTTGTTTGAAAATGATGTTATTTGCCCAAAATGATCTGCAACAAGGACATGCCCAAATTTTATTTTTTGATTGTAAAGAAAAGCCACCTAAAATAATTTGATGGCTTTTAAAACTATACTTTTTAAAATAACTTTCACGAAATATTTATTTAAAATTTAATAAAAATTCTTCGCTTGAATCTTTAAAAAAATTATATAGAGAACTAATTTTAGAATTATACCATAGTAATGCAAGCGTATCTAAAGTAGAAAAAGATGAATAATTTAATTGGATAACATATAATAAAAAGAGATAGTCAAATGCCGGGGATTTGAGTATTACTGCGAAAATTGATGCAGTTGATTATCAAAAAATAAAATCTGAATATAGGAAAATTAAAAATTTACTAAAGATAATACTCAAATATTTTTTAGATGATATGCAAAGTGCTGAAAAGAGGATTTTCAATCACCCAAAAAACACATTTCCAACAAACCTTAACTGTGATGTATTTGGGACTGATTCGGCCGATCAGTTCTTAATTTCAGAAGTCTAAAGCTAATATTTTTTTTAAAAATGTATTTTAGATTATATATTTCAGTATGAAAAGAGTGGTAATTAATTTAATTTATAATCATATTTTTGCGTCATAAATATCATTTTAGAGATTAATTCAAGACTATTAGTCAAGGATAACATATTGAATTTAGAATAGATTTACCTTTTAGAAATATATTTCTTTACCGTCACAAGAGTAATAAAAAAAAGCCCTTCAGAATTTCCGAAGGGCTTTACATTGAAATCTTATTTTTTTGATTCTTCAACAGAAACTTTTCTAAATTCTTTTAAAAGTTTTTCCAATTCCAAAGTCGATTTACGGGCTCTTGGTCCAGCTGCTTTGGTTCCTTTTTCAAGTAGTGATTCAGATTCGGTTTTGAATGTTTCGAATTCGGCGTTGATTTTTGCAACTAATTCTTTCATGATAGTACGGTTTAAATTAGGGTGCAAAAATAGAAGTTTACTGATGGGATTGGAATAAATTGCTGTTAAAATTGATATAAATGAACGAAGATTTTATTTTTTATTATGCTAAAACGAACTCATATAATTGTAAGTAGTTGGTGCATTTAGGCTTACTTATTTCTTAGTCCATAAAAAAACATGAAGTTGGTATAGCTATTATGTTAAAAAGCATTCGCAAACCGATGGGTATTGCTAAATACTGCTACTTCTGAAAGCGTTTTTATAATTTTATTTATATATACAACACGTTGTATTTTAAGTGATTAATAACTTTAGGGATTAAAACCAAAATTATAAAACGGGATGTTTTTCATTTTTAATATTTTTTTTAGGTCCTCTAATACCAATAATTCGTTAATGAAATATTTACTTAAAATAGCACTTTTTTAGGATTTCAGTATGTTTGTAATTATTGAGGAAGCCATTTTATCAACCTCAATAATATATACCTTACTATTATTCATGTCTAATTGTTTCCTTCTTTCCAATAAGGATTGACAATTTTCTTTTTACTTAATTGTATTAAAATGAACGCTGCCAGTAAGCAAAAAACAATTGCTTGTACTGTTCCTTCCGGACCAAATTCTCCACCAGTAATTAAATCACTTCCTGAGATTTTAGTAGTTAATAGGCTAGATGTTTTTTCATTACCAGAGGTAATTGCCCCAAAAATTCCTGATTGCATAAAATTCCAAGAAAAATGTATAGCAATCGGGAACCATAGATTTCTTGCATAAATATAAGCAGCTCCCATTAAGAATCCAGCTTCGATACCCACACACAACCCGGATTGTAACGTACTATTTGGGTTGGCTAAATGCAATGCTCCAAAAATTATTGCTGTAATTAGCAAGGAGATGTAACTACCTAATTTTTCTTCCAGTATTCTAAAAATGATACCTCTAATTAAAATTTCTTCAAAAATGGCAACTGAAAAAGCTACCGTGAACGGAATGATCATATTAGAAATAGGATTAATAGAAACTATTTCAAAACCACCACTAAGGGTAATAACCAATATTGTCAAGCATTGTAATACTATCCCTATTAGAGTTCCAATGATGATATATTTGGCTATTCCTTTTTTTGAAAATTCTGTTATTTCCCTTTTTTCATATTTTTTATAAAAATAACTGTAGGCTCCAATGACTGCTGCAGATGAGATTATACCTTTTATCAGATTTCTATAATTCTTATCTAAAGTGGTTAAATCAAGTAATTTTCCAGTCAATTGCTGTGCAAGAATAAAAGCTATAAAACAGACTAAAAGCCCGAATAGGATTCTGGTTATTGGTGCATTTAAAATTCGTTGTTTGGTGGTAATTGCTTTCATAAGTTTATTTTTTTTAGTTAATGTTTGATTACAAATAAATGTTAAAAGTACTTTAAGAAGTAAAGTGACAGATAGGATAAAAATGAAATTGTATAGGACTTATGTGGAATTAAATATGAATTTCCATTACAATTATTGAATGGTGTAATTTGTCACATCGGCTTCGCTTAACCTGAAATAGCCCAGTGGATAGTTGTCAAAATTTGTTTCGTTTTTAATATTTCCTTTGACAGTAGCTGGTGGGGTCTGAAATGGTCCGCCTCCTGAACTTCCTGACACGCTCAATAGTATGGTCATGTAATTGAAATAGGCCTTTGAAATACCGTAGTGTGTAATTTCAACCTTTTCACCTGGTTTTGTATCTTCTTCAAGTACCAAACTATAAAATGTATTCCCCTGAAAAAAGAGATCATCATCTAACGAGTACTCCGGTTTTAGGTTTTTTGTAAATTTATATTTATAGAGATAATAATTATTGGCGTCTGCAGGATCATTAAAAAAAGTTTTGATTTTTAAGAAGTCTGTTCCTAATCCTGTTTGAATTTCTTGCGTTACCGACGTTATTGCCGCAACTGATTTTAAGGTTTCTGCGGCAGTATACTTCTGTCCGTTATGGATCACTGTCAAAGTGTAGGTTTGGTCAATAACTGGAACAAAATTGGAACAAACATACATTCCAGTATTGGGTGTTTCAATAAAATTAAAAATGATATTTGAACTGTTTGTTATAAAAACGGTTGCGCCTGAAACCACTGGTATCACGTTTGTATAAAAATCGGTTGTTGTAGACAGTTTTATGGTTTGGTTATTGCCGAGTGATCCTTTTATCCAATTAATGTTGGCATCAATTACTAATCTTGGTTTGTCCGTATTTAAAGGAATGTCGACCACATCCTGACAGCTGTTAAAAAAGAAGACTGTTAGTATTCCTATTATGAAATAAAATTTATTTTTCATTTTTGTTTATTTTTAAAATTTGAAGTTATAACTGACTGCTGGAACTATACCGAAAATGGAGGTTCTTAACGCTTCATTATTTCCAGTATCAGCATTTTGCTGAAAGCCAATCGAAGCGGCGTTTTTACGATTGTACACATTATAAATACTGAATACCCATTCTGAATTCCAGCTTCGGTTGTCGTTTTTATGAGGTGTTAGAGTTGCCGAAAGGTCCAAATGGTTATAAATTGGCAATCTATTTTCGTTTCTTAAGCCATAGCTGGGTACTAAAATGTCTTGATAGGTGTATTGGCCGTTTGGATAGGTTACGGGTTGTCCCGATTGAAGAATAAAATTGGCTCCAAAACTCCATTTTTTGTTTAAATTATAACTGCTTGTAACGGCGAGGTTGTGTAATTTATCGTAAGCGGAGCTGTACCATTTTCCATTATTGATTCCAATTTCTGAACTGTTTCGTCCTGGAGTTTGCTGCTCTGATTTTGATAAGGTATAGGAAATCCAACCGGTAAATTTCCCTTCGTTTTTGCGAAACATCAGTTCTAGGCCATAAGAACGCATTTGTCCATTGAGGATTACCTGTTCAATGGCTTCGTTTGCTATCAAATCTGCGCCGTCTATGTAATCCATTCTGTTTTGGATTTTTTTGTAAAAAGCTTCCGCCTCGAAGGAATACATTTCCTCGTTGAAATTCCTGAAATAACCCAAAGCTACTTGGTCTGCAATTTGTGGTTTGATTAAGTTGTCACTAGGCATCCAAATATCAAGTGGTGTCGGTGATGAAGTATTGGAAACCAATTGTAAATACTGAACCATTCTATTGTAACTTGCTTTTAGAGACTGATTTTTATCTATACCATAAGCGACAGAAAACCGAGGCTCTAAGTAATTATAGTGCTGAATTACTTTGTTTTTATCATAAAATTTAGAGCCAATAGGAGTTGCTTTTTCATAAATCTGTAGCTCTTGATTGAAAGTTACAGGTTCATTATTGGCATAAACATTTGTAGTTGATTGACCTAGCCTATAAAACAGGCTGTATCGTAAGCCATAATAAAGGGACACTTTTTTGGAAATTTCCTGTTCGGCTTCAATATATAGTGCAGGTTCAAAAGCATATTTTTTATCCAATTGACTAAAATTTATTCCTGAATTTGGATTTGTCGGATTTATTGTTCCAGGATTGAAATCATAATAAATGCTATTTACACCAAAATTCAATTTGAATTTATCCGAAATATAATTCTTGAAATCATATTTTATATTGTAATTTTTAATTCCGGAATCCCATTTGAAACCAGCTAAATCTAGATCTAAACCAAAATAATAATCGCTATAGATTACAGATAGATTTGAAAATAATTTGTCATTAAATAAGTGATTCCAACGCAAGTTTAAAGTTGAATTGCCATAAGTGTTTGTGAAACTTTTGTCTAAACTAAAGACATCCCGACCAAAATACCCCGATAGAAACAAATTATTGTTTGGGTTTAGCTTATAAGATAATTTAGTATTCAAATCATAGAAATAGGCAGCATTATTCTTCTGTTCTTGTGATAGTTTTAAAAATAGATGTGCATAAGAGGCACGACCACCGATAAGAAAAGAACCTTTGTCTTTCACTATTGGTCCTTCAGCCAATAACCTACTGGAAATTAATCCAATTCCACCATTCATGTGAAAACCAGTGCTGCTTCCATCTTTCTGATAAATATCCAGAACCGAAGAAGCTCTTCCTCCGTATCGTGCAGGTATTCCGCCTTTATAAAGTTTCAAATCCTTAATTGCATCAGGGTTAAATACCGAAAAGAATCCAAAAACATGCGAAGAATTAAATATGGTGGCTTCATCCAATAGAATCAAATTTTGATCCGCACCACCGCCTCGAACATTAAAACCAGACGCACCTTCGCCCGCGTTGGTGACTCCCGGCAATAGTAAAATAGACTTCAGGACATCAACTTCTCCCAATACTACAGGCATTTTTTTTATTGTAGCAATAGATAGTTTATTGATACTCATTTCTGCTTTTGCAATATTGGTCGCCTTTTTATCAGTTGTAATAACTACTTCTTGTAATTGCTCTCCAATGCTTGAAAGTTTGAAATTATTTTTAGTGTTTTTCTCCAAATTGACATTTTCGGTTACCGTTTGAAAACTTACGTAACTTACTTGAACTTCATAATTGCCTTTAGGTATCGTGATGGAATAAAAACCATATTCGTTCGTAATTGTTCCTGTTTTTAATTCAGGGAAATATACGTTAACGCCAATTATGCTTTCATTGCTTTTAGCATCAGAAATGGTTCCGCTTAAAGTATATTTTTTCTTCGCCAGTTCGTTTCCGCTCTTGTCTTGCGAATAGATACTACTAAAAAAGAGTAGCAATATTAGCGTTAATAGATAAATTATTTTTGTGTTCATTTTTTAGTTTTTTATATAAGATTGTTTTAATGCTAAACTTGATCATGTGCTTTTGTAATCAATTGTTTAGTGATACTATTTAGTTATTCTATTTTACCATTTTCTCTATTTGGTTCTGGGTTAATTTTTTCAGATTCAAGGGAAAAAAGCACACTTGTTATTTTCCATTTTCCGTTTATTTTGACAAGCCCCCAACTTTCTTTACCCCAATTTGTTTTTATTTTGCTTTTCCAAAAACTATAATCAAATGTTACTGCTGCAATACAACCGTCTTCATTAATTGTTATGTTGTAAAACTTTTCTTCATCGGTACCCGTATCTGAAATAAGTCTATAGAATTCTTGATAGGTACTTTCAAAATAATTTTTCCTGGTGCTGTCTTTTTTCAGCATGACTTCATGCGTTTTGTTTTTAATAACTCCAATCCAAACTATTGGATCATTATGAAAGAGATTATAAAACTGTATGCTGTCCTTTTTTATAATACAGGTCATAAATGTGTTTATAATCTGCTTTATTTCTTTTGGATCATTTGTTGCTTTGTTTTGGCTAAAAGATATATTTGAAAGAAGTACTGCGGTAAAAAGGAGTGCTATTTTTTTCATTGATTTTCGGGATTAAAAGGGTTTATACGTCCTCATTATTTTGACGTGATTGTACAAGAATAGTATGCTAATTGTCTTTTGGATACTATATTTCCACTGTAGGGTAAGTTAGAAATGGGGTGACAGTTTTGGTTTTTACATTTTTATCCATAGTGATTAGGCTGAGGCAATACATCAGTATAGATAAAATAACAATAAGGGAATAGGGGTAGATAAGCTTTTCCATAATGGTTCCTTTTGTATAAATTGATATTATTTTATACAAAAGTCTAGGAATAAGGTTAGGGCTACAATTTTATTATGCGAAGTAGGTGAAGATGTCTGCAAACTATAATTTTAGGTCTGCAAGGCAATTGCTGAATATTTAAATTCTATTGTTTATTATCTTAAAAAACAGCTCTTTATACGTTTCAGAAATTGGGATTATCTGATTGGAAATTTTTATTCTCATTCGTTCAATAGAATCTATTTTGTTAATTCCAACCATATAGGATTTATGAACTCTACAAACCAAATTGGAGGGGATAATTTGTTCTAGTTCACTAAAATTTTGTAGCGTCATAATCTTTTTACTTATCGTATGAATTCTGCGGTAATCGCGCATACCTTCAATAAATAAAATTTCACTTAAATTTATTTTCTCCAAGCGATTTTCCGTCTTCACAAATATAAAATCTTGTTGAGGGTTCGAAATGGGCTGGACTATGTTTTCCTGAGCTTTGTTTACTGCTTTTAGAAACCGATCAAACGTAAAAGGTTTTAATAAATAATCCGTTACATTGAGTTCATAGCCTTTTATGGCATATTCTTGATAGGCTGTGGTTATGATAACTTGGCTTTCAATTTTGGAACTTTCAAGCAATTCAATTCCAGACAATTCATCCATATTGATATCTAAAAAAAGCAAATCGACTTTATTTGATTTTAAATAGGACAAACCATCTAGTGCATTTTCAAAAGTACCACATAAATTCAAAAAGGGTATTTTGCATACAAAACTCTTGGTTCTTTCCAGCGCCAAGGGTTCGTCTTCTATTATAATACAAGAATATCTATCCATTTTTGATTGTTAATTTTACGCTGTAAAGATTAATTTGTTTGTCTAATTCCAACAGATGGTGCTCTGGATATATCAAATGTAGCCGTTTCTGAATAAGATCATTGCCTAAACCGTTGCTTTCTTGTATTATTTTTCGATTGGGATCGAACTTGTTTTCACATACAAACTGGATATTTTCTTCATTAATAAATAGCTGAACAGTAATGGCATTGTCTATTTTCTTATTGGTACTGTGCTTAAAGGCATTTTCAATAAATGGAATAAAAACCATTGGTGCTATTGTTATACTGGCCGGATTACCTAGTACCTCAAAGCTTACATAATTTGCATTTGCCGTTCTTATTTTTTGCAATTCTATGTATTTCTCTATGTATTCAATCTCTTTTTTAAGCAAAATTTCATCTGTTTTCGTTTCGTAGAGCATAAAACGCAAGATATCCGATAGCTTATTTAAATAATTGGAAGCCACTGTCGCATCTTTTAAAATTAACACATCGATATTATTCAGTGTATTAAATAGAAAATGGGGATCCAATTGGGATTTGATCAAAGCCATTTCTGTTTCATGATTTTTTTGTTTCAACTCTTCTTTCAATTTTATTTCTTTTACCCAAGTAATAAAACCTTTAAGAATGAATGCTGCTAAACCAGCTATTGAAGCAATAAAGCTCATAAATAATATTGTTCGAACAGCAGTAGACCTTCCATTTACGCCTCCTTTATCCATGTCAATAAGTTGTCCTGATTCTATTAAATAGCGCATCAGGATATAGGCTATTGTCGAAGCAGCAATTGAAATTAGTATGCCGAAAAAAAAGGAAAGTAGAAACTTTTTTTGTTGTAAGTATTTTGTAAATAGTATTAAATAGCAACCATAAAATGTTAGAAACGAGGGGAGAAAAGCAAACAGAAAAAGGGATTTGAATGCATTTAATATTCGTTCTGTTTGATCTATTGCAGGATTACTACTTCTGTAAAAGACGGCTAATAGGATTCCTATTAACAGTAAATAGCAAAACCAAAAACCAATATGCAACAAAATAACGATTGATTTTTTCATAACTTCAAATTTAGGGATTTAGAAGAACAATATTCGATGATTTTAAAGGCATTAGAAAATATAGTATTCCAACTGGGAATATTCGTCTGCAAGATTGGGGAAGATTGCTGTAGATGGTTTCGAAAAATAGGCTTGCAATAGTATTACTAAAAAAGCCGAAACTATTTTCGGCTTTTTATAAAATATGTATCGTCCTAAAATCAGTAGAACATTTTCTATGGATGTTATTGTATCAAATGATATTTTAAAAAGTTTGACTGTTTTTTTTTACTTTTTTCATAATTTCCTTTGGGACAGCATTTTTATTGATCATCACCGAAATTGTTTTTAAAAGTAAATATTCTTTGGACATATAAAGATATCCTCCGCAATCCTTTGCATCGCCTGAATTTTTAACAATATAAAATCTATTGCCTTTTTCGTTCTCTGCAATACCAATAATGTGCATATTATGGATGTCTTCAGTGGTGCGATTATCAAATGCTGCCTGTCTAATCTGTTGCGTAATAATTTTAGTTTCACCCAGAACTGCAAATCCATCGTTAAAACCTTCATATATATCCCCATCCCAACAAACGGAATAATTATGCATTAGGGCATCATCAATTACAGTACTGAAATCATCGATTGGTAGATTTAAATAGTAATTGTTATTCCAGTTAGCCTCAATCTCCAATGCAAATTTTGAATAAAATGGATGGTGGTTGAAAGAGGTAATTTCTACATAATCATCTGGATTGATTCCAATCCTTTCTTTTGCAAAAGATTTAGCTGTAAATTGTTTGCCATCGTAAACAAAAGTATCAGGAATTTTTCCCAAAGTTTGTGTCAGTATTTCATCCATGTCTCTTCTGTAAATCTCAGGTGTCAGATCTCCATGTGAGTTTTTATAGAATTTAACTTTCTCCATTAATGCATTATTCATGTCCGCATGATCGTGTTTAGCATCCGAATCCAATTTTCCAGAATAGACATTTTCAGGAATGGCACCGAATTCTCTGTATGCTTTCAGTACACTAAAAGTTAAATCACCTTCGCCAAAAAAACTACTTCCATTCCTTCTTATATAATTCTCTGCTTTATTGATATAAGTAGGTCTAACAAAAAACATTGGAGTGAGTACTACTGGCTTTTTTCCTAGTCTTATGGCTTCTGTTTCAATAAAGGAAGTGGTGGCAAAACTCCAGCAATCACCAGTTGCTTGCTGGTCTTTAAGAGGGGTGGTTTCAATTAATTTAATTATTTTATAACCTGCTACTTGGGGGTTTGTATTTGTTTTGAGTTTAAATACATAGTTTGTTCGGCTTAATTGTAAAGGTGTACTGCCACCCCAGACACCGTCTATAACGGAGTCTCCTGGCATCATTACTCCTTTGAAAATTAATGGAGCCGTCTCAGGCCATCCTAGTGACTTTCTTGCATCTGCAAATACGCTATCCTTAACGCTCCAAACTTTATCTAGTGAGATGTCTTTTAATCTTTTATCCGGAAAATCCATATAGCCTTTGATTGCCTTTTTTTTCAATTCAAATCTAAATAGAACTAGTTCTGACATTGATAAGTCTTTGGTATTTGTTTTCCCCATCCAAGAACCTTCTAGTGAAGTTTCCTTTTTATTCTGCCCATTGATTATCATTCCGATACATAATAGGGTAATTGTAATTGAAATTTTTATTTTCATAGTACGATTGTTTAAAATATTTTTTTCATTTTGTAAAATAATTTTTGCTTAAAATTTATCTTGGTATTTTTCTTTTGAAAAATATTATTTATTCAGCAAAGGTATTTTAACGTAAAAACCACTTATTATAAAGAACTTCGTCAAAAGCTATTTTTTTTCTTCAATTAGCTGTATCAAAGATGCTCCAGTAATAGTTTTGCTGATTGATCCAATATTCATGATTGTATTTGGAGTAAAGGGTATTTTGCCCTCCAAATCAGCATATTCGTATCCTTTAGTCTAAACTAAGCTTTTGTTAATGATTTTAGCTGCTGCAAGTCCTACAATTCCCGATTCAATCCTTTTTTTTCGACGAAACTGTTAATAGAATCTCCTCTATTTTGGACAGTTTTGTTTGTTGCTAGGAATTTCAAATGTTGTGAGTATACGGTAGTCATCAGAAAAATGGTGATTATTACTGATGATTTCATTTTTTATTTTTTATTAATGAATTTAGTTTCTCTCTAGTTTCACTGATTTCTTTTTTTGCTAATGTTTTTTGATACCATACAATAGCATTCTTTGTGTCGCCGATAGTGTTATAATAATCACCAAAAGAATCCAGTAGGTTTGCATCTTCAGGAAAATTTAAAACATTCATTTCAAACAATTCTTTAGCTAATGCAAATTGTTTTTCATGTAGAGCACGATATCCAAAGTTGTTTACCAATGATTTTTCAGGCAGGACTTTGTAGCCCATTTGTTTAGAAATCGTATTATAATGGTCTGTAATTAGTGCTTTTAATTGAGGGTTCTCAGTAGTATAATTGGCATACTTGGGGAGTTCATAATAATCAAATAGAAAACGAAGTGCATCATATGCAGCAATAAATGTAACAGTGCTATGACTCTCATTTTCGTAATACTTATACTTAAAGCGCAATTTATTCTTTGGATGTTGTTTTATGTTATGTATTAACTCCAAATTATAGCGAATCAATTCTGTTTTTTCAGAAGTGTCCGATTGAACTGCTGTAGTGTCTATTCCTTTTTCCATTCGATTAGCTATCGCTAAAAACATTATTTTATTTTTATAATCGTTTTTTTCAAGAGCGACCTTAGCTTCTTTTAGTATTTTATGATCATCCCACCAAATAGCAGCATCAATGGGGATATAAGCGTTAAATAAATCGGTATGATGAATTAGTGTGTGCATTACCATTAATCCGCCCAGTGAATGCCCCATAAGAATTTTATAGGGTGCAGTAGGGTAGTACGATTCTATATAAGGCATCAATTCTTTTTCTAAAAAGGATATAAATTTTTCACCACCTCCCGTGTTTTTTAACCCATCGCTATTATTTTCAGATGCTGTAGGGGTTAAATCTCTGGTTCTATTCGTATTTGATATGCCAACGACAATCATTGGTGGACAAACGCCACTGTTTACTATGCGTTCCACGATTGCAGCTACAGAACGGAAATGATTTTCACCATCCAATACATATAGTACAGGATAGGTTTCCTTTATTGAAGGTTTTATCTTTTTATTGGCATATGAAGTGTAAATTAATAACTGACGCTGCTCGTTAAGAACAGTAGATTTTATACTGTCAGCAAAGCCCAGTGTAAAATCGGGTTGCGATTGTGCAATGGCTCCTTGAGCCAAAAGAATAAAAAAACAAAGATAAATGAGATGTTTCATAGTTTTTGCTAATTTTAATTAATGATGAAGCCGTCTTATTTAAATTGTTTTTTATGTAAAGATAATTTATATAAGAATCTAAATAGTTTAATTAAATTGTGTTTGATATTTAAATAGTTACATAAAAGCAGTAATTAGTCGTAAATCTGCTTTTCTAAAATTGTTTATTAAGTATAAATTGATAATTAATTTATACAAAAGTCTAAGGATAAAGTTAGAAGTACAATATTAATATGCTAAGTAACTGAAGATGTCTGCAAATTACTGCTTTAAGTCTGCAAGACATTAATTAAAAAACAATGCATAAATCTTGATTTGGTTAATAGACTATGAAATTTTGATTTAGTCAATTAACTTGAATAGCATTAAATGCAAGTAGGTGTTTTTTTTTATGTTATAAATCTAAAATTTGAATGTGGATTTAAAAGATAGATACGTTACATCTTTGCCTTTTCCGGTGGTTTTCGGATAACTTCCAGCGTCAAAATAAGAGGCATCAAAAGCGAAGGAAAGATTCTTTGTTTGTTGATAATTGGTTTCCAAAAGATAGAATTTACCCAGTGTTTTTTTGTCTGAAGCAAAAAGAGCAGTAGGTCTTGGTCTGTTTTCTATCATTCCAGGCGAATAGGTTCCGTCTTGATTGCTATTTCTAGACATAAAGAATACTTGTGCTAGAATGTTTAGTTTTTGGATAGGGTTTATTTTAATGTAAGGTGACAAACTAATGATATTGGTTGCACCAATAGGAATTGCTAGACCATAAGCAGGTTTTGCATATATTAAATTGTAGGTATTTAATTGGTTATCACCATTGTTTTTGTCCCCTGAAGCTACATTAGTTGCAAAACCAATTATTCCTTTTTTATTAGGCAATACATTCATATTTACATCAGCCAAAACACTATAGGCACTTATATTTAAATCATTAAACTTACCTGATTGATAACCGCCTTCGAATTCAAAATTGACTTTCTTATAGTTTGAAAATAGGCGTAAGCCGTAGGTTTGTCTGTTTTCAAATCCGCTTACATAATTATACTTTCTAGCTTTGGATTGAAAATCAACAACAAAATAATCCATTCCCATTTTGTGATTAGAAAAATACTGCGTTCCATATATTCCATATAATCCGTCATGCATGCTTTCGTCATCAAAAACATATTGTTTGGAAACTACTTTAGAAACTGCAAATAAATCGATTGCACCATTTTTGAATTTATGTTTTACGACAAGTCCGTCAAAAGCCTGTCTTGTGTTTGGTCCTTCTCGAACAGTAATCAGTCGATGATTGCCATAGTACATCTCTTGATAGCCTAACCTGAAATTCCAATTGGTCAATTTTAATTCTGCAAAAGCTTGATGAAGGCTTAATTGATTTTCGTCGATTTCGGGAACAATCGGGTTGTCATTCAAAAAGCGAAGCGTACTATTAAGTTGCACAAAAAAGCGAAAATGATTGCCTAATTCAATATTGGAATGCACCATTAATCGGTGCCAAAGTTGATTGGTTGAAATATCTTGAAAAGTGGGAGGGACATCTCCAAAGTTAATACTATTATAAACCTGAAATTGTTCGCGCAATTCACCTCCAAAAGAAATAAAATTGTTTTTTCCAATAGGAATATATTTTAGTTGATTGAACCCTTTTTTGACACTGTCTTTTTTTACCAGCGAAAAGTCATCTTCATAGCGCATTAGGCTGATTTTATTTTGAGCCTGTATTGATGAAACTGTCATTGAGACCAAAAAAGTCATTATAAAAATTAAATTTTTCATGAGTATTGTAATACGTTGGTACTAGTACCAACAATTATTTGATTAAATTTTGATTGTATCTCCAGTTACTGAAGCTCGATTGAAACTCATCCATAAACCGAAGGCCATTACCATTGCAAAATAATGACCCACGGATGCTTTCGCTTTCGCGAATAATAAGATTACGGTTTAATGATATGCCCTGTACCAGCTCCGAAAACACTTTTGCGGAACATAAACTCCAGTTGTTTCATAGTAGTTGGAATTTCTCCTGGGAAATATGGAAAATAATGAGGAGAATTTTCAATCACTGTTGGACTAACCGCATTAATACGAATTCCATTTTCAAGTTCAATGGCTGCTCCACGAACAAATGCTTCCACTGCTCCGTTGGCAGCTGATGCATTGGCGAAGTTTATTTGCGGTTCCTCTGTCAAAGCACCGGTAATTAAAGTAAAAGACCCTTTAGGATTGATATAATGTTGTCCGATTAGTACCAAATTAATTTGTCCCATCATTTTTCCTTCAACCCCTTTTCGGAATGTCTCGTCATTTAATTTCTTCCATGGTCCAACAAAAGTGGGTCCAGCTGTCGAAATAAGAGCGTCAAATGGACCTACCGCTTGAAAGAATTTTTCAATTTCTTCAGGCGAAGTAATGTCCACTTGAAAGTCTCCTCCTTGAGAAGCTACTCTGATGATTTCATGTTCATTTTCAAATGCACTTGATAAGTACGTTCCCATAGTGCCTGTTGCACCTACGATGATAATTTTCATTTGTTTGAATTTTAATTGATTATTTATTCAGCAAAGATATTTCAAGGGCTAAGGCACATGATAGGATAAAAATGAAGTTGAATAGGACTTATTTTAAATAGTACTTGAACGCTTTTAAAGAACAGCATTGGATGTGAATATTTTTGTAATAGTCTATCTCTATATTATTATCTTAAGTGATTTGTAAAATTTTAGAGCGCACTTTTTTTTATTTCTTAACTAAAGTCAATGGATGAGGAAAACAATGCTATTACATTTGTGCCGTTAAATAATTAACCCTAACATGAAAGCAATAGTTTACACACAATATGGTTCTCCAGAAGTTCTTGAATTGAAAGATGTCGAAAAACCAATTCCAAAGGACAATGAAATTCTGATACGAATTAGGGCAACAGCAGTCAATTCGGGTGATGTGAGATTGCGAAAAGCAGATCCTTTTGCCGTTCGATTATTTTTTGGACTTTTTAAACCAAAAACAAGCATACTTGGTAGTGTTTTTTCAGGTGAAATTGAAAGTATCGGTTCAAGTGTGCAACATTTTAAAGTTGGTGATGAAGTTTTTGGCCATACCGATATGAGTTTTGGCACGTATGCCTCCTATAAATGTTTTCCAGAAGATGGTTCTATAGCATTAAAACCTAATACTATTACACATCAAGAAGTAGCGGTAATTCCATTTGGAGGAACAACAGCTTTGCATTTTTTGAAAAAAGCTTCTGTTCAAAAAGATCAAAAAGTGCTTGTTTTTGGTGCTTCAGGAGCCGTTGGGACTGCTGCTGTTCAACTGGCAAAATATTTTGGAGCAAATGTCACAGGAGTTTGCAGCACTGCCAATATTGATTTAGTGAAATCATTAGGAGCAGATAAAGTAATTGATTATTCCAAAGAGGATTTTACTAAAAATGGAGAAACTTATGATTTGATTTTTGATTCGGTAAATAAAATGTCTATTTCAGATAGTTTGGACTCTCTGAAAATTTATGGAACCTTGATTTTAAGTGCAGCAGGATTATCGGAAACTTTACAAGGTTCATGGATATCAATGACTAATAGCAGAAAGATAAAAGTTATGACTGGTATAATTAGCCATAAAGCGGAGGATATCAATTTTCTTAAAACGCTTATTGAGGCTGGTCAATTAAAACCGGTTATTGATCGAACGTATTCATTAGAACAAATGGCAGAAGCACATACTTATGTTGAAAAAGGGCATAAAAAAGGGAATATAGCAATCGAGATTCATTAAATTGCCAATAAAATTTGAAATGAATAAAACGCTAAATTCGATACAAATATTGCTAGGAATGCTATTAATGGTGACTGTTTTTCACTTTTTCATAATGCTAAAACTTATTCCTTATGACATTGCTTGGGGAGGTCGTCTTACAAATGATACTGAAATGTATATATTCGAAGCAATTTCGATCTTGATCAATCTATTTTTAATTTCCATTGTATCAATTAAAGGAAACTATTTAAAATTGCGAGTCAATGAAAAAGTAATAAATAGCATATTGTGGATTTTCTTTATCCTTTTTCTTCTTAATACTCTTGGAAACCTATTAGCCAAGACAAACTTTGAAAAAATATTTTCTGTTTTGACGTTAATTTTAGCCTTATTGATTTGGAATATTCTGAAAAAAAATAAATACCATTGTTAAACGATACTTTATAAAAATATGGAATCATTATTCAATGAAACAATCAAAATTCAATTAGTAAGAACTTGAATTTTGATTGTTTTGAGCTATCCGCTTTCTTATTCTGCTCAATGATTCCGGTTTGACACCTATATAACTGGCAATTTGGTATTGCGGTATTATTTGAAATAATTCAGGTCTTGAATTTAAGAGTTTCACGTAACGTTGTTCAGGAGTATCAGTGGTATAAGATGACATTATTTCCTGTTGTTCTGTAAATACTTTTTCCATTACTTTTCTGGAAACGGTTTCTAGTTTTGGAAATCGACGGTATAAATCTTCTTCTTTTTCTCTATTACCAACCACAAGAATACAGTCTGTAGAACAAGCCATATAATGATTTGAAGGAAGGTTATTACTAAAACTGTTTAAAGAAATTACCCATTGTTCTTCGGTGAAAAAATTACCCGTTTTTTCTTCTGCATCAACAATAAAATACTGCCTCACACAGCCTTCTAAAACAAAATAAGCCTCTGTTGAAATCTGTCCCTCTTTAAGTAATACAGTACCTTTTTCATATTTTTTAATCACCATAGTGGCTGCAATAGCATCAGCTTCTTCCTTTGAAATAGACATTATTCTAGAAAAATAATTTAAGAGTTTGTCTTCCATCGTTTTGTTGTCATTAGATTTGTGGCAAAGTTGAGTCGCTTTTTTTAATTCCGATGGCTAATTTACAATAAAGATTTTATAGCCAAAGGGATGTTCAATTAAACACTAGTTGTCTTTTATTGTAAAACATAATTGATAGTACGACAAACTTTTAAATTATATAGGAATAAAAGGATTTATTCTATGATTAACAGCATTAAATTTTAACCATATAAGCCATATAAGATATTTTTTACTGTGCTTTAAACGAGCACCCTAAAGAGAATATAAGTTAAAACCCTTGATCCGACTACGAGCTTTGACTTAAATGAACTTAATTTTATGCGCTTTCTTAAAAAAGAAAACTTATATGACTTATATGGTCGAAAAATAGTAAACAAATGCTGTTGTTTATAGAATTAAGCGGAATAAAACTAAAATCTCTAAAATTCTATTAAAGAGAGCTATTTTTTCCTTCCAACAAACCGAATCACGGAACCTTTTCCGATATGATATTTGCCTTCTTCTAATGTGATTTCTTTTTCTTCTAATAGTAGGATCTCATAATTTTCGAAGTCGGCTGCTATTTCAGCAGTAGAAAATAGCATATTAAAATCTTTGGGGCCTCCCACTTTTGGATCACGTTCATTATAAACTAAGTGCAATTTACTAAAAGCCTCGAAAATAATAATACCTCCTGGTTTGACATACTCATTTAATTTTTTGTGCAAAAATGATTTCTTTTCTGCAGCAAAGTGGGCATAGATTAGTCCAATAGCATCAAATGATGCTGCTTCAAAATGAAGTTGCTCGATATCACCAACTCTATATTCTAGTGAGACATTCTTTTCTTTGGCCAATGCAAATGCTTTTGATTTCCCCTCTTCACTTAAATCAGTTGAAGTTACTTTCCAACCCAATTTTGCTGCAAAGACACCATTACGTCCCTCGCCATCAGCAGGCATTAATAGAGTACCAGGCTCAAATTTTTGAACCCATTCTTTAAAAAATAGATTGGGTTCTTTGCCGTACACAAATTCGTTTTCTTTGTAACGCTCGTCCCACATATTTTTATATTCATTATCCCAAGATGTATTCATAATTGTATTTTTAAAATTGTTCTAAAATCATTTTTTTACTAGCCATCATACCTGCAGCTGTTCCCATTGCTACAGAATTTGCGACTGAACGCATACGTGTTGTATTGTCACCGCAGGCAAAAACGCCATCGATAGTAGTTTCTTGAAAAGGATTTACTTTGATATAGCCTTCGTCATTTAATTCACAACCCAAAGATTCAGGAATAGTGCAATGTTGTTCAAATGAGTTGCGGGAATACATAGCCTTGACTTCTGCTTTTGTTCCGTCTTTGAAAATGATATTTTTAAGGTAACCATTATTGTGTTCCAATTTTTCAATTTCTGTATCAACTATTTTTATTTGATGTTTCTTCAGCTTTTCTGTTTGCTCCTCGGTCAAAGTTGATTTCCCATTGGTATATAACGTTAAATCATTTGTCCAATTTGAAATCAACTTGGCTAATTCATTGCCGTGTTCACCATTGCCTAGTATACCCGTTTTTTGATTTCGGACTTCGTATCCATGGCAATAGGGACAGTGCAACATTGATATTCCCCAACAATCTGAAAACCCTTCAATTTTTGGCATTTCATCTTTTATACCTGTTGCAAAAATTAATTGATCTGCTTGAAATAGTTCTCCAGAAGCCACTTGAATTTCAAATCCATTATCCGTTTTGCTTCCATTTGTTGCCAAACCATCAAAAAACGAAACGGTATCATACATTTCGACTTGTTGTTTGGCGAGAGTTGCAATTTCTCCTGGAGTTTTTCCATCTTGGGTAAGGAAATTATGGGAATGGGGTGTTGGCGCATTACAAGGTTTACCACTATCAATAATTAAAACTTGTTTCAAAGCTCGGCCTAAAGCCATACCAGCAGCAAGGCCTGAATAACTGCCTCCAACTATAATTACATCGAATTTTGTAATATTTTTCATTTTAGTGTCGTTTGAAATTTTTGTTTTGGGGAATGGCAATGTAAGTGCTACAATTGCCAGCCCACTTTGTCTAATGAATTTTCGTCTAGAAGAAAAGTGTAAAGTTTTCTTGCTAACTTTCATGCTAGATTATTTTTTGTTGACTTCAGTTGAAAGTTGACGCAGAATAAAATCTACAAAAGGAACACCTGCAAAAACGACCCAAGGCACGAGTATAAGAGTTAGAAATAATGTCTTAAGAAACAAAGGTAATTCCAATGACGATTTACTCAATAAATAAAGAAATAATGTGATAGAGGGATATATTACAATCCAGATTTTTAAGGCCGCTGTTAATTTCATTTTTGTTTTCATGTCGATATACTTTTTTTGAATATTTATATTATTTATTCAGCAAAGGTATAAGTAACAGTAAGCTGGTAGATAGGACAAAAATGAAGTTGGATAGGACTTATTTAAAGTTGTTTCGGAAAGCTTCCGGTGTATAATCAGTATGTTTTTTAAAAAAACGTATGAAATAGGAAATATCATCATATCCAAGCTGATCCGCTATTTGGTTCACTTGATTGGATGTTGCCAGAAGTTGTCTTTTTGATTCTAAAACAATGTGCTCATTAATAAGTTCAGAAGGTGTTTTATTTAGCGATGTCTTTGTAATAGCATTCAGTTGATAGGTTGAGATATTCAGCATATCGGCATATTGAGATACTTGTTTGTTTTTAGTAATGTTTGTTTCTAAAAGTTCTAGAAATTTCTCCAGTTGTTCCTGCAAATAGGGATTATTCTCTTTAGACGCCATTTTTTTGTTTTGACGATGTCTAACTAATTCGATAAAGAAAATACTCAAATTGGATTTAATAACCTCTTGATAGCCTTCTTGTTTTTCGCTGTACTCTTTTAATATATAAGACAAAATAGTCTCCAGCTTATTAAATCCATCACTATCAATGCTACAAAAGTTGATGTGACTAACCTTGCGTAAAAGCTCCTGTGCTAATTTGTTTTGAGAGTTAAAAAAATCTGTTTTAAATTGAAGCAAATACCCTGAACTGCCCGTTTTTAAAGTAAGTTGATGTACCTGTCCCGGGCGCATCAGGAATATAGTATGATTGCGAACTTCATATGGTTTAAAGTCTATCTCATGAGAGCCACTTCCTTTTTTTAAAACCAGTATATAGTAAAAATCATGCCTATGCAGCTCTTGAACCATATCTTTCTCCAATAGCAAGTTTTGAATATCTCTTACGCTAAAACTTCCAGACAAGTTTGGTTCTTTTGGGCCTTCATGAATATGTCTTATTGGAATAGTTTCCATTTTTTTTAGGTCTCTACTTATTTAAGCGTTGGTAAAACTTAGTTGGAATATTACTTTTTGTTTTGAAATTAGATAAATTATTAAATATGAATCTATTTCGGTATAAATTACATTTTATTTATTTAACGCTGTAAGTATTTATTTAATGAAATATTATATTTGGTTGTCTAAATATTTGTGTAAAGTTAATAATAAAAACTTTGTGCATTTGCTATTTAGTTTCTGTTTAATTTTTGGTCTTTGTTCAAAACTTTTGCACCTGATCCGTTTTTTTTAAAATAGTCGATGTGTTAGTAGTAAAATAGATAATAAAAAAAAACGGGACAAAAGAAGATTTTCTTCTTTGTCCCGTAGAGTGACCTTGACTGGATTCAAACCAGTAACCTCTTGAGCCGTAATCAAGTGCGCTATTCAGTTGCGCCACAAGGCCATTTTGCTTACTTATTCATTGTTTTCAAAGTTGTACATTGAACGTGTTTGCGGGTGCAAATATAGGAATAAATATGTATCTTGCAAGCATGAAATTACATAAAAATTAAAAAAAATGAGTTTAAAAGATTATATACGTGATATTCAGGGATTTCCAAAAGAGGGAATTGTGTTTAAAGACATCACTCCGTTATTAATTGATCCAAATGCAAGAAAAGAATGCCTCGAAATCTTGGTTTCATCGGTAAAAGGCAAAAAAATTGATAAAGTAATTGGTGTAGAAAGCCGTGGTTTTTTTTTCGGGATGCTTTTAGCGCAGGAATTGAACGTAGGTTTTGTTCCGGTTCGTAAACCCAATAAATTGCCTTTTGATACGATTTCGGCTTCTTATGATTTAGAGTATGGTACCGATACACTCGAGATTCATACCGATGCGATTCAAAAAGGGGATAGAGTTTTGATTCATGATGATGTTTTGGCCACTGGCGGAACGGCAAAAGCAGTTTGTGAATTGGTAGAACGATTAGGAGGTGTAATTGTACAATGCAATTTTCTGATGGAAATCACTTTCTTGAACGGAAGGGAAAAGATTGCTGGGAATGAGATTTTTGCGGCAATAACATACTAAATGCTTTTGGTCTAATATTGTTTAAGCAGAAGTAGTCAAAACAACATTAAACTTTAAACCATCCAATCAATTTTAAACTATTCAGGAATTTTTATCCAAGCGCTCTGGTAGTTACATAATAACGATATCCAATTATTGCCATTTGCCATTTTTTAGCTTTGGAAACATCCAATCTTTGTTTGGTGAAGCTTGGAAAAATAAGTTTGTTGATTTGGGCAAGGATTTTAAACATTGTTTAATTTTTTTCAAAGATATAAAAAAAGACGGTTTTGATGAGAAACCGTCTTTTTTTTGAATTTTAATAGAATTAATTATTTTCTTGATCCATTTTTGACTGATATTCCTCCATTTGTTTTTCGTAAACTTTCATTTTCTCTTCAAAAATTTCCATTTGTTCGTTGAAAGGCTCCATTTGTTTGTCAAATTCTGCCATTTGTTTGTCGAAAGCTTCCATTTGAGGTTCTAGTTTTTTCATTTTGGCATCATATTCTTCCATTTTCTTTTCAAACTCTTTCCAAGCTTTTTTATCTCCATTTATTGGGTCTCCTTTTGGACTTTTAGGTGCTTTTGGGAATGCAGGAGGAGCAGGAGTTTTAATTTTCATAACCGGCGGAGTAGGAGGTACAGGCGGAACAGGCATGTTTTTGTCTTGGTTATAGTTTCTGTTTTTTGTTATAATTCGGATTGTTTTCCCCTCCTTATTCACATCCATAGTTTCGATTGTTCCTTGATCTAAATTGTCTAAATCATTTTGTTCGACTTTTTTGCCATTGATATAAATGTCATTCTCGCTGCCTATTTTTGCGAATTTTTTTGTAGTAATTCTGATTTCTTGTTTTTCATTATTTTTATTGACATTTACTGTAGCAATTTCGTTTGGATCTAATTTGTCCATTTCGACTTTGTCTGATTTTGATCCGTTTATATAAATTTGAGTATCAGCTGAAATAGGTGTATCCGCCGAAACAATATTATTTACAACAACTAACTTGTCAACTGATTTATCCTCTTCGACAAAATCGATTCCCAGTATTCCTTTTGAATCTTTTGAAATAGCTATGCCAAAAGGTTTTATTGCCTCCGAACTAGCAACATTTCTATTACTGGAAATCTCTTTTCCTTTTTTCAATTCAACAGTTATAGCCGTGAGTTCGTTATTGGAGTTTCTTTTTGTATTTGAAAAAAGAACGGTTATGCCATAGTTTTTAGTGATTGTTTCTGCTTTTTCTTTTAATTCAGCTTCGGAGGTGTTCTTGGTAATTTTATAAACATCTTCATCATTTGAAGTTGAAGTCAGTTTTTCTGCTTTTGGAATCTGATTTTTCTCTTTTGCAATTACTTCCATTTGGAATAAAATTACAAACGCGACTAGAGCCGGAAGTACCAAAACATACTTCCAAGAATTCCATTTTTTTGATTGATTTTTGTTTAACATAACGATTCGTTTTTTGATTAATGATTGATAAAAATGATTGGTAAGCACAACACAATTTTCGTGCGCTGTTATTTTTAAAAGCGTGAGTTGATACGCTTTTTTATCGGATAAATTTTTGGTTGCTTCACTGTCTGCAATAAACTCCAAGTTTTGCAAAATGGCTTTTTTGTACAGCCAAACAAATGGATTGAACCAGAAAAGAATACAAAATAAACGCGTGATTAAGACGTCTATGGTGTGGTATTGTTCGCTGTGTACTTTTTCATGCTCCAGTATACTTTCCAGTTCGGACTGAGTATATAAAGTGGAGTTATAAACAATAGTATTGAAATAGGAAAAAGGAGCAATATTTTCTTTTAAGTCAATGAATTTATGGTCGGCTTGTTGTTGAATGGTTTTGCCTTTTAAAACGCGATTAAGGCTGTAAAAGTCAAAAGCAAATTGGATTAAAAACAACACCGTTCCAATACCATAAGCAGCAACCAAAACAAGTTGCCAATTGATTTCAAAACTTTCTTTTTGTACTGGAACACTATGAGGGATTTTGGACCAATCAAAATTGTTTGGTGTTGGTTCTACCCAAACAATAGTGGTAAAAACGATCCAAGGCAAAATTACAGAGGTGACCAATCCTGCCAAAAGATACCAACGATTTGCACTGAAGAAAGTTTCTTTTCGCAATAGGAAATAATAAGCGATATAGAACATTGCTATCAGTCCACTGGATTTTGCTATATTTAGGAATAGTGTTTCCATATTTGTTATTGTTTTTGCTCAATCATGGCAAGAATTTCTCTCAGTTCATCGGCGGTTATTTTTTCTTCTTTGGCAAAAAAGGAAACCATATTTTTATACGAACTGTTGAAATAATTATCAATGGCAGTATTCATAAAGCGTTTTCTGTAATCTTCTAATGTCACTATTGGGTAATATTGATGGGTATTTCCAAAGGCATTATACGAAACATATCCTTTTTCTTCAAGATTGCGAATAATAGTCGATAAAGTATTATAATGCGGTTGATCCTCTGTGATTTCGGCCATTACTTCTTTTACAAATGCTTTTTTGAGCTTCCATAAAATGTGCATGATTTCTTCTTCTTTGTTTGTTAGTTTTTGCATGATGATTTAATTTGAAACAAACTTACAACTATATTTCTAGTTTGTAAACTATAAATATAGTTATTTAACTAAAATTTTAGTTTTATATTGGTTTTGTTGGGATTGGGATTGGGATGTATAATTGTCCTAACAGGTTTCCAAAACCTGTTAGGTATTTTTATCAGATTATTTTAATATTTAAGCAATGTTTTTAAAATCTAAAAGTCCTGAAAAGTTATTGGAACTTATTAATGCTTATAGAATACAACAAGGAATACCTAACAGGTTCTGAAAACCTGTTAGGATACGTGTATAAAAGCGATATAATTACAAAATATCAAATGGAACACAACTTTTTTTTGCGTGAGTGATAGAAGCTAGCTACCGAAGTAGCGCGGATAGCACGACCCCATTAAGAAAAAGAGCCGAATAAGCGTTGCTATAAGTTGGCTCTTTTTCTTAATGGGGTCACGCCCAAATATAGCTTAAATTGTCGCTGAAGTAGGTTATTATTTTTGCTCGTGCTGTATCATTTTGTTGAGCCAAATGCCGCAAAGTAATGCTAAGATTCCAAGGCTTCCCATTATAAACCAATTGACAAAATAACCAAAATGAGCAATGATTTCGAGTCCCGTTTTTGAACTGGCAATGTGTGCCAAACTGAAACTCATGGTGTAAAGTCCCATATATTGACCTTCTTGCCCTTTTGGTGCTCGGTTGATGGCAACAGCATTGGCGAAAGGGAAGGAAAATATTTCGCCCAAAGTAAGTAATACAATGCTGATGACTAAAATACCTACCCAAGAATCGAATAACAAAATGTAATATCCTGCCGCAATGCATAAGGAGCCATAGCCGATGTTCTTGATTTTGTTGGCTTTTTTGCGTTCCAATCTACTGACGATAGGCATTTCTAAAAGGAAAACCAATAGTCCGTTGACGGAAAGGAGCAGACCGGTTTGGAATTCGCTTAAGCCAAATTTCTCATGATGGTATAAAGGAAGTGTGGTGAATATTTGGAAAAAAACCATCGCGGTGATAAAACTGATGAACAACAGCAACCAAAAAGGTTTGTCTTTGTAAATGGGTTTTGGGATGGTTTTGGTCGCAGCATCCTCTATGGCAATTGGGATTCTCTTTTTCTCTTTGATGTAAAAGGCAAATATCAAAATCGCAATGATGCAGGAACTTCCATCGACCCAAAAGAGACCGCGATATCCCATCCCTAAAATAATCAACCCGCCTAATGTGGGACCGGCCGTAAAACCCAGATTGACTGCCAATCGTACTAGGGATAGGGCTCGAACTCTGTTTTCGGGTTTTGCATACACGCTCAGGGAAACGAACATGGCGGGGCGAAACATATCAGAAATGGCCATGATGATAAACATACCAATACACAATCCCCAAAAAGAGGTGATGTATTGCAGGATAAAAAACAGTATTCCGCTCGTAAAAAGGCTGAAAATCATGATTTTATAAAATCCAATCTTATCGGTCAATTTACCTCCTAGCCAAGAACCCAGCATAGATCCCAAGCCAAAGGCGACCATAATCCATCCCACTTCGCCATAGGTAAAGTGTAAATTTTCTTTTAAATATTTGGATAAAAACGGCAGCACCATCGTACCCGCTCTGTTGACAAAAGTGATTAAAGCCAGTATCCAGACTTCACGTGTGAATCCTTTGAAATTGTTGATGTAGCGACCGAGAGCAGTTTTGAGCATGTAGTAAATTATTATATAGCAAATCTACAAAGTTTTTTAGGAGCTATTTCCAGCTATACACTGCAAATGTATTCACTGAACACAAAAAAAAATAAAAGCAAGTGAAGTAATCTTTTTATTTTTAAAGAAAAAATAAAAAGGATTTTCGTTTCAAACGAAGTTCACTGAACTCCAATGAAAATAAATTTTAAGTGAAGTAATCTGGGCTAGAGAGATATTTATTGTATTTCAAGATATTTGTTTCTCTAAATATAAACTTTGTAGCTTTCCAACTTTAAACTATTTTTGTTTAAAATTTTAAAATATGAGAGTTATACTGACTTTGGTTCTATTGACATTATTTAATGTAGACTTTGCCCAAGAAAAATTTGATGTGGCGGTTGTCGAAAAATTTCAAAAAGAGCTGAATGCTGAATATGCAGATGCCAAGACAAGTCCACTGTTAGCTGAAGATTTAGCTCGTTTCAAGGCGCTGGATTTTTATCCTATAAATGAAAAAGCTTTTGTGGTTGCTCAATTCATCAGAACTGAGAACGAAAAACCGTTTGAAATGCCAACTTCAACAACCAGAAAGCCAATGTATGTGAAATATGGGGAAGCTCGTTTTCAGATGGAAGGAAAAGAGTTCAAACTGAATATTTATCGTAATATTGAACTCTCCAAAAAAGAGGAATACAAAGACTATTTGTTTTTACCCTTTTCGGATTTGACCTCCGGTAAAGAGAGTTACATAGGAGGAAAGTATATTGACTTGAAAATACCATCTGGAAACACGATTGTTATTGATTTTAATTTATCCTACAATCCTTATTGTGCTTACAGCCCTAAATATTCTTGTCCAAAAGTACCTTTGGAAAACGATTTAGGAATCGAAATCAAAGCGGGAGTAAAGAAGTTCCATGATTAATGAAATATTTTAATTTACATACTCATCATTTTACGAATCAGGACACGGTTTTAGAACTCGTTAATCAATATCCGCATGAATTTGATGCAACTATTCCGTTTTATTCAATTGGGATACATCCTTGGTATATCGATGAACAAAGATTGGAGGCTGATTTGGAAATCATTGAAAATAAATTGCAGGAACCCAATTGTCTCGCTCTAGGCGAATGTGGATTGGACAAGCGCGTAGAGATTCCGCTTGAATTGCAACAAATGGTTTTTGAAAAACAATTGCTTTTAGCACAAAAACAGAATAAACCTGTTGTAATCCATTGTGTGGCGGCATTTCAAGAAGTAATTGCTACCAAGAAACGTTTGAAAATTACAGTTCCGATGATTATTCATGGTTTTTCAAAAAACAAACAAGTGGCTAAGGAAATGATTGATAATGGATTTTATATTTCGTTTGGTAAATATTTAATGCGCAATCCAGAATTGAAAGAAGTTTTCGAAACTATACCCAATGATCGATTTTTTCTCGAAACCGATACTTTGGAAGAAGGAATCGAAGAAGTGTATGCGTTGGCAGCCCGATATAAAAAATGGGACATAGATGAAATACAACAACAAATACAACGTAATTTTGCAGCAGTTTTTAAAAAGCAACTTTAAGAAATAAAATAAAAAGAATTAATATGGCAGAGTGGACAGAAAGAGCCGAACTATTATTTAAAAAAGAAGGATTACAAAATTTACAGAATGCCCACGTAATGGTCGTAGGGCTTGGCGGAGTGGGGTCTTTTGCAGCCGAATTTTTGGCTAGAGCAGGAGTGGGAACAATGACCATTGTAGACGGAGATGTGGTTGATATTACCAATATCAACAGACAATTACCCGCTTTGCATTCAACAGTGGGACAACCTAAAGTGGACGTTGTAGGAGATCGATTGATGGATATCAATCCCAAATTGAATTTGATACGAATAAAAGAGTTTCTTTCGCCAGAGCGCGCTTTTGAAATTGTTACGGATGAATATGATTATGTTTTAGATTGTATAGATAGCGTTACGCCAAAATTAAATTTAATCATTGCAGCCAAAAGAAAACGTGTAAGAATTTTAAGCAGTATGGGAGCGGGAGGAAAAATGGAAGCTTCTAAAGTAAAAGTTACTGATATTTCTAAAACAATCAATTGTTATTTTGCCAAAACCATCAGAAAGCGTTTGAAAAAAGAAAAAATTAATAAAGTGAAAGTGGTTTTTTCGTCTGAAATTCAAGATGAATCCAGTCTAAAAATGACTGATGGTTCCAATTTTAAAAAATCTTTCTACGGAACCAATAGCTATATGCCAGGTTTATTTGGTTTATATGCTGCAGAAACGGTAATTCGCTATTTGCTTAAGAAAGAATAAAAAGTTTACATTGTTTAAGAGTTTAAAAAGTTTAAGGTTGGGCTAAAACTAAATTTCAGAGAATGTTTTACCAATGTTAAACGACTTTCATTAAACAATTTGAAACTAAATAAAACTTTAAACAATTTAAACTAAAATTTTAATGATACAAACCGTAATTTTCGACATGGATGGTGTAATTGTTGATACAGAACTCGTACATCGTTATGCGTATTACCAACAATTTGGCGAACTCAATATTGAAGTTCCAGAAGAAATGTACACATCTTTCACAGGATTATCAACTCGCAATACTTTTCAGAAATTGAAAGAGCATTTTCAGCTAGAAAAAGATGTAGAAGATTTGATTTTGAGAAAAAGATCTATTTTTAATAATGCTTTCGATAGCAAAGAAGACTTGGCTTTACTGGAAGGGGTGGAGCATTTAATTAAAGATTTTCATCAAAACGGGATGCAGTTGATTGTGGCTTCATCGGCTTCTAAAGTGACTATTGATCGGGTTTTTCGTCGATTTGATTTACACCAATATTTTACCCATATCGTAAGTGGTGAAGATTTTCCAAAATCAAAACCACATCCTGCTATTTTTGAGCATGCGGCTTCATTATCTATTGCACCAAAAGAAAATTGTATCGTAATTGAGGATAGTACCAATGGTGTAAAAGCAGCTAAAGCTGCTGGTATATTCTGCGTTGGATACAATAGTTTTCATTCAAAAGATCAAGATTTAGTATTGGCTGATGTGGTAGTAAATCATTTTAATGAATTGAATTTTGAAATTGTTTCGAAATACTAAATCTGAATTAAGATATAATTAACATTTGGCACTTTCTGAATTTGTAAATTTGAGCAATTACTTAAACCAATAACATGAAAAAAATATGTATTGCTATAGCTTTTATTATAGCTCCTTTTATTTCTGAGGCTCAATTGAAAACACCTCAAGCAAGTCCAAAAGCCACTGTTTTCCAAACTGTAGGATTAACAGATGTTGAAATTGTTTATTGTAGACCGGCCGCAAGAGGTAGAGCCGTTTTTGGAAACTTAGTCCCATTTGGGAAAATTTGGAGAACTGGAGCCAATGAAAATACAACGATTTCATTTAGTGAAGATGTTGTCATCGATGGTAAAACCTTGCCAAAAGGGAAGTATGCTTTGTACACGATTCCCAAAATTGAAAGTTGGGAAGTAATTTTTTATTCCACTACAAACAATTGGGGAAATCCAGAAGTTTGGAATGAAGCAAATGTTGTACTTAGAACTACTGTGAAAGAAGAATCTTTGCCAAAAGCGGTAGAAAGTTTTACTATTGGTATAAATAGTCTGGATGCTAATTTCGCTTATTTGGATATGGCGTGGGAGAATTCTTCAGTTTCTATGAAATTTGAAGTTCCAACTCAAAAAGTAACTCTTGCCAATATCGAAAAAGCTCTAGCAGGGCCTACATCTGGAGATTTCTTTTCGGCAGCACAATATATTTTTCAATCGAATGGAGATAATACAAAAGCTTTATCTTATGTGAATAAAGCATTAGATATGAGCTCTGATAAACCATTTTGGTATAACAGATTGAAATCATTGATTCAAGCCAAATTGGGAGACAAAAAAGGGGCTATTGAAACAGCTAATCTTTCTCTTGCAGCTGCTGAAGTGGCAAAAAATCAAGATTATGTAAAAATGAATAGAGAAAGTATCGCTGAATGGAGTAAAAAATAGTTATTTTTTCAATGTAGAATGAATAGTTAGTAAGTTTGTTTTGAAACTTTACGATTGTTATTAAACTGAAATACCCCCAAAAAGGAAGATGCTTTTGGGGGTATTTTTATGAATAAAAATCAAGTATAAGGTATTAGAGCATGTATCGGGTATCCAATCAATATAATAGATTATTTCATTTATTTTTATGAAAGATTTTAATTATGCTTTTTAGAAAAGTATGAAATGATAAATTGTATTATTTGTATATACTATATTCTATTTTAATAAATTATAGCCTCTTTACTATAAATGGTATTAAAGAACTTTTTGTATTGAATATGAAAAGAAGTTTTTAACTTTATATTCAAAATAATAAACCAAAAATGGGTTTGATTGCTCAAACCCATTTTTGGTATAAAATTATAATGATACTATTTCATAGTTCTCATATAGGCAACAACAGCCCAAATTTCTGAATCACTTAATTTTTCTTTAAATGAAGGCATTGGTTTTCTACCTATTTTTGTTTTGTAGAACAATTCTCCATCAGACAATGATTGAAATTCTTTTGAAGAAAAATTACCACAACTAATATCAATTTTGTCCGCTTTTGTTCCATCACCAAGTCCTTTAACACCATGGCAAGATTTACAATCTTTTCCCCAAATGGCTTTTCCATCACTTATAGCTGTTGCATCTCCAGCTTTTACTGTACTTTTCTTGCTTGCATCAGCAGCAGGAACTTTCCATTCTTTACCTTTTGGTTTTGCTTGTGCATTACTAGTTTGAGTAAACATTAATACTGTTACTACGGCTATACCTAAAAGGATTTGTTTCAAATTTTTCATAATTGTAAATTTAATAGTTGTTTTAAAATTAATTTTTATACTCTGTACCTAATCTTTTTATTCTAAACACTTGTATTACGGAGTAAATTAAATATCCCCATACTAGACCAATAGCTAATAAAGAGGAAACAATAAAATAGATTGGAGCTTCATCTCTTCCGGCTGAGATTGAACGTTCTTGTACATTTGAGTTATCACTCACAACAATTTTACCCCAATTTACTTCAGCTCTTGCTTCAGTATTCATATAGTTTTCGTCGTCAGCTATTTTAGCAAATATAATCAATTTTCCGTTTCTAGATGGAATATCTTGAGGAATTTCAAAAGAAGCCACACCTGTAGAATCTGTAGCTACCTCTTCGCCTATGGGTAAATTACTGAATAAGCGCTTTACAGATAAATTTACAGGTACTTCAGAAACTGGCTGTCCTTCAGATGTTACTAAAGCTTTGCAAATGTAAAGAGAATCCGCTTTTTCAAAAGTTAAGGTGATTTTTGCTACTTTATCTTGTGCATTTGAAATTGTTATAGCAAACAAAATCAATAAGCAAGTTGTCATAAAATATCTATATTTTTCCATTTGGGAATTATTTATAATTAATGATTTCTTCTTTTCCTTCTAATTTTCCTTCCGCAACTTCCCATACAGATATGATTGGGAAAAATCTTGAGAACAAGGTTGTAATAAGCATGGTCCCGGCAATTGTTGCTGCTACTATAGTCATTTCAATCAAACTCGGTGTGTAATGTTTCCATGACGCTGGAACATCTTGTATAGGCAATAAAGGATGAGAGAGACCAGGTATTACAATCAAATAAAATTTAAACCAGCCTGCAATTAATACAGCGAGTGCTATAATTGTTAGCGGTAATGGTTTTCTCATTTTTTTGAACATCGGCAAAACACTTGGTACCAAAATTCCAAAAAACACAACTGACCAATAAAAAAAGGCATTATTACCAACAAATAAATCCAATAAGTGATTGGCATGCAAACCTGACATTTTATATGCAGGAACAAGATATTCATTGATGTTAAAGTAGGCATAAATTAATCCCATCAGTACCATTGCTTGACCTAATTTGTCAAAGTGCATTTCTGTTAAATATTTTTCTAAATGGTATAATTTTCTAAAGGAAGAAATAGCGATAATCATTACTGCAACTGTTAATAAAGCAGAACCTGAAACAAAGTAGGCACCAAAATTAGTACTATCCCATTCTGGTCTTAAGGTTGTTGAGAAAAGCCATGCGCTTACTGTTCTTAATGCAATTCCTAAAGGAATTAGTAAAACGGTCAAAATAAGAACTGTTTTTTTAAGTATTTTCCATTGTTCTGCCGTGCCGTGCCAACCAAAAGAAAGAATGTCATACATTTTTAATTGCCATTTCGGAAGATTTTTCAAATGATTTTTGCAAGTTGATAGAGATGGTATTAATGCAATAAAAAGGACCAATACACAGGTTACAAAATAAGTCGCTACAACTATAATGTCCCAAACAATAGGAGATTGTATTCGTCCATATATAAATAAATGATGCAGTCTATCTGGACGTCCCATTGAAATCATTATGCAGATTCCAGCCATGGTTATACTAGATAATGAAATCACATCTGCAATTCTAGAAAGAGGTCTGTACCATTCAAAATTCGTCAATTTTAATATTGCAGACATAAATACAGATGATAAACTTAAGGCTACTAAAAACAAAAAGTTGGAGATATAGATCCCCCACATGGTATAATCTCTTAAGCCAGTAGTAACATATTTACCCCTTGATTCTTGTAAATAATAGGCAACAACTCCTGCCAAGAATACTGCTGTTAGAAATGCAATCCATATTTTACCTGCTTTTCCAATCTTTTCAATTGGTCTGAGCAAGTCGTCTTTCATAATCATATACTCTTCCTGGGTAAAGGTTTCGTATTTTGTTGATTCGGGTATATTTTTTTCTTCAGACATAATTTTCTTTTTAAAGATTATTCTTTTGTGTTATGTGCTTCGGTTGCATCTTCAAACGGGAAATTACGAGCAACTGGAGGAAGGTAGTATACACGTGGTTTTGTACCTAATTCTTCAAATTCACGATAAGCTCCTCTATCTTGTAGAAGTTTTTTCAGTCTGAAAGTGTCTTCACCATTGGTAACTACATCTTCTAATTCGTCACCATGAAGTATGGCACCATTTGGACATTCTACTACACAAGCAGGCAATAGCCCTTTAGAAGATCTGTCAGTACAGAAATCACATTTTGCAACAGTTCCTTCTTGTGCAAAAGGCGTAGTACAGTGGTTTGGATCCGAAGTGTCGTTTTTATGTTCTTCGGTAAATTTTAATTGTTCTGGTCTTCCAAAATTAAAAGTACGGGCAGAATATGGACAAGCAGCCATACAGAATTTACATCCTATGCAACGATCATAATCCATGGCAACTATTCCGTCAGAACGTTTATAGGTTGCGTCAACTGGACATACTTTTGTACAAGGTGGATTGTCACAATGGTAACACATAGTAGGGAACCAGTATGGAGATGTTAATTCTGAATCTTGCATCTTTTTTACCTTGATATACTCAATAGGCGCTAATATGTTATGCGCTTTTTGACAGCCTTCAATACATTTTCTTTCATTAGCACATTTTGCTAAATCAATAACACGTATGAATTTTTTACCTTCAACCCCTTGGCGAATTTCTTCTTTGGAAAAGTTATCATTTGAAGCATGATGATCAACATGTGAGCTATCAACCTCGATTAATTTTCCATCAGCTGTAAGTACTTTTACTTTTTTCCCGGTTTTTTCTTTATCATCACATGAAATAGTACTTACTACTGCTGTTCCTGCTAAAGCTACACTACCTAAAGCGCCAAGTTTTAGGAAATTCCTGCGGGACGATTTGTTGTCTTCTTTTTCCATCTTATTTCTATTTATATGTAAATAATTATTTCAAAACATTTGAAGATTTATGTTTTTGAAAAGGGATAATGATGCGGAGTTTTATAAATAAAAAAGAGGATTACATATCGGGATGATATAAACCCTCTTTTATTAATAGTATTTTTAAAAACTGCCTACCAAGATTTTGTAATATTAAATCCTATCATGAATTCTCCATCAAAGAAATCATTAGAATTATACATAATGTTTTGTTGGTTAACAATTCCTTTAGAATTGCTTATAAACAATTGGAATGCATGCTGAACAGCACTGTATTCCAACCCAATACCAAAACCTGGTTTTGGGGTACTTTGCTCATACTTCATCAAAGGAGTAGTAGCATCAACAATAAGTGATATGTCTGGGATAAACATATATCTACCACCTGCACTAAAGGCTGCCATATCGTTTTTTATTGCCTTATCTACTCGATTATAGTGAGAATAGCTTGGAGCAATTTGAAAAGAAATTGTTTTGCTTACCTTTCTAGAAATTATTAATTGATTGTAAAAGGACCAACGATCTGAGGTGTGATAAAAACCCTCTTTCGGTGATGCATTAACAGTCCAGTTTCCATAATAAGTTAAATTAAAAGGCATTTTGTCATTTTTAGTTTGTTTAAAAATAGCTGCTTTTAAATTAAAATCTTGTAGTCTACTGTCTTTTGTAGAACCAAATCCAACGGTAATTCTATCTGTAACTGCATAACTTAAGGCTATGCGAATGTTGGTAGCTCCCCAAACTCCTATCATGTCATTTGTGCCAGTTACCAAACCAAAACGGTGATTCATAATAAATTCTATAGTACCTTTTGAAAAAACGCGATCAGTTTGGTTGTCTATCAAACCAGTACTTTCGAAAGCTGGTTTTTCATATTCAATCTCTACGGGTGCAATAGTATCTGTTTCCTCTTGCGCCAATAGCGAAAGGGGGAAAACAAACAGCGCTATATATATTAATTTATATAATTTCATTTCTGTTCTTTTTAAATTAGTTATTAAGAGCGCCATCATTAATCCATTTTTTGACCAATTCAATTTTTGAATCACTTAATTTTCCTGCAGGAGGCATTAGTGGTGCTCCCACACCAATTAAACATTTATATAAAATGCTATTTGCTGCGTCTGCTGGAACTACATATTTGTTGTTTTTTGTTAAAGCAGAATAGGAATTTGCAGCCGTTAAATCCGGTGCCGTTGATCCAGTCGAATGGCAATTTACACAATTTTGATTCCACAATGGTTGAACATCTTTTGCATATGAAACAGTGTCTGGAAGAGGAGTAATTGCTTCTGGTGGCACTTCGTCATAGTAACAGGATGTGGCCATCAAACTCACTGTTAGCATCATTATATATTGAATTATTTTTTTCATCTTTTTATTTTTTAATTGAATAATTGTTTTATAAAGTTTTATTCAACAATTTTCATTGTCAAAAGATTTAAAATTTCGTAAACAATCGCTATGTAACTAAAGAAAGAGTGTTATGCCAAATTTTATTTCTTTTACAAATTTCAAATTTTGTTACTCATACAGTATAATTGTTTGCTAACTTCCAAGTAATATTTACATTCTCGATTTGTTCAATTTACTGTTTTGATTTTGATATTGTTTCTAGAATTATTTTCTACATAATAACTACTTTCATTAATAGTTTCAGTAGCAACTACCATTATAAAGAAGTGTTCAATAAAAAGAACTCTAGCAATCAATGGAATAACGCATCTTGCTGATTAAGATTCCTATATTCAATAGTTATATTAGAATGTAGTACTGTTTTATTAATACCTCCGGGTTTTTGCCCAGAGGTATTTTTATTATTATATTTTTTTATTTTAAAGCTTCAATAGAATTTTGGATTAAAGCCATTGAGTAAAGTGGATTGTGAACTCCTTTACCTTCATCTCCTGTTACTAGTTTGTAATTCCAATAAGCTTGTACATATTTTAAAGGAAAATCTGTTCTTGATTGATACCAAGTTGTTGCAGTTGTTGTTCCTGAAGCTGGTGTTGTTGGGAACGGAGTATTGCCATTAGCGCTATCATATGCTATTATACTTACACTAGATCCAGAAACTTTAAAATAAGTTGGTTTTGATGCGAATGCAGCTACTAATTTAGAAACTTCAGTATCAAATTTTGCATGGAAAGTTTCTAATGTGGCTTCTGGAGTAGGATGACATGATACGCAAACATTAAAAGCAAGTTTCATTGTGTGTGAACCCGTATTTGTAGTTCCAGTTTTTGGAGTATCCATGTGGCATTTTACACATGAAACAGATTTGAAGTGAGCAGCCGTTTTAGAAGCAGGTAAGTGTGTAGTTGTTCCTTCAATATCAATACCGTTGATTCCCATCCATAAATCTCCTTGTTCTGAAGCGTGTACTCCAGTACCAGTATTAGAGTAATTTTTGTAATAGGTAGTACCTGCTGGATAAGGAGCAATTGCATCTGCCAGTTTTCTTTGAGACCAAAATCTATATAAAGGACCTTTTACAGGATCATTAGTTATGACAACATTCCCAGAAGCATCTTTTTCTGCCATTTCAATAACGGGTCTTTTGTAATATCCATTTGAATCTGGTCTTGCTTGGTGACATCCAATACAAGTGTTTGCAGAACTAACACCATCAGTTGGAGATGCATTTAAAAAGAAACCTGGATTCGTTTTTTGAGGTACAGCATCTATATTTCTTAAACCATAATCATTTCCGTCGGTTGTAAAATTAAGGGATCTGTGGGTAGTTCCATGACAACCAGTACAAGAGATTGAGGTATAATTGTCATATCCTCTAGGATTTGGTTTTCCATACATTTTTGTGTCTATATATCCTTCTTGTGAGTGACATTGAGAACAAAATGCTCGATTGCTATTTAAAGATCCATCAGCAAAAGTAGTATTTGTTCCATAAGTATGTTGAGAATATACACCAGTTGCTTCGTTTAAAACCCCTTTTGCGTGCACTGATTCTCCATAAGCTGCAATAATAGGCGCTTTGTGAGCTACAGAGTGACAAGATTCACAAGAGGCAGTTCCAGCAATTCCGTCTGTTCCGTTTGTTCCTGCAGGACCTGGAACCGGTACATAGTCATCATGGCTACAACCTTGCAACACAAAGACAACTGAAAAAAGTAGGAATATTCCTTTTTTTAATGTTTTCATAATAGTGGTGGTTTTAGTTTTTAAAAATTTTGATTTATTTTATTGTAAAAGTCTTAAATATCTTTTATTTAGAGTATGACATTTATCATATTCTTAATGTTATCATAATTTATGTTAAATTTAATAAAAATAAATGTATGAGAGAGGAAAAGTTAAATATTTTTTTTAAAAAACTGTTTTAAATTATAAAAAGTTAGGTTAATTCTAAAAAAATATTTAAAAATTAGATTCAGCAGGGTTGTATCTCTTCATATTTTACTGCTTTAATTGTGATTTATTGATGTTAAGTAATTTAATATCAGAAGCTTTATGGTGTGTGATTTGGTTGTTTGTTTTGTGCTCTTAATTTAAGATTTTTAATTAAAAAAGGTAAATTCCTTAAATATTTAGTCAAAATTCTATTAGTTGTGTAACTTTTATTTTGTCTTTTTAAGTGCTTTTTTAATAAAAACAGAATGTATTGAATAAACGGTACCTAAAAATTATACAAATACAAAAAGGATGAGCCCGAAACAATATCGAGCTCATTTTTGTTGCAATTACTTTAATATTTACTTGCTTATTTGTTGACTTTTCAGAAATTGAAATTCTTTTCAGAATAAAAAATTAAAAATGATTTAATTTGCTCCAACACAAATTGTTTTTAGTACGATAGAATAATCAGGATTTAGAGGTTCATTGGTTTGTGCTAATCTTTGTGATCCTGTATTTGCAGGACATGCAATGTCATTTGTAGCATCATAGATAAGTGGTTTTCCATTTAAACCAACAATTAGTTCTTTGGGAACATATATTTGTACTTTTGTTACGGAATAACCAGAAGGGATATAACGAATAAAATATCCATCTGGGTGTAATGTCCATATTCCGCTAGGATAATCAGTTCTAGGCTGCGCAATACCTGCTATAATTGCATACTTTTCTATTTCTTGATAGGAATAACTTCCAGAAGTGATTAAACCACGAATATTGTTTTCGGCCTCAAAAATTGTTTGTATGCTTTCTGGAAGTTTTGATTTGGCTTCATTAATAATTTCATCTGGTAAAAAGCCTAATGCTCCATCTTCAAGTTGGGATAATTGTTTTTTGGTGAGTAACTTGACTGCTGTTAGTTTTATTTCAGTATTAAAATTAATAAATTTAGTTTTGGCGATAATAGCCCATAACAAAACTTGAATATCATGTTGATTTATTTCAGGGTGTTTTTCTGCACTTTTTAGGATAGCACTCACAATTTCTTTTTTAGAACCATTTGTTTGAGCGTACATATAACCATCTCCTGATGAAGGTGCAAATGTACCAGCGTGGAGACAGTAGCTTTTATTGGTCATTTCAAAATAACCTGCGCAAAGTATAAAACCTCCATCATGTGCTTTGGGTAATAAATATAAGGGTTGAACATCTCCCAACTTAAAGAAATTTGGCATTTTGGAACCTTCTTTTTTGACATCTTCAAATGAAGTTGTTATCGCTGCAGGTTTCTTAAATAATTTTTCAATTCCAAGTGTTGATGCACCTAGTTTTAAAAGGTCTGTAGAAATTCCAAATTGAGAATAGGTTACATTGCTACAGATTATTTGAAATAAAAATGTTAATCCAATAATTTTGATTGTTTTCATCTATAAAAATAGGTTAGGAAATAGTTTCTTCAAAATTAGATTTTAATTTTATATATTAACACTATTTTTATTATTTATAGAAATAAATTCATGTGAAATTTAAATTATAATTCTTATTTTTTAGCTTATTGGTTAAAAAAGATGTACCTAAATTATTTTAATTTTGAATATTTTCTGTACTTGGAATTTCATCTTTATCATCAAAAATAGTCGTTTGTAAAATATACGATACTACTAAAGTAAGTAATGCCCCTATAAAATTTAGCCATAAATAGCCTAGTTTTTCTGCACCACTTGGGTAAATAAAATTGGTAAAATAATATATAATTATGATAGTAATTTGACTGATTATTGCGGCATAATAAATTGATTTGCCATGTATTTTTTTGGTATAAAAGCCAACTAAGAAAATCCCTAAAACAGTACCATAAAATATGGAACCAATTATGTTTACTAGTTGGATTAAATTTTCAAAAAGTGTTGCAATACAAGCAAAAGCGATTGCTATAATTCCCCACATAAGGGTAAAAAGTTTTGTTGCATTTAGATAATGTTTTTCTGTTTTTTCCTTTTTTACATTACGTTTATAGATATCAATAGCAGTTGTCGAAGCCAATGCATTTAGTCCAGAAGCAGTGGAGGACATTGCTGCAGAAATGATTACGGCTAGCAATAAACCAATTAAGCCTTTGGGTAGGTAGTGTAATATAAAATAGAAAAAGACATAATCTTTGTCATTGGTTTCACTGTTTGAATCTGCTTTTGATATAATTTCTCTTGCGTGTGCTCTTAATTCCTTTTCCTTGAGAGCAAGATCAACTAACTCTTTTCGCAATGTTGGATTATCATAATCTTGATTGAGTTGGTCTATATAGAGTAAATTGATTACTTTTTCATCTTCGGAAAGTTTATTTAAATCTTTCTGTAAATTTTTATATTCCTGTTTGTATTTTGAGTTTTCAACTATTATTTTATTGTTTGGGTTAAAATTTAAGGGTGTTTCATTAAATTGAAAAAACACAAACACCATTACTCCAGTAAGTAAGATTAGGAATTGCATAGGAACTTTTAGTAGGCCATTCATAATCAAACCCATTTGGCTTTCACGAACTGATTTTCCAGACAAATAGCGCCCCACTTGTGATTGATCAGTACCAAAATAAGCAAGTGCTAGAAAAAAACCACCTGTTATCCCACTCCAAAAAGTATATTTTTCATCCAAGTCAAATGAAAAATTTACAATATTCATTTTTTGATTGGCACCTGCAATATGAAGCGCATTGTCAAACGTCATATCGTTTGGTAGGTATTCTAGAATAAGACAAAAAGTTATGACCATTCCGGAAAGTATCACAAACATTTGCTGTTTTTGAGTAACATTCACGGCTTTGGTGCCTCCAGAAAAGGTATAAATGATCACCAAAATTCCAATAATGATATTCATATAGGTAAGATTCCAACCTAACAAAGCCGATAATATTATTGAAGGTGCATAAATTGTTATTCCTGTTCCTAAGCCTCGCTGTACCAAAAAGAGGATAGCTGCTAGGGAGCGTGTTTTAAGGTCGAATCTTTTTTCTAAATATTCATATGCTGTAAAAACTTTATACTTGTGGTAAATAGGGATAAATGTGAGGCATATAATTACCATTGCAATAGGTAAACCAAAATAGAATTGTACAAATCCCATTCCATCATGATAGGCTTGTCCGGGAGTTGACAGAAAAGTAATGGCACTTGCTTGGGTAGCCATAACGGAAAGGCCCACAGTGAACCATGGGGTTTCATTGTTGCCTAAAATATATTCTTCAACGTTTTTACTTCCTCTTGTTTTCCAAGCACCGTAAATTACAATAAATAATAATGTTACTATTAAAACAATCCAGTCAAATAATTGCATAGGTTACGAGTATAATTTCATGATTAAATAAAAAATAATAATATATAAAGCATTGGCAACTAAAACCAATGAATAGCTTTTTGACCAAATTTTAGAATTTTTAGATTTCATGTTTTTTACTTTTATTAATTTTTAACTTTTTGGTTTGGGACGCTAATAGTAGGTTTTATCGAAATCATATTCGATATTAATTTAAAAGCTCCAGGAACACCTTCCGGTAATTCTCGAAACAGACTTAATCCTGTATAAATGTAATTGCCTTTTCCATAGGGAGCGATTAATAACGCCCCTTCCTTGGCACTTTCGCCTTTGTCATTTGAAGATAGAATAGGAGTAAAGGCTTTGTCATACTCTTTTGGATAATATAATCCTTGTTCCTGTTTCCATCCCTTAAAATCATTTGGTGTAATTATATTTGGGTAATTCAAAACAGGATGATTAAGTGTAAGAAAACGAACCTCGGCATTTTCTTCGGTTACTCTGTCTTTTGAAATTTTTAATGGAAATGGTGCAATATTTGTGGTAACCAAATCATCGGTAGTGTTATATTGTACAATCATAGTTTTTCCTCCTTTTACAAAATCGAATAAAATTTCTTGTTTGTTTGCCAAAGCTTGAATAGTATTGTACGCACGTATACCCGTCATAACTACATCATACGACTCTAATTTTTCTGGAGTTATTTCTTCTGTTTTCAAAAGGGAAACTTTGTATCCCATTTGAGTCAAACTTTTGGGAACGTCATCTCCAGCTCCCATGATATATGCAATGCTTTCTACATTGGTTTTTAAATCCAATCGAATGCATTTTAATTCGGATGCTTTTAAAACCTGCTGTTTTGTAATATGATCGTAATTAATGTTGATTTGTTCTTTGTCATATTGTATCCCGTCAATGGTTGCAATGCTTTTTCCCATTATTTCACTCATTTGGGCCGGTGGAGTAACTTCAAAATAAACGGTTTGTTCTGTCCCTTTTTTACTTATTTGAAAAGGAATGGATGGGGGAAAAACTTTCCAATCTTTGGGTAAATCCAATTTTAATTCCCCTTTTATATCATTTTTTCCTGCTTTTATACTTACACCAACATATTTGGGTTTGGTGTTTGGAAAAAGCAATACTTTATCTTGAATTGTTGTCGTTACTTCAGGTACTATGTCTAGGAAATTATACATTTCACCTTTTACATCATCATTGTATTTGTAAACAATCGTCCTTTCGAACGGTATTTCTACACCATTGATTTTTATATTAAAAATTATTTTTACTTCTCTTATAATATCAGGAATTCCAATGTTTTGTTGATCATTTACAGCATATAGTCCTTCAGTTCCTTTTTCGTTTAACCAATAGGGTTGTGTATAATTTATAGATTTTGGTAATTGTAGGTCAAGGCTATTATTTTGCAAAATATTATACCTTAAATCAGTGTTCAATACTGTGGTTTTTTGTTCTGGTAAAGTAGTAACACTGATGAGTTGCATTACTACTGTACTTCGATTTATTGTTTCTAAATTAAGTTTAACAATACTGCCAGGAGTCGCTTCTTGAGAGTTTGAAACTGCTTCAAGATACAATCCAGAACAACCTGTAATTATTTTTTTTAATTCATCCGTTTTTATGATTTTCCAATGATTTTCCTCCAATGCTTGAATCATGGAATATGCTTTTACTAAATTTGGAATACTAGCAGATGGGTTTTTAAAATCGTACTGTTTCGTAATAAGACTTATCAATTCTCCAATTGGTTTGCCTCCTTTTATGCGATTCCAGCTTGTATCGATTCCATCAAAAAGAGAAGATTTATCTTTTAGGGGTTCCCCTTTTAAAAATTCTAAATATTCGGTGTCCTCTCCTCGAACCCCAGTACTACCAAAACCCTGTGATTTATGAGAGCTTCGACTTAATGCTGCTATTTCTTGATTGGATTTTCCGAGAGTTGGAAAAAACACACCTGTAGAAATACTAAATAAATTGGTTTTATCGGCTGAGTCAAATTTTTCTTTACTTCCATAAAACCACCAAGAAGTATTGAAAAATAGACGTTTAGGCTGCCAAGTTTTTACGAGTTTCAATTGTTCTGGAAACGAAGTGGAATTATTGGCTAAATCAAATCCTTCTACACTAAGCATTGCTGACGAAGTGTGATGACCATGAGTAGTTCCAGGTGAGCGATGGTCAAATCGATTAATGATCACATCGGGTTGGAATTTTCGGATTGTCCAAACAAGATCAGCAAGTACTTTTTCTTTGTCCCAAATTGCAAGTGTTTCATCAGGATTTTTGGAAAATCCAAAGTCATTGGCTCTGGAAAAAAATTGTTCTCCTCCATCTATTTTTCTTGCTTCAAGGAGTTCTTGAGTCCTAATAACCCCAAGTAATTCCCTTAATTGTGGACCAATTAAATTCTGACCGCCATCACCTCTCGTTAATGATAAATAACCCGTTCTAGCATGAACTTCATTTGCCATATAAGATATTAAACGAGTGTTTTCATCATCTGGATGTGCCGCTATATATAAAACGCTACCAAGAAAATTTAGTTTCTCAATTTGATTGTATATTTCAGCAGCATTTGGTTTTTGAGGTTTTTGAGCGTTTATTATTTGTATGGAGAGAAGAAAATAGAGAATTGATTTTATAAAAATCTTTTGCATAGAAAGAATATTTGTAGTTCTAAATTAATTTTTAGAATAAATTTAAATGGATTAGCTTCAAAAATACTAATTTAATTATGGGATTTTTTAACAACAAATACAAAAGTTATGTTAATGTTTTTTGTCCATTTTCAAGAGTATATTTTTAAATCATTGAAAAATCATTAAAAAAATTAAATTTTATAATTGATATTATTTAAAATTAGAATAGTAAATTTAGAGTATTGAAAACAGTATTTTAACAGGTATAACAATAGATGTATTTTGAAATAAAGTAACTTAACCTAATTACGATGCGTATGAAATACATCGAAGATATCTTAAAAAATGGATTTGAACAAACTACAATTATTCATGCCGACGATTATGAAGGTGCTGTTGTTTCTACTTTAATTCGGAAAAAGAATCCAAATCAATCAAAAAAAGCTGTTTTATGTATTCATGGATTTAATGATTATTTTTTTCAAACAATTATTGCTGAAAAATTCTTGGATGAAGATTATAATTTTTATGCTTTAGATTTAAGGAAATATGGCAGGTCTATTCTGCCCAATCACAAACCCAATAACGTCAGAAATTTATCAGAATATTATGAAGATTTGGATTCCGCTTTAACAATCATCAAAAATGAAGGTAATACAGAAATTGCTCTTTATGGCCATTCAACTGGAGGACTTATCATATCATTGTATGCGGCGGATCGAAATAGAATCGAGCTCTTTGATGTATTGATTTGTAACAGTCCTTTTTATGATTTTAACGTTCCTTGGATTCAAAAAAAGACTGTAATTCCGTTGCTTGCTTTTTTGGGTAGACTAAATCCAAATATTGCTCTGCCTATTGGTTTTTCTAAGTTTTATGGCAAAAGTTTGCATAAAAATGATTTTGGAGAATGGGATTATAATTTAAAATGGAAACCTCACGCAGCTCCTTCTATTAATGCGGGTTGGGTAAATGCTATACATCAGGGGCATTCTAGTATTGCAAAAGGAATTTCTATTTATAAATCAATTTTGATATTACACTCTTTAAAATCAGTTTATCCAAAAATATGGAGTGAAAAAATGTTTGAGGGAGATGCTATTCTGAATGTAAATGATATAGTAAAAAGAGCGAAATTAATTGAGTCACCTAATAAAGCTATTATTGAATTTGAGGGTGCTATACACGATTTAGTGTTGTCGAGAAAACCGATTCGAAATTTTGTATTTGCAGCTATTTCTGAATGGTTAGAGGCGCATTTGTAAATATAATTTTATTGGCATACAGATTGAAGCAAAAAAGCTGCAACAGTTGTAAATGTTGCAGCTTTTTTTTAATCCAGATTATACTTTAGTGACCTACTATGTCTGGTTTTGATTCTATAAATAAATTCATAACATTATAAATTGGTTCCGGTATATTTTCCAGTAATCGTAACGCCAGAATTTTTAGTCACTTTGCCATAAACTGTAATTGAAGAATCATTTCCTAAGAATGAAATTTTAGCACCGCTATTCATTACGAGGTCACCCCAAATAACAACAGAACCTTCAATTTGTAATTCACCATTAACAGTAAAACGAGTTGGATTTGCTTGTTGGTATTTACCTTGACTTAAGGTTCCGTACATTTTAAAAATTCCACCCGAATTGATATTTACGTCATTTTGGATAGAAATGGCACCACAATGTGTAAAACTTGCATTGATATTAGCTTTATTAATAGCAGTAGATCCTGAATATCCTACTGTTTGTCCAGAATTAATATTTAATTCCTGACCACCATTGTAAACTGGTAAGCCAGAACAATTAATAGAAGGTGTTGTAACCGGTTTTTCCATTTTGATGATTTTTAATCCACCTTTACCGCTGGCAACATAAATATAATTACCACTTGTTTTAACATAATTAGAGGATCCGTTGATTCCTACGGTTCCTATTAATGCTAATTGATCTGATGATTTGTATACATTAAGTCCATTTCCTCCATTGGCAACAAAAACATAATCGCCATTTACTGATACGGCATTTGTCACAACATCATCAGGTTCTGTAGTTGCGGTTGGAATTAATGCTATAGTTTGAATTTTTGTTCCCGAAGTCATATTATAAACTCCCAATCCTTGATAACCTTCGGAGACAAAAAGTTTATCACCAATAAAATCTATGGTTCTTTTAGCACCTTGTACTTCATCTTTCCAAGTAGAAAATGATTTAACCAATTCTAAATTTAATGTATTGTATATGTTAATCCCTTTTGTACCGCTTAAAGTGACTATTTTGTCATTGATAACTGCTACAGATCTTAGATCTTCAATAGCTTTACTGCCCAATATTTGTTTAGTAGTATTGTCAAATTTATATAAGCTTCCTGTGTCTCCCGAAACAGCAAAATAATTAGAGCTATTTGCTGTAACATCTGTAGCTGCGAAACTTGAAATATCATTTGTACTATAGTTGTTTGTTAGCGCTCCACTCGATGTTAGTTCCATATACATTACAATAGCAGGTGATTGAATTGCAGTATTTTTATCAGAGTTGGTAGCGCCACCAATAACTAATTTACCATTTGTATAGACTAGGGAAGTAATATCGGTATCTGCAATTAAAGCTGACATAACTAATTTTGGTAGGTACGGATCAGATACATCAATCATATCTATAGCTCCAGAATACTCATTTCCTTGCAATGTATATGCAACGTATGCGTAATTTCCATTCACGGCTACGTGATTTGCTTGTAGTGATCTGCCTTGACTGTCTTTTGGCGCATTGAATTCAGCAATTTGTGTTAAAGGAAATTGTTCCGATTCAGTGACCAAATTTTTTCTTGTTGATGGATTGATAATTGAGATAACTCCTGAGTTGGTTAAATCCAAACGTTGATTCAATTGCGTTTGATTGTTATTGATTACAATAGCATTTTTAACTGTATTTATTTCTGAATTTAAATTTTCCTGATCTGTACAAGAAGTAGCAAAAGCTAGTGTAATGATTGATAATAAAAAAATACCTTTTTTCATGTTTATTAAAAATATATTTATAGTTTGAAGTATTTAAAAAAATAACCCTAAAGTTTTTTATAAATACTTTGTTGTGATTTATTTTAGTCCATTTATCAATAACTATGCCATTATAAGGTTTTGTTTTATTTTTTTTTTTAAAACAATTATAATGGTGAAAAATATAATTTTTAAAACCAAAAAAGAGCGCTTTAGATTAGCGCTCTTTTGATTAAAATTGGGAAATGAATTTAATGTTTTTCTTTTCCTTCATGTTTACCGTGTTTTTCACGATTGTTTTCACGATTGTTTTCACGATTTTCGTAATTACGATTGTCATTATCATGATCTTGTTTATTACGGGCATTATATTCGCCTCTACATTTTTGAGGTTTTCCTTTATAACCCTTATAGTACTTCACTTTGTGGTTGTGAAAAAAGGTGTAAGGAGAACGGCCGTGGTAATCTGTCAATACTACTTTATACCCGTTGTATAAATCATAGTTTCTGCAATGACTTGGTAGATTTCTACTACGAATCCATTTTCCATTTCCAAAATAAATGTATTGTGCCAATCGGATATCATAATAGATTTGTATGTCTGGCAAATAGTAATATTCTACCTCATCATAGCCTACAGGACCCCAAACAGGAGGAGTGCCTATATTTACATTGACATTAGGTGTGCCAATGTTTACATTAACCGATACCTGTGCTTGCGTTGAACTTGCTGCAAGAAACAGTAATCCGATAATAAATAATTTAATTGTTTTCATTGTATTTAAATTTAGATTTGGGGTTTATTTATAAATTAAGTTGATATTTAATGTTTTGCGTGAGTGATGGCAGTGGAGCTCTTTTTTTGATTCCGTTTTTGCGGAATCAAAAAAAAGCGGGAACGTACAGCACGACCCTTGGTCTCGTCTTTTTTGACGAGGCAAAGGGACACGCCCAAATTGATATTATGAATTGATGAAGATATTAAAAACCACAAATTTGTATTTTTCTTCATCTAATTAATCGGTGAACTCTTCATTGTTGTGTAAAGGTTTCTTGATAACTGAAATTCCTTTTTGGAAAAATAAATTATTGGGATAAATTACGGTTTCACCAGTATTGGTTTTCATGGTTACGTGAAAGGCACCAATGTCTTCAATTTCGCCTTCTTCGGGGAAATCTTTATCGTGAATTAAGATGATGTCACCGATTTTAAAAGGAAATGAAAAATATAAAATAATTCCAGAAGTAATATTACTTAAAATAGACCATTGAGCAAACATTGCCACTCCAATTACAGTGGCAACTGAGGAAAGTGTGATAAAAATGTCTTCGGCTTTCACCCCCCAAATTAATATCAGAGTGATTAGGGCTAAAATAGTGATAAGGATATTGATGTATTTGATGACTAAATTGGTTCTTCGCTCTATTATCTGACTGGTTTTGGCATATTTTTGCACAACTTTGTAAACAATTGTGCGAGCAATAAAAACAAACAGCAGCAAAACTCCTGTACTGATTTCCTCTTTTAGATAATAGTTAAAAAAATTCATTATGTGTTTTTTATAAATTGACCAAATAATCAAATACTTTATCTGTTGGCATTCCCATTACGTTGGCATATGATCCTTCAATTTTGGAAACGCCTATAAAGCCAATCCATTCCTGAATTCCATAGGCTCCTGCTTTGTCATAAGGCTTATAGTTTTCTAAATAATAAAGAATGGCATCATCAGTTAACGCATTGAAAGTGACTTTTGTTGTTTCGAATAGTACATTAGTTGATGAATTAGTCTTGAAACATACCGATGTTATGACTTCGTGCGTGGCGTTTGATAATGATTTTAAAATATCAAAAGCGTCTTGATGGTCTTTTGGTTTGCCTAAAGCCTTATTATTATGCCAAACAATTGTGTCACTTGTAATCAGAATTTCATTGGGCTGTAATTCGCCTTCAAAAGCACTGGCTTTCAATTGTGCAAGATAGTTTGTGATTTCCTCTGCTTTTAATTCTGTAGGAAATATCTCTTCTATTTCTTTTAAGCGAATTTCAAAATCCAAGTCTAAATCTTTAAAAAATTGTTGTCTTCTTGGAGATCCAGATGCTAATATGAGTTTGTAGTTTTTAAGTTTTTCTTTAAGCATGGTGCAATATGTTATAGGTAACAATAGCTATAGAAAATAGCCCAAAAAAAATGATTATTTTTAAAACAGCGCTCAAATGATGAAAATCTTGGCTCTTTTTGGCATCAGCCATTTTTATTGCAAAATAAATTAATGGAGCAACTATAGTGATTAGTGCATAAGTGGTAGCTAAATATAAATCATATGCAAAAAAGTATTTTTTGATGTAAAATAGCACCATTACCAATGGAATTAAACTCAAAACCATTACTAATTTTGTTGTTCTACTATTGCCCAAAATAATAGGTAAGGTTTTCATTCCTTGATTATAATCCCCATTTACATCTTCTAAATCTTTTACAATTTCTCTTATAAAATTTATAACAAAAGCAAATAGTGCATAGTCTAGAATAATGGAGAACAAATCGGCCAAAACGACTTGGTTTCCGGGGTTAATGATGGGTAAAAGATCAAATATTGGAATGATGAGTACGCTGATAGCCAACAATAGCGCCACGACAAAATTCCCGATTAGAAACATTTGCTTAAGACTTGTTGCATAAAGATACAAAGTAGCCGAAATGATAATAAAAATGGATGCAAATCCGGGCTTCTCAATCACATTCGATAAATAAAAACCAGCACCAACTCCCAATATATTCAATGCAAAATAAATATTGTAGGCTAGCGTTTCTGTTATGCTTTTGCCTACAACAACCTGACTAGGCTTGTTATCTGTATCAGTTGCCTGATCCATTATGTTGTTGATCACATATCCGCCAGCAGCAATAAGGACTGTTGCGAAAACTAATAAACAGTATTGCCAATCTGTAAGGGCTAAAGGAATGCTTTGAAAATTTAAAAAACCATACCGAAATAGCAATTGCATCAAGGCAAGCATCAGTAGGTTTTGGTAACGAATGAGTTTAAGGTACTTCATGTTGAGTGTTGAGTGTTCCGTTTTTTAGTGTTCAAATTGTAGAATCTAGTATTTAATAATCAGTTGTGGGTTATCAGATTTTAGTGTTCAGTTTGTTAGTGTTCAGATTAAAAAAATCTAGTATTCAGTTTTTAGTTCTTAAACATACTGCATGTGGTATACATTTTTTGATTTCTGGATACTAACAAGCTGAACAATGCCCCATTAATTAAGTATTACAATTGATTACTAACAAACTGATTACTTATTACTAATCAATCGTGTTTTCCATCAAAATAAGTCATCCATTTTCCTTGTACTTTCATCACTTGCTCGATTACATCACGAGCAGCGCCTTTTCCACCATTTTTATGTGAAATATAATTTGAAATTGCTTTGATTTCTGGACTTGCATCCTGCGGACACGTTGGTAATCCTACTAATTTCATCACATGATAATCGGGAATGTCATCACCCATGTACAAAACGTGTTCTGGGTTTATGGAGTAAACGTCGGTATATTCTTTGAAGGTTTCTACTTTATCAGGAGTGCCCAAATGGATGTCGGTTATACCCAAATTTCGAAGTCTTACTCGAACGCCTTCATTGCTTCCGCCTGAGATGATGCAAACATGGTAACCGCTTTCAACAGCTGCTTTCATGGCATAACCATCACGAATATTCATTGTTCTAAGAATTTCTCCTTCGTTGGTAACAAAGACAGAACTGTCTGTAAGTACGCCATCTACGTCAAAGACAAACGTAGTAATATCATTCATTATTTCTTTATAGCTTTTTGCCATGATTTTGTATAGATTGGGTTAATATTTTATAAATAGTAGATTGATTTTCATTGGATAAAAAAGATTCGTGCGCTTCAATTGTTGAAATATCATTGCGTTTGGCTGGGCCTGTTTGCGCTTCTTTGGGAGAAAGCGTCAAGAGTTTTTGGGCCGTTTCAAGAATTAAAGGCTTCAAAATATCGAACGGAACGTGGTTTTCTTGGCAAATATCATTACCCAATTGGTATAAATAATTGGTAAAGTTATTGACAAAAACTGCAGCTACATGCAATGCTTTGCGTTGGTGCGAGTCAATTTTGTAAACACTTTGAGATATGGATTTGGCTACTTTTTCCAGGATTTCATAATCGCTTTCGTTTTGGGTTTCAAGACAAAATGGAATTGCATTAAAATCGATAGTTTTCCCTTTGGTGAAAGTTTGCAAAGGGTAAAAAACACCTTTTCTATTTTTGTTATCCAAAATTGTCAATGGAGCACTCCCCGAAGTGTGAACAACTAAACGATTCTCGAAAGGCAATTGCGAAGAAACACTTGCAATGGCATCATCAGAAACAGCAATGATATATAAATCAGTTTCTATCAAAGCATTCCAGTCATTAGTGATTTTATTCGAATCAAGAAGTGAGGAAATTTGCTTTTGGGTTCTAGAAAAAACCTGCATGATTTCTACCGCTCCGCTTTTTGCGAAAGCATCAATAAGATGTTGTGCTACATTTCCTGAACCGATAATCGTTATTTTAATCATTTGGCAAAATTAACAAAAAAAAATGAAGAGATTAAAGGTATTTTTTATCGACTAAATAACATTAAAAGATATGATTTATTGTTTTTTATTTAAAAAATCATCCTTAAATTTTGATTAAATTAACAATTCTCTCCTTATACAAATGGATAATTTTAAGTATTTTTGCGACACATAAATAAAACTAAATTCAATTCCAAATGAATAAAAAATTATTCTCTGTCTTGTTTTCTACCCGATTAATGTCTTTATTGTTTTTAACTTTTGCAATAGCAATGGGAGCGGGTACTTTTATAGAAAGTAAATACAATACTGACACAGCTCGAATTTTAGTTTATAATACTTGGTGGTTTGAAGCTATTATGCTGTTTTTTATGATTAATTTCATCGGGAACATCAAACGCTATCAATTACTCAAAAAAGAAAAATGGGCTACTTTAATGCTTCATTTGGCTTTTATTTTTATCATTGCGGGTGCTTTTATAACACGTTATATAAGTTTTGAAGGTATGATGCCAATACGAGAAGGCGCAACTGAAAATCAATTCTACTCGGATAAAACATATTTGACTCTTTATATCGATGGGGATTATAAGGGGGAGATGAAACGTAGAGTTTTTGAAAAAGCTCTTTTACTTTCGCCTGTAACCAATAATGATTTTTCTATAAAAGGAGATTTTGACAATAAAGACTTTGAAGTAGAATATAAAAATTTCATTATGGGTGCCAAACAATACATAAAACCGGATCCCAAAGGGAGTTTGTATTTTAAATTGGTAGAAGCGGGTGATGGTGGACGAGAAGAACATTTTTTAAAAGAGGGTGAAGTACAAAATATTCATAACATTCTTTTTTCTTTAAATAAATATACTGAAGGCGCCATAAATATCAATACAACAGGAGATAGTTATACGATTCAAATGCCATTTGAAGGTGAATTTATGCGAATGGCAGATAAGTTACAAGGAAAAGTAGTGAAAGATATTACTCAACCCTTGATGATGCGTTCTTTATACAGTATTGGAGATATTCGTTTTGTTTGTCCTGAACCAGCTACAAAAGGAGTGCTTGATTATGAATCTAAAAATGATTTTAAAGAAAAAAATCTTGAGGATTTATTGGTTTTAAATCTCAAAACTGATGGACAAGTAAAGGAAGTGAAAATTATGGGATCCAAAGGGAAATCAGGAAAACCAATAAATGTGAAAATTGGAAAACTTGAGTATACATTTATATATGGAACTAAAACATATACTTTGCCTTTCAAGATTAAGCTTAATGATTTTGTAGCCCAAAAATATCCTGGAACGGAGAAAAGCTTTTCTTCTTTTGAAAGCCATGTTACAGTTCAAGATTCAACAACCTCATTTGATTATAAAATATTCATGAATCATGTTTTGGATCACGAGGGATACCGCTTTTTTCAATCTTCATTCGATCCAGACGAGCAAGGAACTGTTTTGTCTGTAAATCATGATTATTGGGGTACAACCATAACTTATATTGGCTATTTTATGTTGTTTTTTTCAATGATGGCTATAATGTTTACTAAGCATTCTCGTTTTGCAGATTTAAAAAGAAAGTTGGAAGTTGTGAAAAATAAAAAAGCCAAATTAGTATCTATTTTTGTACTATTGTTTAGTTTGAATGGCTTTGCACAAGAACACAATCATGCTGCTGATGGAGCTAATCCTGATCAAGCTGCTCATCAAGTACGGGTAAAACCTACTAAAAAACAGTTAGATTCTTTATTGACCATTTATACCGTAGACGAAAAGCATGCTGCAAAATTTGGTAGATTGGTTATTCAAGATGCAGGGGGAAGAATGAAACCTATCAATACCTTCTCTTCGGAGTTGTTGAGAAAAGTAAGTCATTCTGATACATACAACGGAATGAACTCTGATCAAGTATTTATTTCAATGACTCAAAGTGCTCAACTTTGGATCGAAATACCACTGATTTATATCAAATCAGGAAATGATAGCATTCGTAAAATTATCGGAATTGATCCCAAAGATAAGTATGCTCCTTTTATTGCTTTCTTTGATGAAAAAGGAAACTATAAATTATCTCCTTTTTTAGATGGAGCCTACAAAGCAGGAAATCCAAATCAATTTGAAAAAGATTTCATAGAAACGGATAAGAAAGTAAACTTAATGGAATCTGCTTTAAGTGGAAGTATATTAAGGATTTTTCCAATACCAAATGATCCAGGGAATAAGTGGATTTCATACTTGGAACTTGGAAATGCCGGTTTAAAAGGAATGGATTCTACTTATACCAAAAGTATTTTACCTCTTTATTTTGGAACTTTGGCAAATGCGATTGAAAGTAAAAATTACAAAACTGCCGATGAACTATTGGGAAGTATTAATGATTTTCAAAAGAAGTTTGGAAGCAAAGTAAGGCCGAGTGATGATAAAATTAATTTGGAAATCACATATAATAAATATGATTTGCTTCAAAAACTGCCTTATGCCTATTTGTTAGCAGCAATTTTAATGCTAATGTTTACTATTCTTAAGATTTTTAAAGAATCTAAAGTTTTAAATGTTTTAGTCAATTCAATGCATGTTCTCATAGGAATATTATTTGTTTTGCATACCATAACATTAGTAGCTCGTTGGTATATTTCTGGTCATGCGCCTTGGAGTAATGCATATGAAGCCATTGTTTATGTAGCATGGGCAACAATGTTTTTTGGTTTGGCTTTTGATATAAAATCAAAATTGACTGTTGCTTCAGCCGCTTTTGTAACTGCTATGATTTTATCTGCAGCTTATGCCAATTGGGTTGATCCAGAAATTGCCAATTTGCAACCCGTATTAAATTCCTATTGGTTAATGATTCACGTAGCTGTTATTGTGGCGAGCTATGGGCCATTTGCATTGGGTATGATTTTAGGTTTTGTGTCTTTAGTTTTAATATTTTTTACAAATGAAAAGAACAAAGCCAAAATGGATTTGAATATTCAAGAAATTACTTATATAAACGAAATGGCTTTGACTATTGGTTTAATTATGTTGACCATTGGTAATTTTCTTGGAGGGCAATGGGCCAATGAAAGCTGGGGTCGTTACTGGGGATGGGATCCAAAAGAAACATGGGCATTGATTAGTATAATGGTTTATGCTTTTGTGATTCACGCTCGTTTTGTTCCTTCTTTAAGAGGAAAATGGATCTTTAATTTAATGAGTATGTTTGCCTTTGTTTCTATTTTGTTTACTTATTATGGAGTAAATTTTCACTTGGTAGGATTGCATTCCTATGCTAGTGGTGAGGCACATTCTTTAGCATGGATCTGGTATACACTGGGATCAATATCTTTAATTGGAGCTTTGGCTTATCCAAAATATAGAAAATATTACAAGAAGTAATTCGGTATTGTATTATATAAAAAAAGGTTTCGATAGTTTTATTGGAACCTTTTTTTATATAAAATAAATCTTATTTTTTTAAATTTAAAATTGCTTTTATCGATAAAAATGGCTTTTAATTGGGTTTTGGCATGGTATTTGAAATGTCTAATACTAGATAATTGTATTAGGTTTATATTTTTTAAAATGCAAAATGGTTGGTTAGTATTTTGGTTAAAGAATACCTTGTAGATTATCATTTACAATTAGTTAATGAGATGCTCCTTTTGGAGCATCTTTTTTTTTTGATGGAATATTTTAAACCAAATGTTGGTATAACTTTTTCAAATGAACAGAAAATAAATATAAGCTTTCCATTTATTTTTATAAAAAATTAATTTAATAATAACAGTTGTTGAACTATAATATTTTCTAACAAGACAAATAAATGTTTAATTTTATATCAAAATTTTAAAACATGAAAAAATTAGTAGTAGCGATTTGCGCATTGTTCTTTTTTAGTATCCAAATTCAAGCACAAGTGAAACAAAACATCTATCAATTTAAAGTAGAAGATTTATCAGGCAAGACTTTTGATTTTGCCTCGCTAAAAGGTAAAAAAGTATTAATTGTTAATACTGCTTCAGAGTGTGGATACACACCACAATATAAAGAATTGGAAGCTTTGTATAAACAGTACAAAGACAAAGGTTTTGTAATTGTTGGATTCCCTGCCAACAACTTTGGTGGTCAAGAGCCAGGAACCAATGCAGAGATTAAAACATTTTGTCAAGCCAATTATGGTGTAACTTTCCCTATGATGAGTAAAGTTTCTGTAAAAGGCGATGATATGTGTGAGATGTATAAATTTTTGACACAAAAATCCAAAAATGGTGTTCAAGATTCCAAAGTAGAATGGAATTTTCAAAAATACCTTATCAATGAAAAAGGTGAATTAGTCAAAGTATATCTTTCTAAAGTAAAACCAATGGATGAAAACATTGTAAATTGGGTAAAAGGATAGTTTTTTAAGTGGTCAGTGATCAGTTTCTTAGTAATAAGTTCCGATAGCGTTAAAAAAAAGAGTTTGCTAATTTTAGCAAACTCTTTTTTTATATCCATAACCCAAAACTACCCTTTTGCAATAACTTCCTTAACAGTAGCTTCGTAATTTCGGATACTTTTTGATTTTTTGATGTTTTTATGAACCTTATGTGGATCTGAAAATATGGCCGAGAAATATTCCCATAAATGATGCATTTTCAGTAGTATGTGTGTTTGACCAGATAATGACTCGCTGTATCCTTGGTAAAGCGTATCATGGAATTCGCTGAACAATTCCATTTTGTTTTTTGGATATTCTGTAGTATTACTTTTAATCATACTTGGTAAAAAAGGATCTGCAATCAATCCTCTACCAATCATCCAATGATCAATAGAAGGAAAGCGTTCTTGCATTTCGTGGAATTTAGTTACCGAAGTAATATCGCCGTTGTAATACAGTTTGTGCTTAGTGTTGTCAATACATTGTTGGAACGCATCCAGATGCACACCACCTTTGTACAGTTGTTTTCCTAAGCGGGCATGTATGGCAATGTTTTTTATTGGGTATTTGTCTAAAATTGGTAAAACATCAAGAATTTCTTGTGTTGTATCATATCCCAAACGCATTTTCATCGACACAATGATGTCAGTTTCATTATGCGCTCTTTCAAGTATATGATTGATTTTTTCGGTATTACTGATTAGACCAGAGCCCATACCCGATTTGGTAACCATTGGATAGGGACAACCCAGATTCCAGTTTAGTTCTTTATATCCAAGTTCTCTAACATATTTTGCCACAAATATAAATTCATCTGCATCATTCGTAATCACTTGCGGAATGACTTCTAGACCAATGTTGTTTTCTGGAAGCAAATCACGCTCGTAAGATGATTTTATAGCCAATTTACCATTCAAACGAATGTAAGGTGAATAAAAAGTATCTATTCCTCCAAAATATTTATTTTGAGCATTTCTAAAACGAAAATCGGTAAATCCTTGCAAAGGGGAAGAAAGCAGTGTAAAACTCATAGTATGTATAAAAAGGCAAAGATACTATTCTTTATGGGGTTATGGTTTGTCGGTGGGGTTATGTTTTGAAGCTATTTATACCGAACAGGTTTAAAAAAAACTATTGGGAAACCGCAAACCTAACAGTTTTTTTTTAACCTGTTAGGTATCATATTTTAATGATATAAATAGTAAAGTGAGAGATCAAAGCTAATTACCAAAAAATCACTCCAAAATCAATTGCATAAAAACCGAATGCAACCAACGATCAAATTTATAACCAGATTCTTTGATGATTCCAACGGTTTTGAATCCAAATTTCTCATGAAAATCAATACTGCTTTGGTTTTCGGCATCGATTACTGCAATCATAGTATGCAATTTTTGGTTTTTGGCCAATTGTATTAATTCGTATAATAGCAATTTTCCAATCCCTTGTCCATGATGTTCATTATCTACATAAACGGAATGTTCTACAGTGTATTTGTAAGCTTCTCTGAAACGAAATTCGCTATACATACCAAAACCAACGACTTTACCATCCTGTTTTGCAACAATTACAGGGAAATGTTTGTTGGTTTTATCTTCTAAAATGGCTTTTTGTTGTTCGTAAGTTCGAATGTTGTAATCGTATAAGGCAGTTGAATTTAGAATGTTATAATTAATAATATCCAATATGGCTTGCGCGTCCTCGGTTTGGTAAGGTCTTATTTTGATTTTCATTTCTTTATTTATTTCTCATCAAAAATAGTAAAAAGTTGTTCTATTTGAAGGTATTCGATGGTCAAGTTTGTAACTTTGCTTTTTAGGTTGTAGTTGTAAAACTTCTAACTTCTAACTTCTAATTTCTAACTTTAAAAATGGTTTACCCCAAAATACCTTTAGCACAAAGTATTATTCAAATTTTATTAGCCAAAGGGATCACTAATATTATCATTTCACCTGGTTCTCGAAATGCACCACTTACAATAGGTTTTGCCAGTAATCCCGCTTTTCAATGTTACAGTATTGCCGATGAGCGCTCAGCAGCTTTTTTTGCACTGGGAATTGCGCAGCAAACTGGTAAACCTACCGTACTTGTTTGTACTTCGGGATCGGCATTGTTAAACTATTATCCTGCTTTTGCCGAAGCGTTTTACAGTCAGATTCCACTGATTGTACTTTCAGCAGATCGTCCGCAAAGTAAGATAGACATTGGCGATGGGCAAACCATTCGACAGGAAAACGTATATGCCAACCATTCTTTGTATAATGCTAATTTATTGGAAGCAGTTTCAGACGAAAATGATCTTAAAATAAACGAAGCCATCAATACGGCAATCGATAAAAAAGGTCCTGTGCATATCAATGCTCCGTTTGAAGAACCTTTGTATGAAACAGTTTCGGAACTAAGTGTAAACAGTTTCGTTTTCGCTTCCGCTAAAATTATACAGGAAATTAATAGCCAAGAGTTGCAGGAATATGCTACTCTATGGAACAAGGCTACCCGAAAACTGATATTAGTAGGTGTAAACGATCCTGAAAGCATTTCCAATAAGACTATCGAGGCTTTCGCCAATGATGAATCGGTAGTAGTGATGACAGAAACAACATCGAATGTGCATCACGCTAGTTTTATAAATAACATTGATACTATAATAACACCTTTTACAGCGGAAGATTTCGAAGCTTTTCAACCTGAAATTCTTATCACTTTTGGTGGAATGGTAGTATCCAAACGAATCAAGGCTTTTTTGAGAAAATACCAACCCAAACACCATTGGCATATCGATACATTGCGAGCCTATGATACTTTTGGATGCTTGACAAAACATTTTGAGGTAACTCCCAATACTTTTTTCGAGGCTTTTATACCCTTGACAAAAATTATTGAAAGTGATTATTTTTCTAAAATGAATGCGGTTAAAACCGTGCGAAAAGAAAAACACGATATTTATTTGTCCAAAATTCCTTTTTCAGATTTCAAAGTTTTTGAGAACGTGATTGGTACTTTGCCTCAAAAGAGTCAATTGCAAATCAGTAACAGTTCGGCCATACGGTATGCGCAATTAATTCCAATTGATCCTTCAATCGAAGTCTATTGCAATAGAGGTACAAGCGGAATAGACGGAAGTACTTCGACTGCAATTGGTGCAGCTGTCGCAAATGTAAAACAGACTGTATTTATAACCGGAGATATTGGTTTTTTATATGATAGCAATGCACTTTGGAACAATTACATTCCGAAAAATTTTAAAATCATTTTGATTAATAATGGTGGAGGTGGAATTTTTAGAATTTTGCCAGGACACGATGAAACGCCTGTTTTTAATACTTTTTTTGAAACTTCGCATAATTTGACTGCCGAACATTTGGCTAAAATGTATGGATTCGATTATGTTGCGGCCAATGATGAGTTGAGTTTGACTAACGCATTAACATGTGTTTATAGTCAAAATGAAAATCCTTGCATTCTTGAAGTTTTTACCCCAACATTAGAGAATAATTCTATTTTATTGCAGTATTTTAAAGAGTTGGTTTAGTTCTAGAATTAAGTTGTGAAATTAATAAATGTATAATTCTTACTTTGGTAAAAATATAATTAAAAATGCTTTAAAAAAATAATGTATAAAAATCGCACATATTTAAAATAAATGATTAAATTTGAGATAGTTAAACTAAAATAATCTTTAAATATTTTATTATGAGTGCAAGAGATGAATTAATTTTAAAGTATGCAGCCGATTTGAAAGACAAATGCGGCATTGTTCCGGATATGAATTTATTGACAAAAGTAACTATTGGTTGTGGACCGTCAATTTATAATCCAGATTCTTCTACAGTTTCAGGAACACAAAAAGCAGAATTGGTTACTGTCAAAAATAATTTTTTAATTAAGAAATTGGGTTTACCTGATGATTCAGCTCTTGATGCAGGTATAGATGCTGTTTTAGAAATATATGGAAAATCAAATAAAAATAAATACAGAGCCGTTTTTTATTATTTATTGGCTGTTCATTTTAAAAAAGAAAGTGTTTTCAATTAGACCATAGATTGACCCGAATATAAACGTCCTTAATTGGGCGTTTTTTTATGGGATTATTTTTCGAATTCCCATTTTCAAACTTCGTACCTTTGCGCTTTAAATAAGTTGTTCAACAACTCAGAATCGATACAAAAATGATTGAAATAGGAAAATACAATACGCTTACTATATTACGGGATACCAAAGTAGGTTTGTTTTTAGGAAACCCAGAGCAAGACCCCGAAGGAGTACACGATATTCTTTTACCCAATAAATATGTTCCAAATGAATTTGAAATAGGCGAGGAGCTTATTGTTTTTGTTTATTTGGATCACGAAGAACGTCCAGTTGCTACAACTTTAGAACCTTATATTTTACTTAATGAATTCGCACTCCTACGTGTGAATTATACCAATCAAATAGGAGCTTTTATGGATTGGGGTATGGAAAAGGATATTCTAGTTCCGTTCAAAGAGCAAGCGCGTCCTATGGAAAAAGGAAAGCGTTATTTGGTATACCTGTATATGGATGAAAAAACAAATCGTTTGGTAGCCTCTAGTAAATTGAATCAATTTTTGAAAAATGATCATCTTACCGTTGAAAAAGGAGAAGAAGTAGAACTAATCGTTTCTCATATAACAGAACTTGGTATCAATGTGATTATCAATGAACTGCACAAAGGGCTTTTGTATAAAGACGAAGTTTATGATGACGCTATTCGTACAGGCGATCGTATGCGAGGATATGTCAAGAATATTAGACCGGATAACAAAATAGATGTTTCGTTGCAAATTCAAGGTTATCAGAGTATAGAGCCCAATGCTGAAAAAATATTAGACGAATTGAGAGCCAGTAGGGGCTTTTTGCGTCTAACAGATAATTCTCATCCCGAAGACATAAAAACGGTTCTTAAAATGAGCAAGAAAACTTTTAAGAAAGCCATTGGTGCTTTGTATAAAGAGAAACTTATCGAGATAAAAGAAGATGGTATTTATTTAGTAAAGGAATAAAAAAAAAGAAAGACTAGTCATTTTGATTAGTCTTTCTCTTTTTACTTTTGTTTGTATCCTGTAGACATAAACAAAAATAAAACATTTTCGAACATTCTAGAAAGTGTTCAAACTCTTTTTAAACTCAAAGTATATAAAATACTAAATTAGTATAAAGATAAAAACTCTTTTTAAAATGGATTGTCTATAAATAGAGCTATTACTTTGATAGTAAAATGTAAATTTCACAATAAAACCATTGGTTTTCTATACATTTAAAGATTGCAATCTAGTAGTGTACTTGTGTAAAGTAGTTGTATTGTAAATCTTTTTCCTAACCTTTAGGTGTTACTTTTTATCAATTACTATTTGGGTAAAAGCGGTATTTAATTGCTTGTATTTTAAAATAGTTTTTGAAAAAATTATATAATTTAAAACCATAAAAATAGAAGCGACAATAATTTCAATTTTACTCAAAAAAATCATTTTTTAGGTTAATAAATCAGTGAAAAATAGATTTGCTAATCTTGACATAAAACTAATGTTGACTTAATATTACTATGATTAGCAGGAAATAAAAGTAATAAATAATTCAACTTGTGATTGTTAAAATAACAGGTATTTTTTCTTTTTTTTAAACTTTAACACTTCTAAAGTTATATTGAAAGAAATGATTTAATAATTGATTTTCAGTGATTTGTATATTCGTATTAATTAAAATTGCATATTGAAATTAAGTCCCCAAATGGCTTTATTGCTTCCATTATCAAAACCTACTGGAGCAATGTTTAGTTGGGTTGTACGTTGGTCTTTATAACCAAAACCATCTAATATAGTATTGAACGGGTCAATTAATAATAGCGATGTGTATCCTAAAAATTTTGAATTCAGTACTTTTTTATCATGTTTTACGATGCTTTTTTTGACATAGAAAAAACCTTCCCCTATAATAGAACCTATCACTGGTGTAACTATTAAATCTTGTTTAGATGGAATTTCAGCAAACGCCTCGATACCATATTCCCAGAAAAAAGTAGACATAAAAGCCGAATATAAAAAGGACTCAAAAATATTGAAACCACTGCTTCTGGCGGTCATATAATAAACGCCTCCAGAATATGGATGTGTAATGTAATTTAGTACCCAATCATCGTTATCCCAAACTGGACCTGCTTTTACATTTTGTTTCCATTTGTTGAAAATCCCGTTTTTTTTCATATCCTTTTTGTCCCAATTGGTTACACTTTCCGGCATAGAATACAAAACACCAAATGCAATAATTGTAGCACCTACATACATTGAAGTATTATAACTTAATCTTGTATAATCTCTAGTTGCAGGTGGGTAGACATTTAAAGGTTGCGCCGTTTTTAATGTGTCTATACTGTTGATTAGAGTATAGTTGAGTGTGTCTTTTTTAATTGCATTTTGAGAAATGGAATCTTCAATTGTATTTTGGGCAAGAACTTCGAGAGATTGGTTTTGCGTGATTTCGGATTGATCCGCTTGTTGTGCAAAAAGGGTATTTCCAAAAAAGGATAATAGAAGTAGGTATAAAACAGTTTTAAATGAATTCATTTGGGGAATATAAAAGCGGTTAAAGTTGTCCAAAAAATGAATTTGGTTTTAATAATAGGAACTGATTTTGTAATTAAAACCATTGAATTGCAATTACTTTTAGATTGAATTTGAATAGTTTTAAAACGGCGCAAATATAATTAATTAATAAGAACATTGAAGTTATTTTTTGAGTCTTAAGGTTAAATTAATAAATGGTTCTTGTCTCATGCGTTTGTTGCGTAATTTACTTTTTTTCAATTGTAAGAATTACATTGGTTTATGCCGTTATAGCTTATGATAAACAATAAATAAATAGAGTTTTAATTGAAAGCGAATTGTTAAATTTGATAAAATTACTTTTAAAATTAAATCTTGAATATCTCTAATTACAATTTAACTAGAAGTTGAACAATTTGAAAGTGTAAGTATTTATCTTGTAGAATTCATAATCACTTAAAATAATTAAAATTGACCTTATTTACGGTTTTCCTCAAAAAGTATCGTATAAATTTCAATACCTTAGCGGTTATAAAAATAGATAATACCCTATAATGGCAGCCGAACAAAAACAAAAATTAGAACAACAACTCTGGAATATCGCCAACACCCTACGTGGGAAAATGGATGCCGATGATTTCCGTGATTACATATTAGGTTTTATTTTCTACAAGTACCTGAGCACCAAAATGGACTTGTATGCCAACACCATCCTAAAACCAGACGGTTTGACTTTTCAGGAAGTCGAAGGTCATGCAGATGAAGCGGCTTTGCTGGAAGAAATCAAACAATTGGCTTTAGACAAATTAGGTTACTTTTTGCTCCCATCCGAATTGTTCTCGGAATTGGCACGAAGAGGCAACGCAGGCGGAAAAAACAATTTTATTCTGGGTGATTTAGCCAAAGTATTGACGCACATTGAGCAAAGTACGATGGGTTCTGAAAGTGAAGAAGATTTTGGAAACCTGTTTTCTGACCTCGATTTGACTTCCCACAAACTTGGAAAATCCGAAGCCGACAAAAACGAACTCATTGTAAAAGTCCTCGTGCATCTGGATGAAATTGATTTTGATTTAGAAAATACCGACAGTGATGTTCTGGGAGATGCCTACGAATATCTAATTGGGCAGTTTGCCAGTGGCGCAGGCAAGAAAGCAGGCGAATTCTATACCCCACAACAAGTCAGTAGCATTTTGGCACAACTGGTAACGGTGGGCAAAGACAAACTCAAGAGCGTTTATGACCCTACTTGCGGTTCCGGTTCGTTATTGTTGCGTGTAGCCAAAGAAGTAAAAGACGTAAGTGCTTTTTACGGACAGGAAATGAACCCTACGACGTACAACTTATGCCGCATGAATATGATTATGCACGATGTGCATTACAAGCGATTTGACATTAAGAACGAAGATACGCTGGAACGCCCACAGCATTATGATATGCGTTTTGAAGCCATTGTTGCCAATCCTCCTTTTTCTGCCAATTGGTCTGCCAGCCCTTTGCACATGAACGACGAGCGTTTCTCTGCCTATGGGAAACTCGCACCAAGCTCCAAAGCCGATTTTGCCTTTGTGCAACACATGGTGCACCAACTTGCCGATAACGGAACTATGGCAATCGTTCTCCCTCACGGTGTTTTGTTTCGTGGTGGTGCCGAAGGACACATACGCGAATATTTGATCAAAGAAAAAAACTACCTCGATGCCGTAATTGGTTTGCCAGCCAATATTTTTTACGGAACCAGCATACCAACCTGTATTCTGGTTTTGAAGAAAAAGCGTACCGATGCCGAAAATATTTTGTTTATCGATGCCAGCCAGCATTTTGAAAAGGTGAAAACCCAAAACGTGTTGCGTACCGAGGATATAGATAAAATAATTAGCACTTACGAAAACAGAACCGAAGAAGATAAATATTCGCATATTGCCCCTATTGCGGCCCCTATCATCCGTACAGACGCGATTAATCGTACAGACGCGATTAATCGCGTCTCTACATCATCATTATTAGACGCGATTAATCGCGTCTCTACCAGCATCGCCGAAAACGATTACAACCTGAATATTCCTCGTTATGTGGATACTTTTGAAGAAGAAGAAGAAATTATTGTTAATGATATCTGTATTAGCTTAGAAAAACTATCTGATTTATCAAACAAAAATGATGATATTCTTAAAAAACAATGTGATATTCTAAAAATTCCTTTTCCAAACGGACATAATATATCATTATTAGAACAATACAAAAAAGGCGTAATGCAACAATTGTTCTCCGGTAAATTAAGGTTTAAAGACGAGAACGGAAAGGATTATCCGGATTGGGAGGAGAAAAAGTTGGGGGATGTTTGTGAAATTGTTGGTGGAGGAACACCAGATACTAATATTTCAGAATATTGGGGAGGAGAAATTCAGTGGTTTACACCAACAGAAATTAAATCTGATTTTGTTTCAAGTAGTATTAGAACAATAACAGAATTAGGTTTACAAAAATCCTCAGCTAAGAAATTACCTATTGGAACAATCCTTCTTACTACAAGAGCTACAATTGGTGAAGTTTCAATAGCACGAGAAGAATGTTCAACAAATCAAGGGTTTCAATCGTTAATTGCAAGAAAAGGAAATAGTAATATTTTTATATTTAATTGGATAAAACAAAACAAGCATGAATTAACTTCTAGAGCTAATGGTTCTACTTTTCCTGAAATTAGTAAAACTGCAATTGAGAAAATATTTTTAAATGTACCTTCTTTTAAAGAACAACAAAAAATCGCCAATTTTTTATCGAGTATTGATACAAAAATAGAAACCGTGAATGGGGAAATAGGAAAAACGCAATTATTCAAAAAAGGGTTGTTGCAGCAAATGTTTGTGTAATGCAACGGTAGAGACGCGATTTATCGCGTCTATGTGTGGTGTGATGCAACGGTAGAGACGCGATTCATCGCGTCTATGTGTGGAGTGTGTGTAATGCAACGTAGAGACGCGATAAATCGCGTCTGTACACTATCCGGAGCATGTAGAATAAAAATAATGAAATATGAAAAAATTTCAGAATAAATATCGAATCCCATCCGCCCGATTGCAAAATTGGGATTATGGCGAAAATGGAGCGTATTTCATCACAATATGCACCAAAAATATGGCGTGTTATTTTGGTAATATTGTATCCGGCCCATCCGTAGAGACGCGATTAATCGCGTCTGTACATGATAATGATTCAAAATGCGAAATGCAATTGAATGAATTAGGGAAAATTGCCCATCGCAATTGGGAAAATATTCCAAATCAATTTCCCGATATTGAATTGGGTAATTTTGTGATTATGCCCAATCATATGCATGGGATATTAATAATCAATAAAATGAAATTGCCATCCGATACCGTACAGACGCGATTAATCGCGTCTAATGATGATAATACAGAGACGCGATTAATCGCGTCTGTACATGCGCAAAATGAAAATAAAATAGGTGGATTTGCAGGCGATAAAAATCCGATGCTAAATGAAAATATATCACGCATCATTCGGTGGTATAAAGGAAGATGCAGTTTTGAAATGCGTAAAATTCATGCTGATTTTGAATGGCTTTCACGATTTCACGATCATATTATTAGAGATTCAAAGGCATTCGAAAGAATACAAACCTATATAGAAAACAACCCTTCCAAATGGAAAGAAGATAAATTTCACAACTAAAATGAGCCATCAATCCGAAGCAATATTAGAAAACAACTTAATCAAGCAATTGCGGGGTTTAGGCTATGCGTCTGTAACCATTCCCGATGGCGATGCTTTGGTTTCCAATCTACAAAGTCAATTAGAAGCTTTTAACGAAACCACTTTTACAGCCAAAGAGTTTGATGCTATCGTCAATCATCTAGCCAAAGGCAATGTTTTTGAAAAAGCCAAAACGCTACGAGACCGTTTTCAATTGACCAAGGAAGATGGCACTTCGTTTTATGTTCGTTTTTTCAATGTGGAAGACAATAGCCAGAATTTATTTCAAGTTACCAATCAAATCAGTCTGGAAGGAAGCTACAAGAACCGTTTTGATGTAACGCTTTTGGTCAATGGTTTGCCATTGGTACAAATAGAACTCAAACGTTCGGGCTTAGAAATTAAAGAAGCGTTTAACCAAATTAATCGCTACCAATTGCATTCTTTTTGGAGCAATCACGGTTTGTTTCAATACGTGCAACTGTTTGTAATCAGTAATGGTGTAAATACCAAATATTTGGCAAACAACAAACTGCAATCGGTCAAACAAACGTTCTTTTGGGCAGATACCAATAATAAAAACATAACCGAGTTGCACGAGTTCGCAGCTGCATTTCTGAACCCGGAACATTTGGGCAAAATGGTGTCTCATTATATCGTGATAAACGAAACACACAAGGTAATGATGGTGTTGCGACCGTATCAATATTTTGCCACAGAAGCGATAATTCATCAAATCAAAAACTCAAGCGAGAACGCCTACATTTGGCACACCACAGGTTCGGGTAAAACTTTAACCTCGTTCAAGGCAAGCCAAATTGTGATGGAATTACCTGAGGTGTACAAAGTTGTTTTTGTTGTGGACCGTAAAGATTTGGATTTCCAGACCATGAATGAATTCAACGCTTTCAAAAAAGATAGTGTTGATGTCACGGATAATACACAATCCTTGGTTCGGCAATTAACGGATACTACCAAGTTGGTTCTGACTACGATTCAGAAATTAAACAATGCCGTTTCAGAACGTTTTGCTGGTAAAATAGAGTCGTTGCGCCATAAGAAAATCGTTTTTATTTTTGATGAATGCCACCGTTCCCAGTTTGGAGAAACCCACGATAGAATTACCAAATTCTTTGACAAAAGTCAGTTAATCGGTTTTACAGGAACGCCCATATTTGCCGAAAACGCTTCCAAGAATGATTTAGGAAAACGCACCACCAAAGATTTGTTTGGTAATTGCTTGCACAAATACGTGATTACGGATGCCATTCAGGATGAAAACGTATTGCGCTTTGGGATTGAATATGTGGGGAAATACAAAAACAAGAGCAATTCTTTTATCGACATAGAAGTCGAAGATATAGACAAGCAAGAGGTTTTGGATTCGGAAAAGCGAATCAACAAAATCGTCGATTATATTATTGCCTATCACAATCAGAAAACCTTTGATAGAGATTATTCAGCCCTTTTGGCGGTAAGCAGTATCAATAATGTGATTCAGTATTACGATCTATTCCAAAAAAAGAAAGAAGCTGGAGAACACGATTTGCGTATTGCCACTATTTTTACCTATGGTACCAATGAAGATTCAGACCAAGCACAGGATTTCCTTCCCGAAGATGAAGTCGATTTTGATGTTTTGGCAGAACCACAAACCAGTTATCAGGGAAAGCATACCCGAGATAAATTAGAAAGATATATTGGAGATTATAATACAATGTATGGCACCAGCTATTCTACAAAAGACAGTGATTCTTTTCAAAAATATTTTCAAAATATCAGCAGAAGATTAAAAGACCGTGAGAAGGAGAATTTTGACAATGAGAAAGACCGTTTGGATATTGTAATTGTTGTGAATATGATGCTTACCGGTTTTGATGCCAAAAAAGTAAATACGCTTTATGTGGATAAAAATTTGAAGCAACACGGTTTGATACAAGCATTTTCGAGAACGAATCGAATCCTTGGAGAACAGAAGTCACAAGGAAATATTTTGTCCTTCAGGAACCTCAAAAAAGCTACCGACGATGCTATTACTTTGTTTTCAAATAAAGAGGCGATTGAAGTCGTTACCATGCCCGATTATGAAAAAATAGCAGCGAAGTTTGATGAAGCTTTGAAACTCCTACGAGAAATTACACCAACCTACCAAAGCGTAAATGATTTGGAAAGTGAAGAAGCAGAAGCTCAATTTGTACAAGCTTTCCGAAAATTAATGCGAGCCATGAACGTTTTGCAATCCTACACCGATTTTGATTGGGAGGATTTACTGTTAGACGAGCAGGAATTTGAAGATTATAAAAGCAAGTATTTAGATTTATACGAAAAAGTAAAACGGGACAACGAAAAACAAAAAACTTCGATTCTTGATGACATTGATTTTGAATTGGAGTTAATCCATCGTGACCAAATCAACGTGGCCTATATCCTGAAATTGTTAGCACAATTGAAAGGAGCAAAAACACCATCGGCAGTTGCCGCACAAAAGAAAGCCATCATTGATTTATTGGGTGGTGATATTCAGTTAAGAAGCAAGCGAGAGCTGATTCAGAAGTTTATCGATGAAAATATGCCCCACATCAAAGACGGTGATTCCATTGAAGATGAATTTGAAAAATACTGGCAAGACCAAAAAGTATTGGCACTAGGCAAACTTTGCGAAGACGAACACCTGGACAAAGCGCAATTCAAAGCCTTAATTGATGCCTACATCTACAGTGGTCGCGAACCCATCAAAGATGAGGTTTTCCAATGCCTAGACAACAGACCAAGTATTCTGCAAGCCAGAACAATTGGCGATCGTATCATTGCCAAAATGAAGGAGTTTGTTGAAGTTTTTGTTAAGGGGATGATGGCGTAAATTTGTAGAGACGGGTTTGAAACCCGTCTGTACGAATTCCGTCTGTACGAATTCCGTCTGTACGAAACCCGTCTGTACTGTATGAATTCCGTCTGTATGAAACCCGTCTGTATGAAACCCGTCTGCCGATGATCCTATATCTAGATTATCTCATTTGTGAAATTATCATAATAATTCTGAAAATTGGGAAAATGATTGTGTTTGGGCAAAATAAATAGGATCGGGTGAAATAATTCTGAAAATTGTAAAAATGATAATTTTGTAAATATATTTGAAATAGCAATAAATTGAATAATAGAATATGCAAAAATTTAAAGGTAAATACCGCATTGATACCGCTAGAGCAAAATGGTGGGATTACAAGAATGAGGGGAATTATTTTATAACAATTTGTACCAAAAATCGAGCGCATTTATTTGGATATGTAAACGATGGCGAAATGAAATTGAACGAATATGGTAAAATTGTTTCCGATTGTTGGTATGATTTGCCCAATCATTATAGCAATATTATATTGGATGAATTTCAAATAATGCCCAATCATATTCATTGTATTGTTGGGGTGGATAATTCCAATTCGATTTTCCCCGTAGAGACGGGTTTCAAACCCGTCTGTACTTCTAATGATTCCGCCAATGATTCCGCCAATGATTCCACCGATATTTCAGAAAATAAAGAAAAAAAAATTCACGGTATATTTGAATTTATACGTGCATTAAAAACATTTTCGTCTAGAAGAATTAATGAAATGCGAGATACCAAAGGAGTTTCTAATTGGCAGGAGCGATTTCATGACCATATCATTAGAGATGAAATGGAATACAATAGAATAAAAAACTACATCATAAATAATCCTAAAAATTGGAGTGAGGATTGTTTTTTTGATAAATAAAAAGGAATATAGAATAAAATCAAGGGTACATATAAATAAATAGAATTGTAATAATGAATAGCAACACCATTCACACCAAGTTAAAAATATCGTTCGACAATGATTTTATTAGTCGTCTATATGACGTAACACCCGCACAAACTAAATTATTGAGAGAATTAACGATACGGGTACATGGGAAAATTGATAAAGTTTTGATTCGAAAATTAGAAAAACTGTCGAAAGAAAACCCCAATTTACCGCAGTTAAAGAATTTTATGTCTGTGGCTTACAACAAACTTGGTGATTTTGCCAAATCATTGGAAATAAACAGTCAGCTATTAAAAGAATTTCCGGATTATTTACATGCCCGACTTAATGCAGCAAATCATTATATACACAAAGGAGAACCTGATAGTGCTTTGGAATATTTGGGTGAAAATTTAGATTTAAAAGGAATGTTTCCTAATCGTTCAGAATTTCATTTTTCGGAAGTACAAGCTTATTATTATTCAACGTTTCTATATGCCATAGCAAAAAGAGATTTGCCTTTAGCCGAAAATAGATTGTCATTTTACAAATCAATAGACGAAGACAATCCTCGTATCGAAGAACTTGAAGAACATCTAGAAAGTTTAAAATTTGATTTAGGTTTTGATGATTTTGGCGATGATTTTTCAGAATTAATAGAAAATGAGCCTCCTGTAACCGATAGAGTTAATCCCCCAGTTTTTAACCATCAAGAGATTTATGAACTGTATCAATTAGGTTTCAAGAATGCAAAACCAGTACTTGATAAAATTTTAGCACTACCTAGAGAAACTGTTATTCAAGATTTAGAAATGGTTTTACAAGATGGTATAGAGCGCTATCCCTATTTTTTAGATAAGGACTGGTCCGTTTTCACACATTCGTTTGCGTTACATGCGATGTTTCTTTTGATGGAATTAAAAGCGACAGAGAGTTTAATGCCAGTTTTGAATTTTTTACAATATGATGAAGAATTTTTAGAATTTTATATTGGCGATTTTTTAACAGAGGAAATTTGGCAATGTGTGTATTTTCTTGGGAAAGGCCAAGTAGATTTGTTAAAAGAGTTTTTGATGAAACCAGGAGTATATACTTTTGCAAAGTCTGCTGTATCTCAAGCTTTAACACAAATTGCAATCCTTGAAAATCGTAGAACTAATGAAATAGAAAAGGTATATACAGAAATACTAACTTTTTTCATAAATGCTAAAGGGGAAGACAATGTAATAGATCCCACATTTATAGGACTGATGATAGGGGATATTGGTGATGTCAAATTGAAAAGTTTATATCCACTTATTGAAGCTTTATATGATTTAGAATATGTTGATTATAGTTTAGAAGGGGATTTTGAAAATTTTAAAAAAAACCATAATCAAGATGAAATTGTAACTCTTGAATATTCGATAAAAATATTAAGTGTAATCTATTCCGAAGCAGATTTTTGTGAAGAGTCTGATACTGTTGAAAATAAAGACGATAATTATTTTCATTCGCTTAAAAATGAACCAAAAGTCATTCAGTTACCAGTAAGTTCTGTAAAAGTGAATAGAAATGATCCATGTCCTTGTGGAAGTGGCAAAAAGTATAAAAAATGTTGTGGATAAGAAAATAAGCAATAAAGGTGGTTTTTGGGAATTATATAAAACTCATTAAATGAAACTCTCCGTAGTCTCCCGACTTCAAAGTCTTTTTTAATACCAATCCCCAAAATCCCTACCGATACCGGCTCTTTCTTTCATCTCAATAATAAAATTGATTTGTGTACGTACAGTTTGTACTTTTGCCTTTATGAATGATAACTTTATAAATGAATACTTTGGGATAGGGATACAAAACGGTAAAACGCCCGAAAATTTGGGTGTTTTGTGGCGGTCTGCCCAAAACTTAGGCGCCAGTTTTATATTTACCATTGGCAATCGCTATGCCAAGCAGGCTTGCGATACCCATGATGCCGTAAAAGCAATTCCGTATTTTCATTACGATACCTTTGAGGCTTTTTTTGACAACTTGCCCAAAGGAGCGCGATTGGTTGGCGTTGAATTAGACGAAAATGCGTCAGATTTAGAGACTTTTGAACATCCAAGGCGTTGTGTGTATTTATTGGGAGCCGAAGATCATGGCTTATCCAAGAAAGCAATGAATAAATGCCATCATTTGGTAAAATTTAAATCAGAAAAAAGTTTGAATGTAGCTGTGGCTGGAAGTATAATTTTGTACGATAGAGGTTTGTCTAAACCACGTTCTTAAAAAAAACTTTACTAAACTTCTGTTGTATCTGAAATTGGTTGACGGGGAAGATATTTTGTCAATAATGGTTGTTTTGGGTAACGAATAGTTCTTGAAATTCGATATACTGTCAAGGATAGCAGCGAAAAGCCCGTAAAGGCAGAAATCCTATTAAAACAAAACCCAAAAGAGCGACCAACGGAAGCTCCTTTTGGGTTTATGTTTTATGGATTGATGACTGCGGACTTGTAGCGGATAGCCTGCCCGGACAGCCTTATTATTATGCCAAGATTAATTCAAAATTTCATGAGAGGTCATTCTTAAACAGCGTTCGTTGCCTAAATAGAGGGGGTTCCCATGTTTCTCGGACCAAAAACCATCTAGTATATCTTTGTTGATGCATTTGTAGACAGCAATACCTTTGTAAATATGATCGTCTTCGCCACGGTAGTTGAAATGAATCACCAAAATACCGTCCTTGAAAAATCCGTTGCCGTTTTGTACTTGGTCTTTGTTGATCACCCATTGGGCAATAATTCGGTTGTTTTCATCAAGGGACAAACTCAATTTGCCTTTGTAAGCAATTTTGTCACTTTGCTCTTGATTGCTGCCTTCGATTGCATATTCGCCTACTAAATCGTTTATGGTCATTTGGTTTTATGATTGTGTCGTAGTAAAGAAAAATTTTGTGTTGCAGAAATATCGGCGCTTGATTTGATCAATAGTATGAGTATGCTTTTTACTTTCCGATACAGAAATTCGCAAAAATATTCCCCAGTAATTCATCATTCGTAACCTGACCGGTAATCATTCCAAATTGGTATAGTGCTTCTTTAATATCAAGTGCCATAAGGTCACTAGAAAGATTGGTTTCTAGACCAAATTTTACTTTTTGGATTTCCTCTAAGGCTTTGAGCAACGAATCGTAATGACGTGTATTGGTAACAATAGTTTCGTTATTGCGCAAAGCGCCAGTATTAACAAAAGAAAGCAACTGATTTTTAAGATCCTCAACACCTAGTTTTTCTTTGGCTGAGATCAATAGAATTTCTGGAATCTCGGTTTTTATATTTTGAATTTCAGTTTCACTTAATTTATCAGCTTTGTTCCCAATAATCACAAGCGGTTTCAACGGAAACTGATTCTTAATTTTCTCCAATTCTACTTTCAACTTTAATCCCGAAACTTTAAACTCGGAACTGTCAAAAAGAAAAACCACAACTTGCGCCTGTTCAATTTTTTCAAAAGTTTTTTTAATTCCAATGCTTTCTACCACATCAACCGTTTCACGAATACCCGCTGTATCAATAAATCGAAATCCAATACCGCCAATTACCAATTCGTCTTCAATAGTATCACGCGTAGTCCCCGCAATTTCAGAAACAATGGCGCGTTCTTCATTCAGTAAAGAATTCAGTAGTGTAGATTTCCCTACATTGGGTTCGCCTACTATCGCCACAGGAATTCCGTTTTTAATCACGTTCCCCACGGCGAACGAATCAATTAATCGTTTTAGTACAAACTCAATTCGGTTTAGCAATTCATGAAATTGGGTTCTATCGGCAAATTCTACATCTTCTTCGGCAAAGTCCAATTCAAGTTCAATCAGCGAGGCAAAATTCAACAGTTCCTCACGGAGTTTGGCAATCTCGTTAGAAAATCCCCCACGCATTTGCTGCATAGCAATTTGGTGCGACGCTTCGTTGTCTGACGAAATCAAATCGGCAACGGCTTCGGCTTGCGATAAATCGAGTTTACCGTTCAAGAAAGCTCTCAAGGTAAATTCACCAGCATTAGCCATTCTGCACCCTTTTCGTAGCAATAACTGAATAATTTGTTGCTGAATATAAGTAGATCCATGGCATGAAATCTCAATAGTATTTTCACCAGTATAGGAATTAGGCCCTTTAAAAATCGAAACCAACACTTCATCCAGCGTTTTGGTATCATCTACAATATGACCCAAATGCAATGTATGGGTTTTTTGTAACCTTAAATCCTTGCTCTTAATCGATCGAAAAACCGAATGTCCTATAGCTATGGCGTCTTCGCCAGAAATTCGAATTACGGCAATGGCACCAGCTCCTGATGGGGTGGCCAAAGCTACTATAGAATCGTTTTGAATCATAACTGAAAATTTATGCAAAAGTACGCAAAACTTAGAACTTTTTGACTTTTTGTAATCTGTGTTAGGCAAAATAGAGCACTCTAAAACCTGCTTTTTGACAAAAGACAGATGTTATATTAAATTTTAAATCAAATTGATTTTTTTCATACTTTATTTTAAGAAGTTTCGTAACTTTAAATGAAATAGTGGTACACAATAAATTAAAGATAGATATGAAAAAAATATTGTTTCCAACAGATTTTTCCGTAACCTCAAATAATGCTTTTATATACGCATTAAAGCTTGCTGATGCTATAAATGCTGAGATTATTACACTGCATGTTTATCAAGTAGATTCACCGGTATATTTGGATATGTCAATGTACTTGAAGGAAATATACGATTATGAACAACTGAGTAATTTCGAAAATTACAAAGATGAGGTGCCTTTACTTCGAAAAATTGCCGATGAAAATAATTTAGGACATATAAAGTGGAGTAATGTGCTTATACAAGGGGTGTTAATAGATGAAGTAGTCAAAATCTCAAAAAAAGAAAATATTGATTTCATTGTAATGGGGACCAAAGGCGCAAAACACATGAGTGAAATATTTTTAGGAACACAAACAACCAAAGTAATGAATGATGCCAAAGCCATAGTTTTGGCCATACCTGAAAAATGTCAATATGCACCCATTCAAAAAATTCTTTTTACTACCAAATATGAAATTAAAGACATAGAGGCATTACAAAAAGTAGCTGATTTAGCTAAGTTTTTGCATTCGCATATCGATTGTCTTAACATAAAAGCGCCTCACAAAGTATACAAAGATGATCTAATACTTGATTTTAAAAATGTTTTCAAAGATCAAAATATTAATTTTCATTCCGTAATAAGTAATGATGTAGAAGGAGAAATTTTGAAGTTTATAGAAAAAGATAAAATAAACATGCTAGCCATTCATGTACGCCATCGAGGTTTTTTTGAAAAATTATTCAACGTCAGCCTTTCCAAAAAATTAGCTTTTCACAGCAACATACCTATTTTGTCTATTCAATAAATAAATTCTATTTCAACTAGTTGGGCGTGACCCCGTTGAGCAAAGGGGCTTACTCGTAGTGCCGCTCATACAGCCCCTTTGCTCAACGCTGTCGGGCTATACGCACTACTTCGGTAGCTTGCTTCTATCCCTCACGCAAAACCGATGAACAAGACGTTTAATGCATTAAAACAAAATAAGAACCTTGTTTTTTATCGGTTCAAAATCATAAAAATATATTTTCATCAATTAAAAATTTAAATACCTTAGTAATGAAAAAGATTTTATTTCCCACCGATTTTTCCGAAGTTGCCAATAATGCTTTTATCCATGCATTGCATTTTGCTAAAATTGTAAACGGAGAAGTTTTATTGTTGCACACTTTTGATTTGCCAATAGTAGACAATCAATTTATTCCAGATAATTATTATACTATTTTTGATTCCTTACAATTGGCACAATTTGATATGTTTAAGGAAGAAATTCCAAAACTCCGAGAAATGGCCATTGCCCATCATCTAGATCATATAAAATTAAGCCATAAACTTGTTGATGGTGACCTAATTTATGCTATCAAACAAGCAGTCATAGACGAAAGAATAGATTATGTGGTTATGGGAACCTCCGGTGCTACAGGTTGGGAATCTTTTTTTATAGGTTCAAATACCGGTGCTGTGGTAACTGCTGTCGATGTTCCTGTTTTATGTGTACCTATCGAAGCAAAATACTCAAAAATTGAAACGATTGGCTTTACAACCAGATTCAGAGATAAAGATAAAGCAGCTTTAAAGCAAGTAATCAAAATGGCAAAAAAAACGCATGCGGTTGTAAAATGTTTGTATGTAAAAACTAGTAAATCAGATGTTAAAGATGATACTGTTGCTCAATGGAAAATAGAATTCGAAAAAGAACCTGTTCAGTTTTCAATTGTAAAAAGTGATCTTGTAAAAGAAACAATTTTAGATTTTATCTCCCACAAAAACATAGATACTTTGGCAATGATTACCCATAAACGTAATTTCTTCTCCGAGCTATTTAAACCAAGTTTGACTCAAAAATTCTCGAATATATCAACCATTCCTGTTTTGGCAATGCACGAAGAATAGAATTCAATTAATTTGTTATTTTGCCATTGCAATTGATATTGCCATTGGCTTTCCCTACATTTGTATATCATTAAAACAAGCATGGAAATATACAAAAGTTATAGTCAAAATTATTTAGAGGAGTTAAAATCAATAAATACAAAATACAATAGCATTAGTTTTCTGAGGTTTATTAGTATTTTGCTTTTTTTAGGAAGTTTATTTTATTACATAAAAACTAGTGAATCAGTATTTGTCATGGCAGCAATTATACTCTTTGCTAGTTTTCTTTTTTTGATGCGAATCCACTCGAAACTTTCTTTTCAAAAGAAAATTAAAACGGCATTGGTAGAAATCAACAACAATGAAATTAATTATTTAGAAAGAAAATCAATCCCTTTTGAAAATGGTTCCGAATTCAATGATTTTCATCATCCTTATGCTTATGATCTTGATATTTTTGGAGATCATTCGTTGTTCCAAAATCTAAACAGAACCGCCACTTTCATAGGAAAAAAAACTTTGGCCAAAAAGCTTTTAACCCTTTTACACAATGATGAAATTCTAAAGAATCATCTGGCAGTGCAGGAATTAAAAGAAAAATTAAATTGGCGTCAGGAGTTTTTGGCTCTTGCCAAAATAGGGCAGGATAATCAATCGGTATATTCGTCTTTACTACAATGGAGTCGATTTGAAAGTACACCTTTATCAAAAGTTAGTGTTGCTTTGTCTTTCCTTTTTCCAATAGGTTTTTTTTGTAATTTGTTGGGTTATATTTTGACCTCCAATCCTGTTTTTTTATCGTATTTAACCTTTTTCTTTGTGTTGAATATGTCTTTTTTAGGCAGATTTTATAAAAGAATAACAATAGAAATTGCCAACGCCGAAAATATTGATGTTATCGTTGGACAATATAGTTTATTGGTTCAGAAAATAGAAAACGAAACTTTTCATTCTGATAAATTAGTTGATTTACAACAAAAACTGAATTTTCAAAATCAGAAAGCAAGTGTACATCTTAAGAAATTATCGGGCTTATTCTCCAATATGGATACGATCGGAAATTTTGTGACAGGTATAGTACTCAATGGAACCTTCCTTTTTAACTTCCACGTTCTGAAATCGCTGATCGCTTGGAAAAAACAGCATACTATTGTTCTAGAAGAATGGTTAGAAGTAATTGGAGAATTCGAAACACTCAGTAGTTTGGCGAATTTCTCTTTTAATAATCCGGAGTTTGTGTATCCAACTTTAAACACTAATTTTAAAATTGATTTTTCTAACTTAAGTCATCCTTTGCTGAATCCAGCAACTAGAGTAGGGAATGAGGTGCAGTTTCATCCACAATCGTTTATGATTTTGACGGGTTCGAATATGTCGGGCAAAAGTACTTTTTTGCGTAGTTTAGGAATCAATATGGTGCTTTCGGGGATGGGAGCTCCCGTATGCGCGAGTCAGGCCAATGTACATCCGCTACCTGTTTTGGTTTCTATGCGATTATCCGATTCCTTGTCCGATAGTGAATCCTATTTCTTTGCCGAAATCAAGCGCTTAAAGCAAATTATGGATGAATTGGAAATGAATCCTGCCTTTGTGCTTTTGGATGAAATTTTAAGAGGAACCAACTCCGATGACAAACGAAATGGAACGATTGAAGTGGTCAAAAAAGTAATTTCCAAAAAAGCCATTGGTGCCATTGCTACACATGATATTGAAGTTTGTTTGACCACCAATGATTATCCAGATATTCTAACCAACAAATGCTTTGAAGTCGAAATCAGCAACGATGAACTGCATTTTGATTACACACTTCGTAACGGTATTTGTAAAAACAAAAGCGCTACTTTTTTGATGAAGAAGATGGGGGTTATTTAAAAAAAGTGTTCAGTATTCAGTTTTTTAGTATTCAGTCTCAGTAATCTTTGTCAAAGTTTTGAACTTTGACAAAGATTGATTTGCACCATTTTCTGCAAGGTTTTTTTTAACCGAGATTCCGCAATAGGAAATATTTCACGAAGATGCGCAAAGGATTCGCAAAGACACGCAAAGGGAAATCTAATTCTTTGAATGGAGGTTAAAAAACTTTGTGATTCTTCGCTAATTCTTCGTGTAACTCTGCGTAATAATGTCTAATGCTGAATCCGGGTTTAACCTTGTAGGTATTGAACCTAAGGATAAACGACCAATATACCTACAAGGTTCAAAAAAAACCTTGCAGGGTAATCTAGGAGCAATTGATTTAGTTCTTTTGAAAAACAAAATCTTATAATTTTCCTTAAAGTTCTTGTATACGCGTAAGTGATAGAAGCTAGCTACCGAAGTAGCGCGAATAGCACGACCCCCGATAGGAAAAAGGGCAATGACGACAAAGAAACGAGCCCTTTTTTCTAGCGGGGGTTACGCCCACACAAGCTTAATCGGACTGACGAGGTAAATAATTTTAAACCGATCTATTTGTTCAGTTAAGTTCAAAAAAAAACCAAAACTCTGGTTAGGAATTTCGGTTTTTTAAATATAAAAAATGGTTTTGGTTAGTTTAGTATTTTGAGGTAACTAGCTGTTTAGCATTACAGGCATCACTAGCATGGTTACGGTTTCGCCATCTTCTAGTCCATCTATCGGAGTTAGAATACCAGCTCTGTTTGGTAATGACATTTCAAGCATTATCATATCAGATTGCAAATTATTCAACATTTCGGTTAAGAAACGAGAGTTGAAACCGATTTGCATATCATCTCCTTGGTAATCACAAGTCAATCTTTCTTCGGCCTTGTTGGAGTAGTCAATATCTTCGGCAGAAATGTTTAATTCGGCTCCAGCCACTTTCAAACGAATTTGGTGTGTGGTTTTGTTAGAGAAAATCGCAACACGACGAACTGAGCTCAAGAATTGAGAACGATCCATCATCAATTTGTTTGGATTTTCTTTTGGAATAACGGCTTCGTAATTTGGATATTTTCCATCGATTAAACGACATAATAAAATGTAGTTGTCAAAAGAGAAAGTAGCGTTCGAATCGTTGTATTCTATTTTTACTTCAGCATCGGATGTGCCTAAGATACTTTTTAAGATGTTCAAAGGTTTTTTTGGCATAATGAACTCAGCTACTTGAGATGCTTTTACATCAGTACGAGCATATTTTACCAATTTGTGAGCGTCTGTTGCCACAAAAATCAAACCTTCTGGAGAAAACTGGAAGAAAACACCAGACATTACCGGACGCAAATCGTCATTTCCAGCTGCAAAAATCGTTTTGCTGATAGCAGTAGCCAAAACATCTGCAGGAACTAGTGTTACCGATGGTTCGTCAAGGTTTACTGATTTTGGGAATTCCTCTCCTGGAGCATACGCCAACGCATATTTTCCAGAGTTTGAACTGATTTCTATAGTGCTGTTTTCTTCAACCGTAAAAGTTAAGGGTTGTTCTGGAAAGGTTTTAAGGATTTCCAACAATAATTTTGCGGGTACTGCAACACTTCCTTTACTGGTTGAGTCAATAGCCAATGTGGCAGACATTGTAGTCTCCAAATCGGATGCCGAAACAGTTAATTCGTTATTATTTAATTCAAATAAGAAGTTATCCAAGATTGGTAAAGTATTGTTATTATTGATAACGCTACCTAAAACTTGTAATTGTTTTAATAAGTACGAACTCGATACTATAAATTTCATCTCTATTATTTTGTTTTTAAGGGTGTGCTTTTTCAGAATTAAAACTTAGAATACACTTTACAAATATATTGTAAACTATTCTAGAAAACCAACTTTTTTATTAACATCTATTTGCTGTATTTTCTTTTTCGAAGGAATGTAAATCCAAAACCAAATAGTAACAAAATTAGAATTGGAAGCCCGATAGTTAGGAACTGTGTAAAGGTATAGTTTTTATATACTTTTTCTTTATCTAATAATGGTAAGTCAAGATCTTTGCTACGAATGTTAATAAGTCCTGTATCATCCAATAGATAATTCACACAATTCATCATAAAATCTTTGTTGTCATATAAATTCCCAGAACGTTGGTCATAGCCTAATTCTATTGGCTGTCCCGCTTTATCCAGTTGGTTTTTTATAATATCCCCGTCTGCAATCACAATCATTTTGCTTTCTTTTCCATTGGTAACAAATGATTTGTCTCCAAAAGGAAGTACACGATTCTCAAACATCGAATGAAAAGAACCTTCTAATAAAACCGCTAACGAAATGTTTCCTTTATTCAGGTAATCAGTTGGAGCAGTTTGTTCCGAAACCATATTTAGGTTAATTTCTACTGGTGTTCCTATTTTTTTGGAATAGGAAGATGATTGTAATAATACCGTTTTCTTGATTCCATTTTTTAAGGTATCCATCGCATTGGCAAAATCAAATTTGATACCACCTAGATTTTTTACAATGGGATGTTTACTGATAGGATATACTTGAGGTGCAAATTTCCAGTTGAAATCCTGGTATTGTGTTCCGCTTCCTTGTTCTCCACTGGCCAGTTTTATAGGACTTCCTTGTTCGTCTTTGACCAAATCTGGATTGATACGCACCCCGTATTTGAAGAACATATCGTTTAAGTTCAGATCCTTTGGAAATGCCAATGTGGCTCCAGATGGGTTGTAAAGACTGTCCATTTCGGCATTGACTTGATCGATTAGCCACAGGGTTTTTCCTCCGTGTATGATGAACTGATCCAGAACCATTTTTTCTTCATCGGTAAAAGCTTCAGTAGGTTTGGCTATGACTGCCAAATCGTAATTTTGTAATGATTTTAATGTTCCTTCAGGGTTTTTGGCAACCGAATCCAAGGTGAATGGACCAATGAAGTAACTTTCGCGAACTTGCATCAGAAACTTGGCGATATGTCTTTCTTGAAGTTCTCCATTTCCTTTGATGATGGCAACTTTCTTTTGTTTGTCTTTAGAAATTTTATTTATTCCATCCGAAATCGAATATTCAAGATGCTGAACCGATCCAATTACTTTTTGGGTGGTAGAAGCGCCCATAATGTTTTTTAACAGCGGAATATTCACCTCTTTATTATTGTAAACAGCAATTGCCCAAGGAAAAACCATCGATTGAGATTGTTTTCCTTTATCATCAACAGTTATGTTTATTGGCGTTAAGCCTTTTCGATACAACTCTTTAATATTGTCCATGCTCTCGTCTTTGTTCTCCAATGGATCTACAAATTCGATAATGATATTAGAATTATAGGCTTGAAATTCTTCCAAAAGTTGTTTGGATTCCATTTGTAATCGCTTGAATTCTGCTGGTAATTCACCTTGCAGGTATACTTTTATGGATAGTGGATTCTTTACCTCTTTAAGAATTTTTAAAGTTGTAGGGGAAAGAGTATAGCGATGATCTTGAGTTAAATCAAAACGATGAAAAACGAAATTGCTAATTATATTTATAAGGAAAACAATTGCAACAGTGATCAATAATGATTTGGCGTTTTTTAAAGGGAATGCTCTCATTACGATTTAATAGATTTTAAATTAAAGACTGTGAACGAAAGAAACAAAACTGCGATACTAATAAAATAGATTACGTCTCGTGTGTCTATAACGCCTCGACTCATGCTCTTGTAATGATCTTGCATTCCGAAATAAGAAATGAAATTAGAAAAACTAGGTAATACAGAGGCCAACCCTTGAAATCCAAAATAGAAAAAGAAACAAAGGAAAACAGCAATGATAAAGGAAACAATTTGATTCTCGGATACAGACGAAGTAAAAATTCCAATAGCAGAATAAGCTGCAATCAAGAACAATAATCCAAAATAAGAACCTAGAGTGCTTCCTAAATCTAGATTTCCTTCGGGTGAGCCTAAATTCCAAACCACTTCTACATAAATAAAAGTTGGAATGATTGCCATTATAATTAATAGAAATGCACCCAAGAATTTTCCGTTTACAATTTCCCAAAGACTAATTGGTTTTGTGAGTAACAACTCAAGTGTGCCTTGCTTTTTTTCATCTGAGAAACTGCGCATGGTTACAGCGGGAATTAAGAAAATTAAAATCCAGGGAGCCAATGTGAAAAAAGGCGTTAAATCGGCAAAGCCCGTATTTAAAATATTATATTCACCTTGGAAAACCCAAAGGAATAATCCATTTCCGATAAGGAAAAGTGCAATTACTAAATATCCGATTGGTGAACCAAAAAAGGATTTTATTTCGCGAAATACGATTGACTTCATTTTATATTTTTTATTTTAAAAAGTTTAATGTTTAAAAAGTTTAATGTTTAAAGTTTATTTGAATTTGTTTCCAATTAAACAACTTTAAACCAAAGAAACTAATTTATCAACACTCCAAGCTTCTGGTTTTGCATTAAATAATTGTTTGGTAAAGGTCCAAACGGTATCAAAAAGGGCTGAATTTCGATAATTTTCCAAATCCATTTCTGTTTCCCAATAACTATAGGTAAAGAAAATACTTTTATTTTCTTTGTCCTGATACAGCTCTAAAAAACGATTACCAGGAGCATTTCGTATTTGATCTTTCATTAATTCAAAGTTTTCAAGAAAAGCTGGGATGTTTTTCTCGTGAAAACTCAGTTTTACAATTCGTACAAACATGGTGGAATTTTAAATTTATTGTGCAGATTTTAGGTTTTTGAATTTAATTTAAAACTTGATTTTTATTCAAGGAATTGTATATTTTGCTTTATAATTTAATTCTATAATTTCTTTCATCTACTAATTTTTATGGTAATCAATATTCTATTGTCTCTCTCTCTCTTATTTTTTAAATCTGCATTATTCAATTCAAAATCTGCAATCTTCATTCTGCAATCGAAAATCTCAATTCTTAAATAGTATCGAAACTACATCTCTGTAATTAAGTCCCAGTAGCGTACTAGCAGATCCTACTGTTAATGGGTTACTCCTAAAAAGTGCAATCTCCAGATAACCAGCTTCATTGAAAATAGCCAATCTCTGGCCTTCATAGTATTTTACAGGATATTTATCTGAATTGGCAATGGCAGAATAATAAGGTAAAATTGTTTTAATTGTTTGGTTTCTGTACACAACTTCGTAATCTCTCCCTTTTGCACATTCTATAAACTGTTTTTTGGTAATATTGATTACCACATTACCAAAATGATCGATATAAATCACGTTACCTTTTAGCTGATTTCCTTCGTCGGTTAAAATAACTTGTAAATCGGTGACTTGTTTCAGGGTTGTAATTTCTTTTCCAATTACACTTAATACACCACCTTTGGCAATATGGCAGGCTACTTTTACAAAAACATCCAAATCAGAAGCTTCATTATGCAGTCGGTCGTGTATCGTTATTGCAGCAATTTTTTGAGGAAGTATCTTTTGCGAAAGCATACTTAATATGCCATTATCGGCAGCAATAAAGAAATGATCATTCCATTGCATAACAATATGTTGGTTTTCTTTATTCGATTCTAAATCAACACCAATGATATGAACTGTTCCTTTTGGAAAACTATTGTAAGATGCCGAAATAATATAACAAGCTTCTGCAATGTTGAATGGATTGATGTCATGTGAAATGTCAATTATTGAAGCTTCTGGATACTCTGATACTATTTTCCCTTTCAACGCACCTACAAAGTGGTCTTTCAATCCGTAATCGGTAGTAAGGGTTATTGTTGACATAAAATTGTTTATAACTATTGAGTTTTATAGCGACCGAAACTTTTTTTTTATTAAATTTGAGTACTGCAAAGCTAAAGTATTTTATACTTTATTTAAACAGTTTTTTATCTGATTTAAAACAAAATGTATGTTGAAGATTATTTTTTTAGTATCTGTTTTCTTTTTTAGTATGCAATCTTTTAGTCAAAAAGCTTTTTCAAATCCTAAAATTAAACAATCTTTTATTCCTACAAAAGAAATTGATATTGAATTACTTGCAAAAGATAATCTTTGTAAAATTTTATCTATAAAAGTTTCTGATTTATTGAATGAATCTATGTTAAAAAAATTAAAAGCAAACGTATAATTAGAACTAGAATAACCGAAATTCTAGAAAGATGTTTTTTAGTGTTATTTACAGAATTGGAAATTAAAAACTGCAATATAATAATTTGTAGCGTAAATATTAAAAATTGATTTTAAACTCAATTAATTAACTTAAAAACTTCTTATTTTGAACGAAAGAATCATCGAGCTCGTCGACATTGCTCCAAAAGATTTTTGGGGCACTCAGGATTCACATCTTGAGTCAATTAAAAAGTACTTTCCTAAATTAAAAATTGTTGCAAGAGGGACAACGCTCAAAGCATTTGGAGACAAAGATGTCTTAGATGAATTTGAAAAACGTTTTCAACGCTTGATGTTGCATTTTACCAGATATAACACTATTGATGATAATGTAATCGAACGAGTGATTCTTAGCGATTCTAGAGAGGAAAACAAAATTCTAGGACAAGACAAAATTTTAGTGCATGGTGTAGGGGGTAAAATCATAAAACCCATGACTCCCAATCAACAATTATTGGTAGACACTATGGATAAAAATGATATGGTTTTTGCTGTTGGTCCTGCGGGAACTGGTAAAACCTATACCGGAGTAGCCATGGCCGTAAAGGCACTAAAGGAGAAACAAGTCAAGCGAATTATTTTGACTCGACCTGCTGTGGAAGCTGGTGAAAATCTAGGCTTTCTTCCAGGAGATATGAAAGAAAAATTGGATCCATACATGCAGCCGTTGTATGATGCTTTGCGAGACATGTTGCCTAACGAAAAATTAGAAGATTATATTTTAAAAGGTATTATTCAAATTGCACCATTGGCTTTTATGCGAGGTAGGACATTAGATCATGCTTTTGTAATTTTGGACGAAGCACAAAATACGACTCATTCACAAATGAAAATGTTCTTAACACGTATGGGTAAAAGTGCTAAGTTTATGATCACTGGCGATCCCGGTCAAGTGGATTTACCCCGTAGAACTATATCTGGACTCAAAGAAGCATTGTTAGTCTTAAAAGATGTTGAAGGTATAGGGATTATTTATTTGGATGATAAAGATATTGTACGTCATCGATTGGTTAAAAAAGTCATTGATGCTTACAAACAAATTGAGAATAATGATTATTAAATTTAAAAACGGATGTACTATTCTAATTTAAATGATGAAAATAATTCAATACTATTTTGAAAGGAGAAACTCTATATTTGAGTTTCTTCTTTTTGCTTTAAAAAACAATAAGATTAGCCCGTTGGGTGCAATTATTTTAAACACATACATAGATTTTCTAAGCTCAAAAAAGAGATGTTTCACTTATTTGAAACACACATAGTGCTTTATGTGAAATAAATATATTTTTTTTTGATATTCTTTTTTAAAATAAAGTCTATATTTCTATGTGTTTTATAAAAATTTCATGAATTACACCCAACGAGTTAAGATTATTAGAACAGTATTTATTTTGAAAATTAAAGTTAATATTTGGTATAATTAAGTTAAAAGCATCTTTAATATGGGTTACTTTTTGGGTTTCTTCTTTAATTGCAATAAATTTGGAATATGTTATAAATCAATTTGAAAAGCAAAATGTCAAACCAAAAAATTAAAGTAATAATCAGCGATTTAGATGGTACATTACTAAACTCGGATCATGCAATTTCGGACTATACTAAATCTGTTTTTAAAGAATTTCATGAACAAAACTATTTGATAATTGTGGCAACAGGAAGACATCACATCGATGCAATGGCTATAATAGAGAGTTTAGAAGTTCCAGTCTATTTAGTGACTTCTAATGGAGCAAGAATACATTCACCACAAAAAGAGCTTTTGTATTCTTTTAATATAGAAAGTGATGCTGTAAAATCGGTTTTGTCAATAGACATAGATCCAGAAATCACTACGGTATTGTTTAAGGAATCAGTTTGGCAAACTTCTAAAATCAATAAAAAGTTAAATGCATTTCAGAAAGATTTGGTTTATCCTCCTGAAGTAGTTGATTTTTCCACATTGGATGATTACAGCGCCATAAAAATGTTTTTTACCCATGAGAACCATCAAAAATTGGTTGATTTAAAAGATAAAATTTTAGAAAATCATTCGGATATGTTCAGTCATGCGTTTAGTTTACCAATTTGTTTGGAGTTTATGGATAAATCTGTTGATAAAAGTATTGCTATTGCAAAAATTCTTAGAAAAGAAGGTTTTTCATTTGAAGAAGTCATTTCTTTTGGTGATGGTTTTAATGATGAAAGAATGCTGGAAGTCGCTGGAATTGGATTAATTATGGGAAATGCACCGGAGAATCTAAAAAATAAATTACCTCATTTAGAAGTAATTTCAACAAATAACGAAGATGGTGTTGCAAAATATTTGTCAAATTTTATTACGTGTTTTAATGTTTAATTTAAAAAAATAAAAGGTATGAGTCATTATTTAGAAAATGTAAAGCAAAATTGTATTTCTGGTATTTTATTTTTATTGCCAGTTTTGATTTTATTGGTTTTAATACAAAAGGTATTTGGAATTTTTGCCAAATTCGGAAATGGTATTGCCAAAATGATTGGAATAGATCAGATTTTAGGTCCGAATACTGCAAATTTTATTGGTGCTTTAATTTTATTGACCTTTGTCTATATATGTGGATATTTGGTTAGATTGACTTTTTTGAAAAAAATAAGTGATGGAATTGATGCTAAACTAAAACAAATAATTCCTGGGTATGAAAAGCATAAAGAAATGGCCAAAAAACAATTAGTCGATGTGCCTAAAATAGAGACAGATTTACCAGTTTTGTTGCAATTCGGGGACTATTGGAAACCAGGATTTTTGATTGAACAAACCGATGAAGGAAATGCTGTAGTAAGTATTCCAAATTCAAACGGTAATGAGATTTATATTGTTCCAATTCAAAAAGTGAAATTATTAAAAGAAACTTCGCTAAGTGCTTTGAAGGCATCTGTTAATGCTTCAGGAAAAGGGCTTTTGGGTTTTAAATAGATTACTTTTGAATAGTTCTGTTTTAAAAAATAATAGTATTAAAAATAAAAAATGTTTAAAAAAGGATTGGTTTTAGTTTTTTTGGTTTGCAGTTTCTTTGGTCAAAGTCAGGTTTTAAAATTGGAGGAAATCATGAAGGGCGAGTCATATATAGGAGGACAACCTACAAATGGACATTGGTCAGCTGAGGGAAAAAAAATCTATTTTGAATGGAATCCGAATAATGAAATTGATAAGAGTATTTATTATTGGGAGAAAGGAATAGCGAGTCCACAACTGGCTTCAGCAAAAGAAGCGGCTTTTTCAAAACTAAACATACTACGAAATCCCAATCTAGATTTAGGCTATTATCTTGAAAATGGTGCTTTGTATTCCTATTCGGTAAAGAGCAAAATAGCTAAAAAACTTTTGCAGCAAACCAATCCTATTTCTAATCTAAAATTGGCTTTTGAGAATGGTGTGCTTTTTTTTGAACAAAATGGTAATATTCTAAAATACAATACCAAAGAAGGAACCATTTTGCAACTTACCAATTTTAAGGAAGGAAAAGAACATCAAACAGAATTGGAAAAAGAATCTTTTTTGAAAAGTCAGCAAAAGGAATTGTTTCAATTCATCCGAGACCAAGAGTCAAAAAAGAAATGGAATACTCTAAAAACAAATGAAAATAAGTCGGATTTTCCAAAAGAGTACAACTATGGTTTGGGTGTTTTTGATAATTTAAGCATCAATCCAAAAGGGAATTTTGTAACGTTTAGACTAACAGATAAAACGACCTCTCAAAGCGAAAAAATGGAGCTCTTTATAACCAAAGACGGTTACAATCAAACTCCAGACACTAAAGAGAAAGTATCTGTTACTAATTTAGTGAATTCAAAATTCGGAATCTATTCTGTAGCCAAAGATTCTGTTTATTATATGAACTTTTCATCGTTAAGTCATATTCAAGATGTGCCAAAATATTATGATTTATATGATAATTTAAAAAACAGTAAAAAAGAAGATAAGTTGATTGTGGTTCAAACACCAATTTACAATCAGGATGGAACTTTTGCAGTAACGGAAATTAGAAGTCAAGACAATAAGGACAGATGGTTAATTAAGCTAAATTTAGATAAAAAAACTTTTGAAGAGATAGATTATCAGCATGATGAAGCTTGGATTGGAGGTCCCGGAATTCCTTCTTATCCTTTTGATTCAGGTGTTCTTGATTTTCTGGGTGATAATGAGACAATTTATTTTCAATCAGAAGCTACGGGTTATTCTCATTTGTATACTTATAATATCAAAACTAAAAAGAAATCACAATTGACCAAAGGAAATTGGGAAGTGAGAGATGTAATTTTGTCAAAAGATAAGAAAACTTTTTATTTGACCACAAATACAACCCATCCTGGAAATAGGAGTTTTTATAAATTGTCTGTCAGTGATGGGGTTTTGCAACCTATTTTGACAAATGATGGAGCTTATGAAGTGAGTTTGTCACCAGACGAAAATAGTTTGTTGGTTCGTTATTCCTTTAAAAACAAACCTTGGGAGCTTTATATTGCGGAGAATAAAACAAAAACTGCACTACAGCAAATTACTTTTTCGACCAAAGAGGAATTCAATAAGTATCCTTGGCGCGTACCAGAAGTTATAGAATTTAAGGCTCAAGATGGAATGGTTGTTCATGCTAGGTTGTATAAACCGCAATTAGATAAAAGCAATAAAGCGGCAATTCTTTTTGTTCATGGTGCTGGTTATCTTCAAAATGCGCATAATTATTGGAGTAATTACCACAGAGAATACATGTTTCATAATTTATTAACCGATTTAGGTTTCACTGTTTTGGATATCGATTATAGAGGAAGTGATGGCTACGGAAGGGATTTTAGAACAGGGATATATCGTTTTATGGGAGGTAAAGATTTAACGGATCAAATTGACGGGAAAAACTATTTGGTTAAAAATTTAGGAATAGATCCGAGTAAAGTAGGGATATATGGTGGTTCTTATGGTGGTTTTATCACTTTGATGGCAATGCTTACCACTCCAAAAGAATTTGCTTCAGGAGCTGCTTTACGATCAGTAACAGATTGGGCTCATTATAACCATGGATATACGTCTAATATTCTAAATTTTCCGGAAACGGATCCAATAGCATATAAAAAAAGTTCTCCAATCTATTTTGCAGAAAATTTACAAGGCAATTTATTGATGCTACACGGAATGGTTGATGACAATGTGGAGTATAAGGATATTGTTCGAATTTCACAACGATTTATTGAATTGGGAAAGAAAAATTGGAGTCTCTCCTCTTATCCAATAGAAGCACATGGTTTTAAAGAAACCTATTCTTGGGTCGATGAATATAGTAGAATATTGAATTTATTTACTACTACGCTACTAAAAAACTAGAAAATATTGTTTTTTTCAAGTTGAATTATGCTTCAACATTTTTGTGTATCTCTTTTAAACAACCTATTTTTGCCAAAATAACAACACATCAAACTACAATGAGCAATACAATAACTACTACCAATTTTAATTTTCCAAATCAAAAATCGGTATATCGCGGAAAAGTAAGAGAAGTTTATACTATTAACGATGATTTACTTGTGATGATTGCCACGGATAGGCTTTCGGCATTTGATGTCGTTTTACCAAAGGGGATTCCATACAAAGGGCAAATTTTGAATCAAATTGCCACAAAATTTATGGAATTAACAAAAGATATTGTTCCTAACTGGTTAATAGCTACTCCAGATCCAAGTGTTGCTGTTGGGCATTTATGTGAGCCTTTTAAGGTAGAAATGGTAATTCGTGGATACCTTTCGGGTCATGCAGCACGTGAATATGCTCTAGGCAAAAGACAAATTTGTGGAGTAACAATGGCTGAAGGTTTGAAAGAAAATGATAAATTTCCAGAACCGATAATCACTCCAACCACAAAAGCGGATAATGGAGAACACGATGCGGATATCTCAAGAGAAGCTATTCTTGAAAAAGGAATTGTAACCGAAGAAGATTATTTAGTTCTAGAAAAATATACTCGTGCTTTATTTCAAAGAGGAACCGAAATTGCTGCCAGTCGTGGTTTAATTTTGGTGGATACAAAATACGAGTTTGGAAAAACTAAAGATGGTGTTATTGTATTGATTGACGAAATTCACACTCCTGATTCTTCTCGTTATTTTTATTCTGAAGGGTATCAAGAAAGACAAGACAAGGGAGAAGAACAAAAACAATTGTCAAAGGAGTTTGTGAGAAGGTGGTTGATTCAAAATGGTTTTCAAGGTTTGGAAGGGCAACAAATTCCCGATATGACCGATGAATATATTGAAACTGTTTCTGAGAGATACATTGAATTGTACGAAAATATTCTTGGCGAAAAGTTCGTAAAAGCTGATATTTCGAATATTAATGAACGAATTGAGAAAAACGTTTTGGCTTATTTAGCGCAAAGATAAAAGAGGTTTCATTCTAAAATAGGTTCTACCCTCAACTTTGTGGGTAAAAGTTTTTCGCCACAAATTACACAAATTATCACAAATTCTATAAACTCAAAATTTGAATTACACGAATTATAAATAGTTAACTTGGATTTACTAACAGTTGAATAGTTGGTAGTAAAATATTAATGTGCTTTAATTTGTGGTTCACCCTTTTTTAATTTTTGTAAAACCTACACAATTAGTGGTAATACCCTAAAATAATACGTTTTTTAAAAAGTCATAATTCAAAATTTGAGTTATGGCTTTTTTTTTGAGTTTTGAAATTAGATTAGATTTATACCTTACAGGTTTTTTTTAACCTGTTTGGTATTATTTTACGGACTAAGGAATTAACGGTTGTAATCGGTAGTGTTTCCTAAAACAGACTATTTTGGCTATTTAGCCCCGATGGGAGGGAATATTCTTTTGAAGAGACGGGTTTCAAACCCGTCTCTTCAAAAGAATTGGAAGGACAGCGGGAATCCTATTTAATGATAAAGCCTATTGTTTCGCTCCTTACTATTTTTATAGTACCTTTTTAACAAAAAAAAAACTCTTCGAGAGGAAGAGTTTAGTAGGCTTATTTTTTGGTAATGTCTTCAAGAACTGCTTTGTTGGAGTAATTGATGACTTTGACTATAATTTGTTGGTTTTGTTTAGTTTTACCCTCGATAATATATAATTTTCCTTTTTTGTAAGGTATGTTACTTTTGTCAAAATCTACATCACCCAGTTTCAAAGTGTTTTTTATATCAGTGGTATCAACCCATTTTTGTGATAAAATAGCGGAAGCTTTATCTGAGTAATAAAATGGTTTTGTGCTTAAATCATTCAGTACTCTGGCGTTTGGAAAGTAATTACAACGGGTGTCTTTTCCGCTAAATATAGCTGCAACGACAAATAAACCCATTATCAAACCCACTAGATAGTAGGCAAAACGTTGTATGAAATTCATATTTAATTTATTGTTTTTTATTGTTTATATGTAATTCGCATAATTACTGTTGGTGTTTTCGACCTATTGAAATTTAAGCTCCTTTTATATTTTAACTTTCGGCAAAGGTATGGGAAAGTTTAGTTAAAAAACAATTAAATTAATGTCGTTATCAGGTAAATCGAACCAGTCACCTATGGCTTTGTTTGTTAAAATGCCGTGATAGAGATAGATACCATTTTTTAGGCCTGCATTGCAACGGATAGCACTTTCTATGCCGCCATCTTCGGCCAATTGAATCAAATAGGGTGTGATTATATTGCTAATGGACAGTGATGCAGTTTTTGAATATCTTGAAGGAATATTGGGTACGCAGTAGTGTAAAACATTATTCTTGATGAATGTGGGTTTTTCATGGGTTGTTACTTCAGATGTTTCAAAACATCCACCGGTATCAATACTTATATCTACAATTACTGCGCCTCTTTTCATGTGTTCTACCATAGTTTGGGTCACAATAACGGGGCTTCTCTCGATACCTCGCATTGCACCAATAGCGACATCACAGCGTCTTAAGGCTTTTAGTAAAGATTTTTGTTGGATTGTGGAAGTGAAAATTCGTTGGTTTAAATTGTTCTGCAAACGTCGTAATTTGGTAATGGAATTGTCAAAAACTTTTACACTTGCCCCAAGTCCAATGGCTGTTTTAGCAGCAAATTCCCCCGCAGCTCCTGCGCCAATAATAACAACTTCGGTAGGAGGAACTCCTGTGATGTTTCCAAATAATAGTCCTTTTCCAAATTCATTGGTTATCATCAATTCGGCAGCGATTAATATGGAAGCAGTTCCTGCAATTTCACTGAGTGATTTTACGGCAGGGTAGGAGCCATCTTCGTCTTTCAGGTATTCAAAAGCGAGTGCGGTTATTTTTTTTCGGGATAGCGCTTCGAAATAGGATTTTTTTCTAGTTTTTAATTGAATTGCTGATAATAAAATGGTTTTGGGATTCATCATTTCAATTTCAGCCGTAGTTGGAGGTTCTACTTTTAGTAGCATTGGGCAGCTAAAAACCTTTTTGGTATTTTGAGTAATTTCGGCACCCGCTTCGCTGTATTCTTTATCACTATAACTGGAACTCACTCCAGCTCCAGCTTCAATCATTACTCTGTGTCCTAAATAGGTAAGAGAATTCACAGCGTCAGGTGTTAAACAAATACGTCGTTCTTGAAAACTGGTCTCTTTTGGAATTCCTATAAAAAGTTGGCTTTTTTGTCTAGCAATTTCTAGTTTTTCTTCTTGAGGCAGTAATTGTTCTTTTGTGAATGGACTTATAGACATTGATGGTGTGAAATTAGTGGTACAATTTACAAAAAAGATTCAAAGTATTTTTATTTAAATGAGGCCTAATTGGATTATAAAAAAAAATCTAATTAGCGGAGTATTTTCTCCATTTTTATGTCAGCTCTTTCATAAACGCCTTCTTCGACAGGAATTTCGATGAAGCCAAAACTTTCATATAGATGTATCGCAGGCAGTAATTTTCTATTGGAATATAGAATCAATTTTTGAATTCCTTTGTCTTTTGCCTCATTCAAGCAATGTTTCATCAGTTTTTTACCGATGCCTAATCCTTGATTCTCATCTGAGACTGCCATTTTTGTCAGTTCAAATGTGGTTTCATCTATTTTTAATAAAGAAACCGTACCCACAATTTGATTGTTGTATTGAGCATAAAAAATAAATCCTCCTTTATCGATTATTTCGCCTTGAGGGTTAGATAATACTTTTTCATCTTTGGGTTCCACTTTAAAGTATTTATGGAGCCATTCCAGGTTTAAGGTTTTGATCGGGTCTTTCAAATCAATTGAAAAAGGGATGATTTCTACTTTATTGGTATCTAAGTTCATTAGTTTATTACTTTAATTCCAATAAACGCTCACCATTTGGTAGTAATTCGATTGTAATTATGGTGTGTTGTTCCGGAATCAGGTTTTCAATTTTTTCAGACCATTCTATAAAACACCAATTCCCAGAATACAAATAATCATCGACACCCATATCTAATGCTTCTGTTTCTTTGTTTAATCTATAAAAATCAAAGTGATATACAATTAGATTGTTGTTGGTTTGATATTCATTTACCAATGAGAATGTAGGACTGCTCGTAGCGTCATTTACACCCAATGTTTTACAAAGTTGCTTGATTAAAGTAGTTTTTCCTACACCCATTTCTCCATTAAAAAGGATTACTTTATTTGGATTTTGGTCTAAAATTTGTTGAGCGACTTTTGCAAGTTGGTCTATAGAAAATGTGATTGTCATTTGTTTTGAATATTCTGTTATGCGTTTTGGGTTATGCGTTTTTTTAGATTTCTCCATCAGTTTAATAACTGATTACTAAAAACTGAACACTGACCACTTCTTTTACTTTGGATTAAAAACCAAGAATGGAATGATCATTTCTTCCAATGAAATTCCACCGTGTTGATAAGTGTTTTTGTAATAACTCACATAATGATTGTAGTTGTTAACATAAGCCAAAAATAAATCATTTTTTGCAAAAATATAGGAACTACTCATATTGATGGCAGGCAAACCAATGTTTTTAGGTTCTTTGATGGCATATACATCTTTTTGTTCGTATGTCAAACTACGCCCAGTTTTGTAACGTAAATTCAAACTCGTGTTTTTGTCGCCTACTACTTTTGATGGATTTTTTACATTAATGGTGCCATGATCAGTCGTCAGAATTAATTTGAAGCCTAATTTTTGTGCTTGTTGAATAATTTCGAGTAAAGGTGAGTTTTTAAACCAACTTAAAGTTAAAGAACGATAGGCTTTATCATCGGAAGCGAGTTCTTTTACCACATCCATTTCGGTTTTAGCGTGCGAAAGCATATCGACAAAATTATACACTACAGTTACAAGGTCATTGTCTTTTAATGATTTAAAACTTTCTGCTAGTTTTTTTCCACCGGCTAGATTGGTTATTTTGAAATAATCTTGTTTTAAATCTAATCTCAGGCGCTTAATTTGAGCGGTTAAAAATTCAGCTTCGAATAAATTTTTACCTCCTTCTTCTGGATCATTTTTCCAATACTGAGGAAACTGTTTTTCCATTTCTAGAGGCGTTAAACCGGAGAAAATTGCATTTCTTGCATATTGTGTAGCCGTAGGAAGGATAGAGAAATAAGGTACTTCTTTTTCGAGTTTGTAATAATTACCTACGACACTTTCAAAAGCTTTCCATTGATCATAACGTAAATTGTCGATAACAACAAAAAGTACAGGTTTAGCTTTGCTCAGTTCGGCGTCGCCTCGGGTGTCTTTTTTCAGAATCTCTGGGACAACTAATTCTTTAAACAAATTGTGAGATTGTATGGGTTTATCTGCTTTTGGTGCAAACCAATCTTCGTAGTTCCGTTCGATGAATTTGCCAAATTGGGAATTGGCTTCTACTTTTTGGGATTCTAGGATTTCAATCATTCCTTGGTCATTAATATTCTCCAATTCTAGTTCCCAAAAAATAAGTTTTTTATACAATTCAACCCAATCTTCATAGGAGTTGACCATCGCCATTTCCATAGTGATTTTTCGAAATTCTTTTTGATAATCCAAAGTTGTTTTTTGAGAAATCAAACGGGAATGATCTAAGTTTTTCTTTAAACTCAACAAAATTTGATTTGGATTAACAGGTTTAATCAAATAATCTGCAATTTTGGAACCAATGGCTTCTTCCATAATATACTCTTCCTCACTTTTGGTAATCATAATCATAGGGATGGAAGACTTTTTTTCTTTCATTTCTGATAATGTTTCCAAACCACTCATTCCAGGCATATTTTCATCAAGAAAAACGATGTCAAAATTATTTTCTTCAAAAATATCAATTGCATCACGTCCATTGTTACAAGTAGTTACGCTGTAATTTTTTTTCTCTAGAAATAGTATATGTGGTTTAAGTAAATCGATTTCATCATCAACCCAAAGTATTTTTATGTTGTCCATTTAATTTTAAATTTTAGTGCAATTTAATAGTATAGATCTAAATATATATTAAAAATAGTATAAAGTTGATTGATAAAAAAATAATATGTTTTATTGGTTACAGTACTTTTAAAACACGGATTTAAATTTATTCATTAAAAATCAGGGAAGAATGGGTTTAAATTTAGTGAAAATAATTTAATTTGAGGTTGGTAATTAATAGGATAGCTTTAAATACCATTTTTTAGTCTAATATTGGTCTAATTGAATTTTTCTATTATTTTTCTATCCGTAATTTATTATTATATTTGAACTTTGTAAACTAGCCCTGATAGAAACGGAAATCCTTTATTTTTTTTCTTTAAAAAAATAAAGATTGAAGTGGATAGCAGGAATAGCTCCTAATGAAAACAAACTAATTTTAGAATATGAGATGTGCATTAACTACTAGTTGTTATGCGAATTACATATGACAAATAAAAAGCAATAAATATTAACATATGAAATTACTAGAAGGAAAAGTTGCCATAATTACTGGCGCAAGTCGTGGAATTGGAAAAGGAATTGCAGAGATTTTTGCTAAAAACGGAGCAAACGTTGCATTTACGTATAGCTCATCGGTAGAGTCAGCTTTGGCTTTAGAAAATGATTTGAATGCTTTGGGAATAAAAGCAAAAGGGTACCAATCCAATGCAGCCGATTTTAATGAAGCTCAAAAATTTGTAGATGCTGTTTTGGCTGATTTTGGTACAGTTGATATATTGATTAACAATGCCGGAATTACTAAAGATAATTTATTGATGCGTATGTCAGAGGCTGATTTTGATCAAGTTATCGATGTTAACTTGAAGTCGGTTTTTAATATGACAAAAGCAATTCAAAAAACATTTTTGAAACAACGTTCTGGTTCGATTATCAATATGAGTTCTGTAGTTGGAGTAAAAGGAAATGCTGGTCAAACAAATTACGCTGCTTCTAAAGCTGGTGTTATTGGTTTTTCAAAATCAGTGGCTTTGGAATTGGGTTCTCGTAATATTCGTTGTAATGTAATTGCGCCTGGTTTTATTGAAACTGAAATGACAGCTAAACTTAGTGAGGATGTTGTAAAAGGTTGGAGAGAAGGGATTCCGTTGAAACGTGGTGGTTCTACTGAAGATGTTGCCAATGCATGTTTGTTCTTTGCGTCTGACATGAGTGCTTTTGTAACGGGCCAAGTATTGAATGTTTGCGGAGGAATGCTTACTTAAATAATTTAATGATTTAATAATTGAAAGATTTAAAGATTTGTATTCTTCAATCTTTTAATTTTTCAATCTTTCAATCAACTATATGACAACAAACACAATTCTATTACTACTACTTTCTTTACTAATAGCGGGTGGTTTGTCGTTTTTTCAATATTTATACAAAGTCAAAAACAAATCGAATGTGCATTTGTTTTTGACTTTTTTGCGTTTTTTTAGTATTTTTTCGGTGCTGTTGCTTTTGATAAATCCCATCATTACGACTAGTACAACTGAAATTATTAAAACACCTTTGCCAGTAGTGGTCGATAACTCTAGTTCTATTTCTTTTTTGAATTCCAAAGATAAAGCTTTGGAATTAGCCCAAAAGTTAAAGTCAAATAAGGCGCTTCAAGAAAAATTTGACGTGCAATCGTATCTATTTGATGCTGATTTTAGGCAATCGGATAGTATGACTTTTAAGGGAACTCAAACCAATTTGGATTTGGTTGCCAAAAATCTGAAGAGCATCTATAAAAATGCATTTTATCCAACGGTTATTATCACTGATGGAAATCAAACTTCTGGGAATGATTATGTCTATAGTTTTGATGAAAATAATAAAGTGTATCCTTTGGTTTTAGGCGATACCACAAAAGTATTGGATTTGAAAATCAATCAGCTGAATGTTAATAAGTATGCTTTTCTGAAAAATAAATTTCCAGTTGAAGTGTTTTTGCAATATTCAGGGGATAAAAGTGTAACCGCAAATTTTAGTATTATACAAGGAAATGAAGTTTTGCATAAAGAAAGCGTTTCTTTTTCTCCAACTAAGAAAACAGCAGTCCTAAATGTGCTTTTGCCTGCCAATAAAGTAGGATTGCAAATTTATAAAGCTAAAATTGAATCTAAGGAAAGCGAAAAAAACACCTTTAACAACATCAAGAATTTTGCTGTTGAAGTAATTGACCAAAAAACAACCGTTGCAATTGTATCTGCTATAAATCATCCTGATATTGGTGTTTTTAAAAGAGCCATTGAATCCAATTTGCAACATAAAGTAGTATTGGTTAAACCAAGTGATGTGAAATCATTAGAAGATTATAACGTGTTAATTTTGTATCAGCCCACTACTGATTTTAAGTCTGTTTTCGAATTGAATAAAAAAGCAAATCTAAATACCTTTATCATAACAGGAACGAGTACTGATTTTTCGTTTTTGAATCAACAACAAAATAATTTTGTTTTTAAAATGAGTGGTCAGGAAGAAGATTATTTGGCAGATTTTGATTCGCAGTTTAATCTTTTTGCAGTGGATAATTTAGGGTTCGAAAATTTACCTCCTTTGCAGAATAATTATGGTTCAATTACCACCAATGGGGAAGTAAATGTGTTGCTTTCTGCTAAAATCAGAAATATAGATACCAAAGCCCCTTTATTGTCTTTTACGGAGAATCAAGGAAAAAGAGCCGCTTATTTATTTGGAGAAAACAGTTGGAAATGGAGTTTGCAAAGCCATATCGACAATCAGTCTTTTGAAAAATATGATATTTTTGTAAATAAGATTATACAATATTTGGCTTCTAATAATGCCAAAAAATCATTGGTTGTCAATCACGAAAGCTTCTACAATTCGGGTGAAGCCATCGAAATTACGGCGCAATTTTTCAACAAGAATTATGATTTTGATGAAAAGGCACGTTTGACAATTGCGGTGACCAACGTTAAAACGAAGCAAACCAAGAACTTCGACCTTTTAAAAGGGAACAATACATATAAAGTAAATCTTGACGGACTTTTGGCAGGAAGTTATAATTTTTCGGTTAAGGAATTGAATTCCAAAACTTCGTATTCAGGACATTTTGAGATTCTGGATTTTGATATTGAAAAGCAGTTTGTAAATCCAGATGTTCAAAAGTTGAATCAATTGGCAGTACAAACTAAAGGAGCTGCTTTTTATCCCAATCAAATAGATGCTTTGATAAAAACATTATTGGAGAATGAAGAATATAAAGCTGTTCAAAAAGAGGTTGTAACCAAATCTCCTTTGATAGATTGGAAATGGTTGCTAGTTTTGATTGTTGTTTTTCTTTCTACAGAATGGTTTGTAAGGAAGTATAATGGGATGTTGTAGGTTTCAGAATAATCAGTGCTTGGAGATTAGTGATGAATAACTTCAAAAAAAATAAACTATCTTAGCTTTATGAAATCGCCATAACAAATTGCTTGTTGCAAACAAAAACTATAAATAAAAAGCGATCCCATATAGGACCACTAACAAAATATTTTTTGCATATATGAAAATGAAAGAGTCAATACAAATGAAATTAACAGAATTTTTGGCATTATGCAAAAGCCATAATGTTAAGAATATTTATGCTTTTGGATCTGCTGTGACTGAAAATTTCAATGATGAATCTAGTGATATCGATTTGCTAATCGAAATTGATAACGAAGATCCAATAGAGCGTGGAGAAAATTTGATGGATATTTGGGATAAGCTCGAAGTGTTTTTTCAAAGAAAAGTTGATTTATTGACTAATTCCTCTATAAAAAATCCAATCCTCAGAAAAAATATAGACACCACAAAAATTTTACTTTATGACGGAAAAGAGCAAAAAGTATCTTTCTGATGTCTTAATGGCGATACACTTAATTCGCGAATTTACTTTTGACATTATAGATTTTAATATTTATGATAATGACAGAAAAACTCAAAGTGCCGTCGAAAGACAATTGGTAATTATTGGGGAGGCTTTGAATAAATTAAGGCAGACTGAAGCTGAAATTGTAATTGAAAATGACAAACAAATTATTGGTTTTCGCAATCGTTTAGTTCACGCTTATGGCAGTATTGATAATTCCATTGTTTGGGCAATTATAAATCGTCATTTAGAAAATTTAAAAAACGAAATCGAGAATTTAGAAAGTTAATAAAAACTGTTTGCTAAAAGAAATACAATTATGGATTTTAGACTAAAAGTATTCTTCACTGTTGCAACCCGATTGAGCTTTACCAAAGCGGCAGCTGAATTGTTTATTACACAACCTGCAATTTCCAAGCATATTCAGGAATTGGAAGAAGAATACAAGATTAAACTTTTTGAAAGAAACGGTTCTAAAATAGCACTTACAAATGCTGGCGAAGTGTTGCTGAAGCATACCAAAAACATTTTTGAAATTTATAGAGAAATTGATTTTGATATGAGCACGTTTATCAATGAACGCAAAGGAGTGTTGCGTTTGGGAGCTAGTACTACTATTTCTCAATATATTATTCCGCCAGTATTGGCTCGCTTTCATCAGAAGTTAGAGTCTGTAAAAGTTAGTTTACTTAACGGAAATACGGAGCAAATTGAAAATGCTTTGTTGAACAAAGAAATTGAAATTGGAATTGTAGAAGGACAATCCAAAAATCAATCTATAAAGTACACTCAATTTATTAAAGATGAGTTGGTTTTGGTTTGTAGTGCCAATAATCCACTAGTACAAAAAAAAGAAATTATTCCGACTGATCTAAAATCTTTACGATTTGTCGTGCGAGAACAAGGGTCTGGAACACTTGAAGTTATAGAATATGCTTTAAAACCGTTCCATATTACAATTGATCAATTACAGGTCGAGATGCAGTTGGGTAGTACGGAGAGTATAAAGTCCTATTTGATGAATTCTAGTTGTGTTGCTTTTTTATCTATTCATTCCGTTTATAAAGAGTTAAAAAACAGAGAGTTGCAAGTTATTGATGTCGATAATTTAACTATTGAACGTTTTTTTTATATTATTACTTTACAAGGAAAAACAGATTCCCTTTCGGAGTTGTTTGTAAAAAATATTTCAAGCTATTATAATTTAAAGTTATAGTGGATTATTTTTAACGATTGGTCTTGATTGTGTTTTATATCGACCTTTGTAGTGTTAAAAATAAAAAAATGAAAATTAAAAACAGTAATGCCCCGATATTATATAAAATCAATACCAAGTTACAACGAGGTATTTTTGTTTTGTTATTGCTTCTTTGTTTGTTTCCTATTATTTCACCGCCTATAGCTTTGTTGTTGGGTTTGGTTGTTGCCAATCTTTCAGGGCATCCTTTTTTGCATTTAAATCATAAGGCCACAAATATATTGTTGCAGGTTTCTGTAGTAGGACTAGGGTTTGGAATGAATGTGCATAGTGCGGTAGCAGCAGGCAAAGAAGGTTTTCTTTTTACTGTTGGTTCTATCGTTATGACCATTGCTTTGGGAACTTTACTGGGTAAATGGTTTGCTATTCAAAAGAAAACGTCACATCTTATTTCATGTGGTACAGCGATATGTGGAGGTAGCGCTATTGCTGCGATTGCTCCAGTAATCCAATCGGATGAAAAGCAAACATCGGTAGCATTGGGAGTAATTTTTATACTAAATTCGATTGCTTTGTTTGTTTTTCCTGCAGTGGGACATTGGTTGGATATGTCACAGAATGATTTTGGATTGTGGTGTGCCATTGCCATTCATGATACAAGTTCTGTTGTTGGGGCAGCCAATAAATATGGAGCAGAAGCTTTACAAGTTGCAACAACGGTAAAATTAGCAAGAGCTTTGTGGATTATTCCCGTTGCATTGATTACGGCAGTCGTTTTTAAAAACAAAACAAGCAAACTGAAGATTCCTTATTTTATAGGGTTGTTTATTTTGGCGATGATTTGTAACACATATTTTTCTCCAGTTGCCAGTATTGCACCATATATAGTTTCCATTGCTAAATTAGGACTTACGGTTACATTGTTTTTGATAGGAGCAGGGTTGAGTGGTTCCGTATTGAAATCAGTGGGATTGTTGCCATTATTGCAGGGAGTTTTGCTTTGGGTATTTATTGCAGTTGTTGCTTTATTAGCAATTTTATATTTTTGATGCATGATTTTTTCAATCGTAAAGGTCTTGTCTAAATGGTTTTGCGTGAGTGATGGCAGTGGAGCTCTTTTATTGATCCTTTTTTTTGGGATCAATAAAAAGCGGGAACGAACAGCACGACCTGAAGTTTTTCACGAATGGGCACGCCCAAAATAAACGGATTAATTGTTTTTAAAATGCTTTTTTCTTGCGCTTTATGGCAATCAAATGCAACCGGATGTAGTCGTAGTAAAGTGCTATCAATAGAAAAGTTGCGGCAACAAACAATGTTTCTAGGGCTAAATATCCGTAAACAAATCCTCCGATGAAACAACCCAAGAAAAAGAATGAAATAATGGATAGTCTTAAATAAATACTGGTTTTTAAGGCTTTGATTTCTTCGGGTTTTTTGTAAAAAAATAGCTGCGATAATTCGATACCTAAATCGGTGAAAAGGCCTGTTAAGTGCGTTGTTCTTACGGTTGATTGTGAAATTTTGGTCACTAATGCATTTTGTATTCCCATGGCAAAAAGAAGACCAAAGGCAATCCATTTTCCATCTATGGTATTGTATGTAGGAAGCATGCTTAATGTTCCCAGCGAAATTAAAATTAAAAATTCGATTGCTATGGCTGGCAAATGGGAAAGGTCTTGTTTTTTTTCGGAAACTAATTCGGCCAAAAAATTGGATGTAAAAGCACCTGCCAAAAAGAATAGTGTATAGATTAAAAATACAATGGCGGATTGGTAATTTTTTTTGGTTACTTCTTCGGCAAAATACGCAAAATGTCCTGTGACATTTGTTGTTAATGTGTGAACGGCCAAAACGCCTGTTACATTGACGATACCTGCAACAAATGATAGTACTATAGCGAGTCGTAAATTGTGTTTTGAAGTTCTGTTTTTGCCTTGATGTCTGAACATTTTAATTTATTTTCTTTGGATTAACATAAATTTAAACTCAAATTGATTAAATTATCTTTAAAAAAAATACTTTTGTACTTCAAATAAATAAATATAATGAAAAATTTTAGATTTAAACCTACATTCATTACTTTTTCGGTAATAAGTATTGCTTTTGTTACATTGTCTTGGGGGATTTTTGGTCACGAGCATATTAATAATTCGGCTGTAATGGCTTTGCCAAAACCTTTGCAAACATTCTTTTACAATCATGTTGATTTTATAACTCAAGAATCCACGGTTCCTGATTTGCGTAAATATACTTTACGTGATAAATCCGAAAATCCGCGTCATTTTATGGATTTGGAGAATTTTGGGGCAGTAGATTCAATTCCACTTTCATTTGACGTTGCCAAGAAAAAGTATGATGAAAAGTTTTTGTCAAGTAATGGTATTTTGCCTTGGTATATCCAAGAAACTATGACTAAGTTGACCAAAGCATTCAAAGATAAAAGAAAAACTGAAATATTATTCTTGGCCGCTGATTTAGCTCATTATATTGGAGATGCAAACATGCCTTTTCATACTTCTGCCAATCATGATGGACAATTAACCAATCAAAAGGGGATTCATTCATTATGGGAATCCCGTCTTCCGGAAATGTTTGGTAAAAACTATAATTTTTATACCGGTGAAGCTAAGTATATTGAAAATATTGAAAAAGCGACTTGGGATATGTTAAAAGACAGTCATAGTCTTGTTGAGCCAACTTTGCTTATTGATAGAAAACTTCGTGAACGTTTTACACCAGAAACGATGTATGATAAAGATGAGAAAGGTAATATTGCAAAAAACAAGTTTAATGATATGGTTCATTCCAAAGAATATGTGACTCAATTTCACACTGATTTGAATGGAATGGTGGAAAGCCAAATGCGAAAAGCCATTGTTGCAACTGCCAATTTTTGGTATACAGCATGGGTAAATGCTGGGAAACCAAATTTGGATGATATGGATTCAAAAGAGTTGACCAATCGAAATAAGAAGAATTTGAAAAATGATTTAAAACTTTGGAAAACGGGAAAACTTTTTGGTTTAGAAAGTGAAAATGATTTTAATTAAGTTGAGCATAATTTAGACACAGATTTCACAAATTATCACAGATTAATTAATGTAAACGGACCTCCTTAGTTATCTATCGATTTGTTGTAGAAATTGTTTCAATAATAATATTGATTTTTTTATAAAAAAGCCTGTAAATTTAATGTTTACAGGCTTTTTTGTATTCCTAAAATTGGAATTTTTATTTTGGAATTCTACTTCAATTTTTGGTATTTCTTTTTCTTCAATATATCCGAAGCGGTTTGATAATAGGATATGGTTTCGTTAACAAGGTCAGTTCTTTCTTTTATTAAAGGAACTTGATCATAGTAGATTTGGAATTCAGGGGACAATTTTTGATCTGGTTTTAAGGTCAATTGGAACTGTTTTACCGTTTGTTTTGGAGAAAGAACGGTTAAAACATTGTCTTTTATTAATCCTAAATCCTGATAAGTAGCTACTAATGCTCTTGGTTTATAATCGGGTTTTAAAACATCTTGTCCAAAAAACTTACTTTGATAATTAAAATGTAATAAGCCAAAAAGCGTCGGCATAATGTCTATTTGTGACATTAGATTCGTGTAATTTTGAGGTTGAATAAAACCTGGGCTATAAATCATAGCTGGAATTTTATATTTATCAACAGGAAGTTCAGTTTTACCCGCACTTGAAGCACAATGGTCTGCAAGAATAACAAATACAGTATTTTTGTACCAAGGTTGTTTGCTTGCCATTTCAAAGAATTTTTTCAAGGCATAATCGGTATATTTTACACCGCCATCTCGAGATTTGGCATCGCCAGGAATATCAATTTTATTGTTTGGATAGGTAAAAGGGCGATGATTACTCACAGTCATCCAGTGATTAAAAAAAGGTTTTCCTGTTTTGGCTTCGGTATTCATTACTTTTATGGCTTTGTTGGCCATATCTTCGTCACAAACTCCCCAAATATTGGCAAAGGTAACTTCGTCAGGAGTAAATGATTTTTTATCGACAATGTCATAACCATTTCCAACAAAGAAGTCTTCCATATTGTCGAAAAAGGCATCTCCACCATAGAGAAATTTTACATTGTATCCTTTTTGTTTAAAAACAGCCCCTGTCGAAAATTTGTCTTTATTGTCTTTTCGTTTTACCACACTTTCTCCGGCTGTAGGAGGAAAACACAACGTTACAGCTTCAAGACCTCGAACTGTTCTATTTCCTACGGCATATAAATTGGTAAACAATAAGCTCTTTTGAGCAAGATTGTCAAGAAATGGAGTGATGTTTTGTTCGTTGCCATACATTTTCATGAAATCAGCACTATAACTTTCAATGGTGATTAAAACCACATTTTTTTTGGTTTCAACGGAATCACTTTTAATTGGTCTTAAAGTTGATACTCCAGAAATGGAATTTATCTGTTTTCCTAATAAAGCAAAAGCTTCATTTTCGGGCAGCGTTTTATAAAATTTAAAATAATCCAATTCACTATTGACAAAAGCCAAGTAGAATCGATAAATTCCATTGGATTGTAGTTCATTGGCAAAAACATTTTGGGAATTTTCTTTTTTTGCTAAATAAGGAATTGCCAATAATGAAATGCCAAATAAGGATAAATAGATTCCGGATAGTTTTAATTTATCAGAAAAATTAGGAATAAAATCAATATAATTTCGAGTTCTTTTAACAATAAAATAAGTTACAGTTCCAGCTATTAGAAACAGAGCCGAAAACAAAGGAATTACAGGGTATGATTCCATAATATTTCCAATTACTTCATTGGTGTAAACCAAGTAATTAACGGCTATGAAATTGTATTTAACACCAAATTCATTCCAAAAGAAATATTCGCTAATTCCGTTTTGAAGAATAAAAACAACATAAAGAAACATTACAAAAGTGAACAGCCAAAATCTGATTTGGCTACGGTATTTAGGTAAAAAAAGTAAAAGACCAAAAAGTAAAGTCTTGATGCCAACAAAAATCAAACCAATTTTTGGTAAAGCACCACCATATTCGTTTAGAATTGTTTTCCCTGAAGCAATATAAAGGAACAACGCTACTAATAATCCAAAAATGATGTAACCATAGGGTTTGTAATATTTTGAATTGGATATAAAAATTAAGTACAACCACAAGAAACCAGTTGCTAATACAAATACAAAAAGATCTGAAACAAATCCTATTGTGAAGATTTTCAAGCTATCAATAAAAGTAAAAGATGTTTGAGTTATCGGGTGAAAGACTAAAACGATTCTTAAAACTAAACTTACAAGGATGTAAAAAAGAGCAAGATTATAAAAAGGGGAAAACTTTTTTAAAAGATTCATAAAGTATTATTTTTTGGCAAAAATACAAAAATTGAGTCTAGAATATTGTTTATGCCAGAATGTTTTGATTCTTAAATTTGACTTAAGACCTTTTATAGGATACATTTAAACGTTTTTTTTGAGTTAAATTTGTTCAATATTTATTGTATATTTAATGAAAAATGTATAAAATAATTATTTCAAGAGTTGTTTGTTACAGTAAAAGTACCTGAAGCTGTACCGAGAGTTTTTTCTTAGTATTTTAAGGTTAAGTTATCATTTGTTATTGTAATTAATCTTGATTCAAAAAAATGAATATTTACATGATTTTAATTGAAATTGAATATATGTTAGGTTAGTTCTTAACTATGAAATGCATAAAAAATTAAGTCCCAAAACATTAAATTTAGTTATATGAAATACTTAATCTACTTCTTTTTATTACTTATGACATCTTTTGGATATTCTCAAAATTGGAACACCAATTTTGAAGACGCAAAGGCAAAAGCTGAAAATGAAAATAAAAACATATTATTGGTTTTTTCAGGTTCAGATTGGTGTGGACCATGTATAAAATTGGATAAAGTGGTTTGGCAATCACCAGAATTTCAAGCTGAAGCCGATAAAAGTTGGGTGATTTACAAAGCCGATTTTCCAAAGAAAAAAGCCAATCAACTTTCACCAGAATTGACAGAAAGTAATAATAAGTTGGCTGAAAAATACAATAAGAGTGGCAGTTTTCCGCTAGTTTTACTTTTGGATAAAAAAGGAAAAGTTATTGGTATTACTGGTTTCAAAAACGTATCAGCACCAGACTATATTAAGCTCATTCATTCTTTCGAAAAATAATGAAAAAAATAGTTTCTATCTGTTTTTTATTTGTTGCATGCTCATCTTTTGCACAGATAATTCATAAGCGCAAGCTATCGATGTTGGGCAGCCCTTTTGAAATGACAGTGGTAGCCAAAGATACTGTCGAAGCCAATATTTATATTAATATGGCGGTTGGAGAAGTAAGAAGAATTGAAAATGAAATCTCCGATTGGATTCCAACAACTCCGATATCACAAGTCAATCAAAATGCTGGAATTAAACCTATAAAAGTACCTCTTGAAGTATTTGAATTGGTTGAAAGAGCAATTAAAATTTCGGAAATAACATCTGGTGCATTTGATATTTCGTATGCTTCGATGGATAGGATTTGGAAGTTTGATGGTTCCATGAAAGAAATGCCAACACCAGAAGCAATAAAAAAATCAGTTGAGAAAATTGGTTATAAGAATATTATTTTAGACAAAAAAGAACATTCCATTTTCTTGAAACAGCAAGGAATGAAATTGGGTCTTGGCGGAATAGGTCAAGGCTATATTGCGGATAAAATTCATGTATTATTGTTATCAAAAGGGTGTGCTTCAGGATTGGTAAATGTTTCAGGAGATATTTTTGCTTGGGGTAAACAACCAGATGGAAATCCCTGGACTGTTGGTATCGTAAATCCAATGAATAAAAACAAAATTTTCGCCACTTTCCCTTTAGAAAATAGCGCCGTAGAAACATCAGGTAGCTATGAGAAGTTTGTGATTTTTGATGGAAAAAGATATTCACACATTATTGATCCTAGAACGGGATATCCAGCAATGGGAGTGGTAAGTGTTTCTGTTTTTGCCAAACAAACTGAGATTGCAGATGCTTTGGCAACAGGGATTTTTGTTTTAGGGGTTGAAGTTGGATTGGATTTAGTCAATCAACTTAAAGGAATTGAGTGCATTATTGTTGATGATAAAGGAAAAACATTCACATCAAAAGGGATAGATATAAAGAAATACAGCAAATAATAACAAGATGAAAAAAGTAATATTAATAGCAGTCGTAATTGTTTTACAGTCTTGTAATTCTGTGAAAGAATATCAAAAAGTAAATATTAATGACCCTGAAATGAAATTAGGGGCCAAAACAACTGAAAGGTATGAAACTACTTTTCAAGTATATAGAGAAGCAGCGGCTGGAGCCAATGGTGGAAAATCAGGTGGTGGTTGCGGTTGTAATTAGTTTTTTTTAAAGTTCCTGAGATGCTGATATTCTTTGATTTTAGTATTTTGGTATTTAGCTTTAAAACAACAAAATAATTATTCTAAAAATAACGAATTAATTTCCTCAAGTATAGAAAGTCATAGGTATTACATAGATTCTCAGAATCTTAGTAGCTCATGAAGTTTTTTCACCAAATAAATTTCCCAAAATGAAAATTATAAAAACATTATTTCTTTTTTTCTTCTTAGTAAGTATGATTTCTTATGGTCAAGAAAAAGATTCTACAGTTGTATTTAAAAAGAGAGTTTTAGAAAGTACCGAAGTTGATTTTATGGCCAGTTATTATGACCAGGACGGAACACATTCTGCCGTTTCAGGTGGAATTGGTTCTGAAAAACTGAATGATTTTGCGACTAATATAACTGTTGCAATGCCATTAAATGATGATGATGTTTTAACGGTAGATCTTGGATTATCTGCCTATTCATCAGCTTCATCAAGTAATATAAACCCATACGATTCTGCTTCAGGAAATCCAACACCATGGCAAGCGTCATCTGGTGCATCTGAAAGTGACCAATTGGTTTCAGCGACTCTTAATTATGCGCATAATAGCGACAACAGGAACTTCATTTGGAACGCAGATGTTTCTTTTTCCAATGAATATGATTATACTTCAGTGGGTTTTGGTGGTGGTGTTACCAAGCTGTTTAATGAAAAAAACACAGAAGTTAGCATGAAAGCCAATGTTTATCTTGACCAGTGGAGACCAATTTATCCAAAAGAACTAGAGTATCCACTTTATGGATTTACTATTTATGACCAAAACGGCGCGGTTTCAAATGGTTATTTGCCATCTAAATTTGCACCAATAACTGCTGTAAATAGAAACTCTTATTCTGCTTCGTTTGCTTTTTCTCAAGTTTTGACTAAAAATTTCCAATTCTCTATCTTTTTTGATGTATTGCAACAACAAGGTTTACTGTCTACTCCTTACCATAGAACGTATTTTGCAGATAAAGCCCATTATTATGTTGGTCAGCCTCAATATATAAATGACTATACAAGTTCAAAGAATACAGGAGTTTATGAACTAGCGGATGATATTGAACGACTTCCTGACAATCGTTTTAAATTGCCTATTGGTGCCCGTTTTAATTATTATATTAATGAACATTTTATTGTAAGAACCTACTACCGTTATTATACAGATAATTGGGATTTAAAAGCACATACCTTTAATATCGAAGTTCCTGTAAAGCTGACGGATAAATTCACGGCCTATCCAATGTATCGTTATTATACACAAACACAAGCCAAGTATTTTGCTCCTTACCAAACCCATTTGTCAACAGAGCAATATTATACTTCCGACTATGATTTGTCTACTTTTTCGGCTAATCAATACGGTTTTGGAGTATCTTACACTGATCTTTTTACAAAAGCCCATATATTTTCATTTGGAATGAAAAATATCGATTTTAGATTCAATCATTATGTAAGGAGTGATGGTTTGAGTGCAAATATTGGTACAATTGGTTTTAAATTTGTATTTCAATAAAACAAGAATGGGGCATGTCCGAATGTTGATCTCAAATGACAATTAAAATTTGTGATTCAAGCCTTAGCAGAATTTGTAGTAATTACATATTCTATTGAAAAAAAATATTATCTTAATATGAAGATTCTAATTGTTGAAGACGAAATAGGGATTGCTAATTTTCTAAAGCAGGGTTTAGAAGAAGAAGGCTATGAAGTTTTGGTAGCACATGATGGTAAATCTGGACTCGAAACAGCAAAAAGCCAAAAAATAGATATTATTTTACTAGATTGGATTTTGCCACAAATGCTTGGAATCGATGTTTGTAAAGAAATTAGAAAAGAAGATTCGAAAACCCCCATTTTATTTTTAACAGCCAAAGATACTATTCAGGAAACTATTGAAGGTTTAAAGGCTGGAGCCAATGATTATATCAAAAAACCGTTTAGCTTTGACGAATTGGTGGAGCGAATTAAAATTCATTTTAGAAATGATAATCATAATAATGTACTTTCGCTAGGTAATATTAAAATAATTCCGTCCAAACATCAAGTAATAGCTAATGATAAAGAAGTTTCGCTAACACAAAGAGAATATGAGTTACTTCATTATTTGATAAAAAACAAAGGTAAAGTTTGTACAAGAAATGAAATTATAACCGATGTTTGGGATATTCATTTTGAATATGATACAGGAGTAATAGATGTTTTTATGAATGCTATTCGAAAAAAACTCAATTTGAACAAAGATGAAGATCTAATAAAAACTATTCGTGGTGTTGGGTATATTGCAAACGATATAAATTAAATTAATGTTTTCATTTTCATACAAAAACAGAATTGCTTTTAATTATATTCTAAGTACTGCACTATTGATATCGGTAGTGTTTTTTACTATTTATGCCATTACTTTATATAGTATCAATAAACATATTAATGATGATATTTTAGAAGAATCTGATGAATATTTGAAACAGATTGAAATTGATAGCAATAATGCTTATCTGATTCAGGTTGACGAATGGAGAGAAAGTGACAACAATAGGGTGAATGTTAATCCTGTTTTTGTGCAATTTTTAGATAATAACAATAAATTAATAGATAAGTCTCCTAATCTAAAAAAAATGCAACTTCAATTGCATAAAGATGATAAGGACAATCTATTTGTAGATTCCTATTTGAACAAACAACCAATACGTCAAATTCAAATCCCTCTTTTTGATAAAGATAAAAAAGTAGGTTACCTTTTTGTTGCAATGTCCTTGGATGAAGCAATATTAATATTGTCTAATCTTAGAAATACACTTTTTATTGCTTTTCCTTTAATCTTACTGCTGTTGTTTTTTATAGCAAGATTGATAGCAGGAAGAAGTATAAAACCAGTAACGCTAATAACAGAAACTTCTCGAAGAATAACAACTGATAATCTTAAAGGTAGAATTATATTGCCTCAAAATAAAGATGAATTATATGTACTTTCGAAAACAATTAATAATTTATTAGATCGTATAGAAAATGCTGTCGAAAGAGAAAAACAATTTACTTCAGATGCTTCTCATGAGTTGAGGACTCCATTGACTGTTTTAAAAGGTACACTCGAAGTTTTAGTGCGAAAAACAAGGAGTCAATCCGAATATGAAGATAAAATTAACTTCAGTATTTCAGAAGTTAATAGGTTGAATAATCTAGTAGATCAATTGCTTTTGTTGGCTCGATTCGAAAATCATAAACAAACCTTGAGAATAGAAAAAATATATTTGAATGCCATAATTCTAGATGTACTTACTTTATACTCTAGTAAAATTAATGATAAAAAAATCGAGGTTTTCCATGATTTTACAAAAGATTATTTTATTAAATCCGATAATTATTTAGTTAGTACTATTATAAGTAATGTGATTTCTAATGCCATAAAATATTCCAATCAAAATGGTAAAATTTCGATTAATCTTAAAAAAAATGGTTCCAAAACCATTTGTTCTATATCAGATAATGGAATTGGAATTGCTTCAGAGGATATAGATAAAATTCTAAATCCGTTTTACAGATCAAATCCTACATTTCATCCGGAAATTAAAGGTTCGGGCTTGGGACTTTCTATTGTAGAACGTATTACAAAATTGCTTGACATTGAGTTTAAAATTGAAAGCGATTTAAATAGAGGCACTCACGTCTATTTTATATTTTAATTTTTTTTACTACAAAATTATTTAATACATATAAGAGTATTAAGCGAATTTTAATCGTTTCTTTTTTAATAGCAATTATAGTTTAAGTACCTTTACTTCAACAGAAAATTAGTTGATTGTTCTGTTTTAATTTATAAATTATGGATTTAAAGAAACTCAAAGAGCAATTACAAGTTGAAGTCGATACTGCTTTCCTATATGAAAGTATTGCAGCCATTCAGGAAGATGAAAATTTAACCAAAGTATTGCAAAGTTTAGCTTCCATCGAAAAAGGGCATGCTATACATATGTTGAATAAAGTTTTGACACTAGACTCAAAATACAAAATGCCATTGCCGTCTTCCAAAGCAAAATTTCAATTAAAATTGGGTAAACTATTTGGATATAGTTCAATTATAAGCAGCTTATCAAATATTGAAAAGCAATTTGCAATCAATACTTTAAAAAATAAAATAGAGAAAGGGGAAAAACCAACTGGTTTTGAACACAATCACCTTAATATTATTGAAGCGGTAAACAATAATTCGGCTTTGAATGTTTCTGGAGGTTTGTTGTCCAAATTTGAAAGTAGGCATAAATCCGTTGGTGGAAATGCCTTGAGAGCAGCGGTTTTGGGTTCCAATGATGGATTGGTATCCAATATGAGTTTGGTGATGGGTGTAGCTGGTGCAGCAGTTTCAAATGATACGATTTTGTTAACCGGAATTGCAGGGTTACTCGCTGGTGCCATTTCAATGGCTTTGGGAGAATGGTTGTCTGTGCAAAGTTCAAGAGAATTGAACCAACGTCAGATAGAACTGGAAACCGAAGAACTCGAAGCTTCTCCCGAAGAAGAAAAAAAAGAACTAGTATTACTGTATCAAGCAAAGGGAATGAATGTTTTGGAAGCTCAAAAACTAGCCGATAAAGCATTCGAAAATCCTCAAACAGCCATAGATGCAATTATAACAGAGGAATTAGGAATTGACAAAGAAGAATTGGGCGGTTCTGCTTGGGAAGCAGCGATTGCATCTTTTATATTATTTGCTATTGGTGCTATTATTCCTCTTTATCCATTTATGATTTTGGATGGGAAAAATGCCATTTTTTTGAGTATTGGTAGTAGTGTTATCGGTCTTTTTGGAATAGGAGCAGCCATTACATTATTAACGGGTAAAAGCATTATGTTTTCAGGCTTTAGACAGGTGGCATTTGGACTGGCTGCTGCAGCAATCACCTATGGAATTGGAACCTTAATTGGAGTCTCTCTAGCTGGGTAGATTAGGTGTGAATAATGTAACACGAAATGCAAATAACAATTGTACTTTTAATTAAAAATAAACTTTAAAATTTTAATATTATGAACGACGCACATTTACACATGGTAGTGAACCATTTTCCTATAATTGGAACCATTTTCGGATTTGGTATTTTAATTATTGGTTTGCTTTTAAAAAATAAAACCTTACTAAATACTTCTTATGTATTGTTTATAGTTGCTGCTATTTTTGGAGCATTTAGCATGGGAACAGGTGAAGGAGCAGAGGAATTGGTTGAAGATATGCCAAATATTGGTAAGCAAATTATACATGAACACGAAGAATTAGCCGAAAAATTAGCTATCCTTCTTTATGTGTTAGCAGGTTTATCCCTCGTTGGTTTGTATTTGAATTTTAAGAATAATGCAAAAGCAAAATTACTGTCTTTTTTAATACTTGGTATTGCTACAGCTGGATTGTTTTTGGCGCAAAAAGTAGGGACTTCAGGGGGAGAAATTCGTCATACCGAAATTAGAGCTAATGCTTCTACATTAAATAGCGTAGGGACTGAAAAAAGTACAGCTATCGAAGAAGGTAAAGAAGATAACGATTAATTTAAAATATAAAATATTGTAAAAGACTCAAAATTAGATATTAGTAATAAAGATTTCGATTTTGGGTTTTTTGTTTATAAAATAAATTATGAAAAATAGTGTCATTTTAAAAGATATAGTGCCTTTTATAACTTGGTTTTCAGCAATGATTTTTAGTGCAATACTAATTGATATTATTCTTCACTATTTTGATATTGTTTTTATAGGTAGACATTTGGGGTATTTAGGTACTTTTACAATTTTGGTTTCTTTCTTGTATTCATTAAAAAAAAGAAAAATGATACAATTTAGTTCACCAAAAGCTTTGTTGGATTTGCATGAATATCTGGCTATTTCAGGATCAGTAATGATTTTGGTTCATGCAGGTATTCATATTCATTCTATTTTGCCATGGTTGGCAATATTAATGTTGTTGATTAATGTCTCTAGTGGATTAGTTGGTAAATATCTTTTGGCTCAAGCCAATAAAACAATGAAGGTTAGGAAATCCTCATTTGAAAATTCAGGAATGTCAGAAGATGAAATTTCTAAAGCCATTTTTTGGGATGCAACAGCAGTAGAAAGCATGAAAAAATGGAGAAAAATACATTTGCCGATTACTTATTTCTTGGGGTTGTTATCCTTGATACACATCGTTTCTGTAATTCTTTTTAACTGATGAAAAATAAAATTATTTTTATAATTATCACATTGATTGTTATCATATTTACAATTAAGTTTCCTCATGAATTGTTGTCGCCTGGCAATTTATATCAAGCTCACTCAGATTTAGAAAATAATTGTTTTGCCTGTCATAAAGTGTTTTCGGGTACACCAAATGAAAAGTGTATTTCTTGCCATAAACCTTCGGAAATTGGTTTGAAAAAAGATAAAAATGGAAAGTTCATTAAGGATAATGATAAAATTTTGTTCCATAAAAATATTGAAAATCAATCTTGTATATCTTGTCATTCAGATCATAAAGGTTTAAAAATGATAAGATCTTCTATTAAATTTGAACATTCGTTGTTGCCTGAAATTTATAGAAATAAATGTGTAAGTTGTCATTCTCAACCCAAAAATGAACTTCATAATCGTGTTTCCAATTCTTGTGTAGGTTGTCATTCAACTATTGGTTGGAAATCTAAAATTGGGTTTAATCATGAATTGATTGAAAAAACATCAAAAGACAAATGTATTTCCTGTCATAAGATTCCAAATGATGATTTTCATAGTAAGATTACTGATAATTGTACTTCTTGCCATGGATTTAATAAATGGAAACCATCGACTTTTAACCATAACTTGTCATTTCAACTTGATGAAAATCACAATACAGATTGTAAAGTATGCCATACAACCAATAATTTAAAGGAATACACTTGTTTTGGATGTCATGAGCATTCTGTTACTTCTATTCGTGAGGAACATTTAGAAGAAGGAATAACTAATTTTACTAATTGTGTAAAATGCCATAAAAACGGTAGTGAAGAAGGGGGAGAATATGATGAAGGTAAAGTTAGGAGTTATATTAACAAGGAATTAAAGAATAAAAATGAAGAAAACGACGATTAATTTTTTAATATAAAAAAGTTAGAATGACTTGTTGTTTCAGTTTAAAGCGATCAAATGGATCACTTTTTTTATGATTCAATTTTGAATTCTATAATTTTTTTCTTGTAATTTTTTATGGTTTTTCTTTCTGGATAAATGTTAAAACAGGAAAAGTTATTCATACTATTACGTTGTCGTAACCAAGTGAATTGTTTGTGGATGATTTTATTGTTTTAAAATGTATAATTTAGAGGACTAAATTTAAGAATGATTAATTAAAGTTTGTTTAAATTGATTTTTGATTAAATTTTAACTTATTTTAATTGTATTTACTAATTTCTTAAATTATTACATCGATAATTAACAACCCCAAATTATGAATAAAAGATTACTTATTAGAAAGGCACTTTTGATGTGCTTGATTATGTTTTCAGGTCTTGGAGCAAATGCTCAAACTTTCAAAGATGATATTATGATGCAAGCATTCAGTTGGGATGTTCATAATCAAGCATCAGTAACCGCTGAAGGTGGACTATATAATTTTCTAAATGCTAGAGCAAGTAGTTATGCTGCAGCAGGTATTACAGTTTTATGGATGCCGCCTCCAAGTAAATCTTCAGGAGGAGTGGGGTATATTCCAACAGAATTGTTTAATTTTTCACAAACTGTATATGGTACAGAAAGTCAATTAACAACTTTATTAACCAATTTAAATTCAAGTAGCCCTAAAATTCATGCAATGGCAGATGTTGTTGTGAATCATAGAGGGGGAACAACAAATTGGACAGACTTTACAAATCCAACATGGGATTGTAAATCAATAACAAGCACCGATGAAGCCAATTCAGGTGTGATTACTGGAGTTCGACCTTGCGGAACTGCTGATACAGGAGATGATTTTAATGGAGCAAGAGATTTAGATCACCGTGATATTCAAGTTCAAAATGGAGTAAAAGAATATTTAACTAGACTAAAAACTTTAGGTTTTGATAGTTGGAGATGGGATATGGTAAAAGGATTTTCAGCAAGTTATGTTGGAACTTACACTACTGATTCTGCACCACATGGTTCTGTAGGTGAGTATTGGGATGGAAATGTAACCAATGTGAAAAATTGGGTTGATGGAACCAGTAAAAAATCAACAGCTTTTGATTTTCCTTTGTATTATAACTTGAGTAGTGCACTTTTGGGGAATTATTCTAAACTTGCTGGAACTCCTGGTTTATCTAGTCAAACGGGATACGGAGACCTAGCAGTAACATTTATTGATAATCATGATACTTTCGTCAAAACAGAATGGATTGCTGATGCCAATGTAATGAAAGGATATGCTTATATTATGACGCATCCAGGTATTCCATGTGTGTTTTTTTCGCATTATTATGGAGGAACTTATAGCAAAGACGGTGTAACAAGAACGTACGTTTCTCATGAAAACGATATAAATGCTTTAATGGCGGTTAGAAAAGCAAATGCAATAAATGCTTTAAGTACTGTAAGTATTCAAACAGCAACAACATCAGAATATTTAGCAATAATTGATGGTAAAGTAGCAGTTAGACTAGGAAATACAACAACATTACCAACTGGTACAGGTTGGATTGAGAATGCTTCTGGAACTGGATATAAAGTTTGGTCAAAAGTTGCGATAAATGTAGCTCCAACAGTAGCCATTTCTCCGGTAGGAGGTTCGTTTGTAGCAGGAACAACTCAATCAGTTACAATTGCGGCTACTGATGATAAAGCAGGTTCTGTTATTTATTATACAACAGATGGAACAACTCCAACTGTAAATTCTTCAGTTTATTCAGCACCAATTAGTGTGTCAACAAATACTACTATTAAAGCTATTGCAAAAGATGTTGCTGGATTGTTCTCTGGAGTAGCTTCACAAACGTATACATTTGTTGCTACTTCTACTTTCTCAGTTTATTTTAAACCACCAACTTCTACACCAAATTGGCCATCGCCAAAAGTTCACTTTTGGGGAGCTACTCCAGCAGGAAGTATTATCGATGCAAATTGGAGTGCTCCAGTTGCAATGACAGCAGATGGAGCAAATCCTGGATGGTTTAAATATACTTTTTCTGGTGTTTCTACAATTAATTTGTTGTTTAGAGACGGAAATTCTACTGGAACATTGGGGGTAACAAAAACAGCAGATGTTGTTAATGTTTCTAAAGAAGTTTGGTACGAATGGGATCCTACAAATACAACGACTTATTTAAAACAAGTAAGTTTGTCAGCAAATGATTTTAAAGCTAGTTCTAATAAAATCACTTTATATCCAAATCCAGTAATAGATTCATTTAAAATAAATGGTGTAGTTTCAAATCTTTTCATTTATGATTTGAATGGCAGAATTGTAAAACAACTTACAAAGACAATAGAATCAAATACTGCTATTGATATTACTGAACTAGTAAAAGGGATCTATTTTGTTACTGCAAAAGATGAAAATGGTTCAAATTTTACATTGAAAATAATTAAAAATTAAAAATAGTTTGTTAGTTAGTTATCAAAGGCTACTTGACTTGTTCAGGTAGCCTTTTTTATTTGTTTTAATCCCAGATTCTGAAGTATTCTTCGTTATTAAGGAATACTATTTAATAAAAACAGTCTAGGTCTTGGTATTGAGTAAGTATACGGATATAGTGGGTTTTTAAAGAGAAATCTGGATTAAAATAAAAAGTTAGTTTATTATCTATTATTCAGTAAAGCTTTCTCTCTGATTATTTCACTTATTTTTCTGTTTTCAATTTTACTCTCCAACCAAGCAATAATATCAAGATATAGGAATGCTCTCTTTTCGTATGTGTTTTTTTCTAATTCGATAAAACGTTCTCTTGCTTTTATAAATTCTTTTTTGATATCACTTGGATATAAAGTACTCAAATTCTTTAAGAAACGAATGATTTCTTTTTGTACTTCATGTAAATCATTCATCTTAATTAAAAATTTATAGGTATTTTTAAGCTGATTTTCAAGGTTGTAATCGTTTCCAACCTCGTAATGTGCAATTAAGCATAATAGTCTAGCAAAACACATTAAATCCTCACGCATGGTTAGATTTTTATTGTTGATTATTTTTTCTAAATAAACAATGCATTCTTGGTATTTTTCATTTCCAAAATAGATACAGGCAATTTTATAATAGAACATCATTTCGTGATGTTCATCCAAGTGCTCACTGTGAATTTTCATTTTGTTTAATATAACAGGAACCAAATATTCGCTTTCGGCAAATGTACCTTCGAGTATGTGATAATTTAACTTATTGTTGTATAAATATAGAAAAGACAAGGAAGCAATGTTGTCATTTACAGGAAAACGAGGATCATTGATGGTTTCTTCTAATAATTCTAAATATTTTTTAAAATTTGATTTGTATTTCAGCATAAATAAAGACTCTAATAAATAATGATTTCCTTTTAGAAAGAAAACTGGATTTAGAAAAATCATATTTTTATTGTCATAAAATAAAGTTACCCATTTATAGGCATATTTATAGCAGGAAAGAAAGTCTTGTACCAAAAAACTTCTCCATAAATTAGCATTATAAAACCAATATTTTTCTCTAAATTCAAATTTAGATTGATCCAAATGGGCAATATGTTTATTGAAATAATCATCAATGTATTTGTATTCTTCATCGCTTTTTACAAATCCGGTTTTTAGCATTATACCATACAATTGCAGTGATAAATTAGATAATTTACTAGAAATAGTATTGCGATAATTTAATTCTTTGGCTTGAATTACCAATTCATCAGCTCTTCCTTGGATACTTCTGGTGATGTATTGTGACTCGATCAGTTTTTCAAATTCAACAATTTCAAAAGCCATGTATTTTTCATCATTTTCAATGGCTTGTTGTTTGGTTTTATCCAATATTTTTAAACTTTGCTTGTATAATCCTTTGTTATATAGAATTGCGGCAAAGTCGATTTGTTCTCTTAGTTGGTATCGAATGTTTTGACTTGGAATGTTCAATCGAATACTAACTAGAATTTGTTTGTATAAGTATGATTTTAGATTTGATAATTGCACTTTCTTAATCAACCCATTCTTTAATATCAATTTTTCATCATACACTTCTGATTTGTCTAAAATATTAAACAATTCGATAAACTTAGTATTTGAACTGGTTTCCAGTCGACTTGCAAATATCTTAAATTGTCTTTTTTCAGATTTGGAAAGGGATTTTATTAGAACAAATAAAAAATCTTTTTGATGGTTAGCCATTGTATTATAAAAGTATTTAATATTCTGATATACAGATTGTTAAGTTGGTATTTTTTGCTTTATAAGTAGTATATTTACTCAAAAGAGGTTTAGTTTTAAGTAAATGAAAACTATTTTTGTTTTAAGATGTGAAATTACATTAAATATATTAAAATGAATAGAGAGAAAGTCCAAATTTTTGACACCACATTAAGAGACGGAGAACAGGTCCCAGGATGTAAGTTAGACACCAATCAAAAACTAGTTATTGCCAATCGACTAGATGAGATGGGTGTAGATATTATTGAAGCTGGTTTCCCTGTTTCTAGTCCAGGTGATTTTTTATCTGTTTCAGAGATATGTAAAATTGTTAAAAATGCTACTGTTTGTGGTCTTACAAGAGCTGTAGAAAATGATATAGATGTTGCTGCAGCCGCTTTGAAACACGCTGTTAAACCTAGAATTCATACTGGAATTGGAACTTCTGATTCCCATATTATACACAAATTGCAGACTACGCGTGAAGATGTCATTGCAAGAGCCAAACATGCTGTTGCTCATGCAAAGAAATATGTAGAGGATGTTGAGTTTTATGCAGAAGATGCTGGAAGAACCGAAAATGCTTTTTTGGCCAAAGTTTGTGAAGAAGTTATTAAATCGGGGGCAACTGTTCTTAATATTCCTGACACCACGGGTTACTGCTTACCAGAAGAATATGGTGCTAAAATAAAATACCTTAAAGAGAACGTAAAAGGAATTGAAAATGTTATTATTTCATGTCATTGTCACAATGACTTAGGTATGGCTACTGCTAATTCTATTGCTGGAGCTATAAATGGCGCAAGACAAATTGAATGTACAATAAATGGAATTGGAGAAAGAGCCGGAAATACAGCACTTGAAGAAGTAGTTATGGTTTTTAAGCAACACCCTTATTTGAATTTATATACGGACATCAATACTAAACAATTGAACGAAATGAGTCGATTGGTATCTGAAAGTATGGGAATGTTCGTTCAGCCCAATAAAGCAATTGTTGGGGCTAATGCATTTGCGCATAGTTCTGGAATTCATCAAGATGGAGTAATTAAAAATAGAGCTACTTACGAAATCATGGATCCTTTGGATGTTGGGGTAAATGAATCATCTATAATCCTTACCGCTAGAAGTGGAAGAGCGGCTTTGGCATATAGAGCCAAAAAAGTAGGTTATGAACTTACTAAAGTACAATTGGATATTGTTTATGTTGAATTTTTAAAATTCGCAGATATCAAAAAAGAAGTTTTAGATACTGATATTCATCAAATTATTGAAGCCAGTAAAATTAATATGAACTAAATTGCATTAGTTTTAATTCTTTAAAATATATAATTATGAACTTAAAAATAGCTGTACTTGCAGGGGATGGAATTGGACCGGAGGTTATCTTACAAGCAAAAAAAGCGTTGTATGCTATTAGTGTTGCTTATGATCATGAATTTATTTTTGAAGATGCTCTAATCGGTGCAACTGCAATTGAAAAAACAAGAAATCCATTACCCGAGCAAACTTTAAATCTTTGTTTGAATACTGATGCCGTATTGTTTGGTGCTATTGGAAATCCAAAATACGATAATAATCCAGAAGCTAAAATCCGTCCAGAACAAGGATTGTTAAAACTTAGAAAAGAATTAGGTCTTTATGCTAATATTCGCCCTATAAAACCTTTCAAAAATCTTTTGGATGCGTCTCCTATCAAAAAAGAGGTTATCGAAAATGTAGATTTTGTAATTTATAGAGAACTTACAGGCGGTTCTTATTATGGCGAAAAAATAATAAATGAAGAAGGGACTTTTGCTTCAGATGTATGTGAGTATTCTGAAAATGAAATAAATAGAATTACACATCAGGCATTTAAGGCAGCGCAAACGCGAAGAAAAAAAGTGACATTGGTGGATAAAGCCAATGTATTGGAGACTTCTAGATTGTGGAGAAAAATTGTTAAAAAAATTGCTCTTCAATACCCAGATGTAACATTAGAATGTCAATATATTGATAATGTTGCAATGCAAATAATCACGGACCCTAAACAGTATGATGTTATTTTGACTGAAAATTTATTTGGTGATATTTTGTCAGATGAAGCTTGTGCAATTATGGGATCTATCGGTTTAATGGCTTCGGCTTCTATTGGAGAAAATAATGCGCTTTTTGAACCTATCCATGGATCATATCCACAGGCGAAAGGTAAGAATATAGCCAATCCAATCGCTTCAATTTTATCGGCAGCTCTATTGTTAGAACATTTCGGTTTGGATAAAGAAGCAAAGAAAGTATATGAAGCTGTTGAGAAAGCAATAGAATATAAAGTAGTTACGATAGATTTGAACCCTGGTTCACGTTTTGGAACAAATGATGTAGGGGATTTTATTTCGAACGTCATATTAAGTAAAGATGATTTGTATTTTAAAAACGATAATGTTCAAATTGGACAATCAACTATTGTTTAGATAATAAAAATCATAAAATATTGCATTATATCACTAAAAACATTTGGATTGTTGATAAAATGTTTTTTTATTGGATTTGTTTTTTATACTTTTGCAGAGTTAAAAACAAGAAAAATGAAACATATTATCAATATCCTTTTTGTCGTAAGTGTCATTGTGATTATCACATATGAAAAGGGATTGGTATAGATATAAGTGAAAACATATTTAAAACCTCCCATAATTTGGGAGGTTTTTTTTTAGAAAAATAATAAAATACACAAAATAAAATACAATGGAATTAAATAAATACAGCAAGACAATTACACAAGATATCACACAACCAGCTGCTCAAGCAATGTTGTACGGGATTGGTTTGACAGAGGAGGATCTTAATAAAGCGCAAATTGGAATAGTGAGTATGGGGTATGAAGGGAATACTTGTAATATGCACTTAAATGAACTTGCCAAAGATGTCAAAAAAGGGGTCTGGGATGCTGATCTTGTTGGTTTGATATTTAATACGATTGGTGTTAGTGATGGTATTTCAAATGGTACCGAAGGAATGCGTTTTTCCCTTGTTTCTAGAGATGTGATTGCTGATTCTATTGAAACAGTAATGGGAGCACAATGGTACGATGGGTTAATTGCTGTTCCGGGTTGTGATAAGAATATGCCAGGAGCATTGATTGCTATGGGTAGAGTAAATCGTCCAGCATTAATGGTGTATGGAGGAACCATTAATTCTGGTAGATGGAAAGGAGAACACTTGAATATTGTATCTGCTTTTGAAGCACTAGGTAAAAAATTTCAAAAAACTATTTCTGACGAAGATTTTAAAGGAGTTATCAAAAACTCTTGTCCAGGTCCTGGTGCGTGTGGTGGAATGTATACAGCTAATACTATGGCATCGGCTATTGAAGCTTTAGGAATGAGTTTGCCATACAGTTCTTCAAATCCTGCTTTAAGTGAAGATAAAAAACAAGAATGTGTTGATGCTGGAAAAGCAATCAGAATATTATTGGAAAAAGATATTAAACCAAGAGACATAATGACTCGTGAAGCTTTTGAAAATGCAATTACAATCGTTGCAGTTTTGGGAGGTTCAACAAATGCAGTAATGCATTTAATTGCTATGGCTCACTCGGTAGATATCGAAATAACTTTAGCAGATTTTCAAGCTATTAGTGACAAAACACCAGTATTGGCTGACTTAAAACCAAGTGGTAAATACATGATGGAAGATTTGCATGCTGTTGGAGGTGTTCCAGCTGTTATGAAATATTTATTAAAAGAAGGATTTATTCATGGAGATTGTTTGACTGTAACTGGGAAAACTGTAGCGGAGAATTTAGAAACGGTTCCTGATTTAAAAGAAGGACAAGAAGTAATCCATGAAATTCAAAAAGCACTAAAATCGACTGGAAATATTCAGATTTTATACGGAAACTTAGCCTCAGAAGGGTGTGTGGCTAAAATAAGTGGAAAAGAAGGAGAGTATTTTGAAGGTACTGCAGTAGTTTTTGAAAGTGAATTTACGGTTATTCCTGGAATTCAAAGTGGTTTAGTTAAGCCTGGGGATGTTGTGGTTATTCGTTATTGTGGTCCAAAGGGCGGTCCAGGAATGCCAGAAATGTTAAAACCAACTTCTGCCATTATGGGGGCAGGTTTAGGAAGTAGTGTAGCCTTAATTACAGATGGTCGTTTCTCTGGAGGTTCACATGGATTTGTGGTTGGTCATGTTACACCAGAAGCCTACGACGGTGGTGGAATAGCATTGGTTGAAGATGGAGACTTAATTACTATTGATGCTGTTAAGAATACCATCAATTTGAAAATTAGTGATGAAGAATTTGCTAAAAGAAAAGCCAATTGGGTTCAACCTGTATTAAAGGCATCTAAAGGGGTTCTTTTAAAATATGCAAGATCCGTTTCAAGCGCTTCAACAGGATGTGTTACAGATAAATAAGGTACAAAAGCTATGGCAAAATAGAAATTTGCAAATGCTAAAAATATAAAAAATGAAAAATAATAGAATATCAGGAGCAGAAGCCGTTATCAGATGCTTATTAGCCGAAGGGGTAGACATAGTTTATGGATATCCAGGTGGTGCTATTATGCCGGTTTACGATGAATTATATAAATTTCAAGATCAATTGCATCACGTATTAGTACGTCACGAACAAGGTGCAACACATGCAGCACAAGGGTATGCAAGAGCTACAGGAAAAGTAGGTGTGGCAATTGCTACTTCAGGACCAGGGGCAACCAATTTAGTCACAGGAATTGCAGACGCTCAAATAGATTCTACTCCAATGGTTTGTATAACAGGTCAAGTTGGTAAACATTTATTAGGATCGGATGCTTTTCAAGAAACCGATATTATTGGAATTTCAACTCCAGTAACCAAATGGAATTATCAAGTAACTGAGGCTCATGAAATACCTGCAATTATTGCAAAAGCTTTTTTTATTGCAAAATCAGGACGTCCAGGACCGGTATTGATTGATATCACCAAAAATGCTCAATTTGATGAAATGGATTTTAGTTACGAAAAATGTACCAGCATTAGAAGTTATACACCTAAGCCAACTTTAAATCTTGAAAAAGTTGCAGAAGCGGCTGATTTGATTAATAATGCAAAAAAACCATATATCGTTTTTGGTCAGGGAATTATTCTTGGTGAAGCCGAAGAACAATTAAAAGCATTGATAGAAAAATCTGGAATTCCAGCTGCTTGGACTATATTGGGTCTTTCGGCTTTACCAACAGAACATCCTTTAAACGTTGGTATGTTAGGTATGCACGGGAATTATGGACCTAATGTTTTGACAAATGAGTGCGATGTATTGATTGCGTTAGGAATGCGTTTTGACGATCGTGTTACGGGTAATTTAGCTACTTATGCCAAACAAGCCAAAGTAATTCACTTTGAAATTGATCCTGCCGAAATAGATAAAAATGTTAAAACTACAGTAGCTGTTTTGGCCGATGTTAAAGAAGCATTAACAGCTTTGATTCCACTTGTTGAAAGTAAAACTCACGAGGCTTGGCACAATGAATTCAAAGAGAAATACAAAATTGAATTAGAAGCTGTTATCAATGAAGAGTTAACTCCGACAAATAATCGCGGAATATCAATGGGTGAAACTATTGAAATGATCAATAAACATTCAAATGGTGATGCAATCATGGTTTCGGATGTGGGTCAACATCAAATGTTTACATGTAGGTATTCGAAATTTAATTCATCCAAAAGTAACATTACTTCTGGAGGTTTGGGAACTATGGGTTTTGCTTTACCAGCAGCAATTGGTGCCAAAATGGGTAGGCCTGATCGAGAAGTAGTTGCCATTATTGGTGATGGTGGTTTTCAAATGACAATTCAGGAATTGGGAACCATTTTTCAAACCAAAGTTCCTGTAAAAATTGTGGTTTTGAACAATGAATTTTTAGGAATGGTTCGACAATGGCAACAATTATTCTTTGACAAGCGATACGCTTCTACCGAAATGATAAATCCCAATTTTATAGCAATTGCTGAAGGATATTACATTAAATCAAAAAAAGTAACAAAGAGAGAAGATCTAGATGCTGCTGTTGCCGAAATGATGGCCTCTAAAGATTCTTACTTTTTAGAAGTAATGGTAGAAAAAGAGAATAATGTATTTCCGATGATACCAACAGGAGCTTCGGTTTCAGATATTCGATTATCTTAAATTAGTTTAAAGTTTAAGGTTTAAAGTGGTTTGAAAATGAAAATTAAATTCATTAAACGATTTTAAACTTTAAACAGAAAAAACTTTAAACAAAAAAAAATGGAAAATAAAATGTTCACCATTTCTGTTTATTCAGAAAATAATGTTGGCTTGCTAAATAGAATATCAGGAATATTCTTGAAACGCCACATTAATATATTGAGTCTAAATGTTTCCGAGTCTGAAATCGAAAATGTTTCCAGATTTGTAATTGTCGTAAATACAACCGAAAAGTGGGTACATAACATTGTAGGTCAAATAGAAAAACAAATTGAAGTTATAAAAGCATTTTATCATATTGATGAAGAAACCATCTTTTTGGAAAGTGCAATTTTCAAAATAGAATCTAGTTTGCTTTTTGATGAAAGACAAATACAGAACATCATTAAAGATAGTAAATCAGAAATTGTTACAGTTTCTAGAGAGTTTTTTGTGATTTCAAAATCAGGTAAACGCTCTGAAATTGAAGATTTATATGCAAAATTAAAACCTTTTGGAATCATGCAATTTGTACGATCAGGAAGAATATCAGTTTCAAAAGAAAAAATGGAAATCTCAACTTTATTGGAAGCACTTTCTTAAAAGACAGTAGTTTTCAGTTTTTAAATTAATTAATAAAATTTTACATTCATTAAATATTAAAAAAAATGGCAAATTATTTCAATTCATTACCACTTAGATTACAATTACAACAATTAGGAGTTTGCGAATTCATGGATCAAGCTGAATTCTCTAAAGGAATAGAAGCATTAGCAGGGAAAAAAGTAGTTATTGTTGGTTGTGGAGCACAAGGTTTAAACCAAGGTTTGAACATGAGGGATTCAGGATTAGATATTTCTTATGCATTGCGTGCTGATGCAATTACAGAAAAAAGAGCTTCTTTCAAAAATGCTTCAGATAATGGTTTCAAAGTGGGGACTTATGATGAATTAATCCCAACAGCTGATTTGGTTTGTAATCTTACACCAGATAAGCAGCATACTGCTGTGGTCACAGCTATTATGCCATTAATGAAACAAGGTGCTACTTTGGCTTATTCTCATGGATTTAATATTGTAGAAGAAGGGATGCAAATTCGTAAAGACTTAACTGTTATTATGTGTGCGCCTAAATGTCCAGGTTCTGAAGTACGTGAAGAATACAAAAGAGGTTTTGGAGTACCAACTCTTATCGCAGTTCACCCAGAAAATGACCCAAACGGAGAAGGATTAGAGCAAGCAAAAGCATATGCAGTAGCTACGGGAGGTCATAAAGCAGGAGTTTTAAAATCTTCATTTGTTGCTGAAGTAAAATCAGATTTAATGGGGGAACAAACCATTCTTTGTGGAATGTTGCAAACGGGATCTATTTTATGTTTTGATAAGATGGTCGAAAAAGGAATCGAACCAGGATATGCTTCAAAATTAATTCAATACGGTTGGGAAACTATTACTGAGGCTTTGAAACACGGTGGTATCACTAATATGATGGATCGTCTTTCTAATCCTGCAAAAATTGAAGCGTATGAATTGGCAGATGAATTAAAAGACATCATGCGTCCATTGTTTCAAAAACACATGGATGATATTATTTCGGGTGAATTTTCTAAAAACATGATGATTGACTGGGCAAATGATGATATCAACTTATTGACTTGGAGAGCTGCAACAGCGGAAACCAATTTTGAAAAAACAGCTCCAACCGAAGCTGCAATTTCAGAACAAGAATACTTTGATAATGGAGTATTAATGATTGCAATGGTAAAAGCGGGTGTAGAATTGGCATTTGAGACAATGACTGAATCTGGAATTATTGAAGAATCTGCATATTATGAGTCATTGCACGAATTACCTTTGATTGCCAATACAGTAGCAAGAAAAAAATTATATGAAATGAATAGAATCATTTCGGATACTGCAGAATACGGTTGTTATTTGTTTGACCATGCTTGTAAACCATTATTGACTGAGTTCATGAAAACGGTTGAAACTAACATTATTGGTAAGTCTTTTTCTACTACAAATGGTGTAGACAATGCAGTGTTAATTGCAGTTAATAAAAGTATTCGTCAACATCCAATTGAAGAAGTTGGAGAATGGTTGAGGGAATCTATGACTGCCATGAAAAAAATAGGATAGTTAAATAAAATAGGAATTACCACACATGAGGGTGTGCTGGGATTTGCATAATATCAAATAGGTTTGAATATTTTGAATTAGTAAGCACTTATTAGACAATTGAAGATATTTATGCATATTACATTCACTTAACTTCGTACGAGCTGTAAGTTAAGTGAAGTAATCCCTAGTTTCTATAAATAATTTTTTTGATTCAATAAGAAGATAAAATTGTTGTTAAATATTGTTGATAAAGGACATTTTAGTATTCTATTGTGTCCTTTTTTTGTTTATGTCTAAAATGTTTAATAAAAAAGCATTAAATTTTGAATAAGTTCTATTTTTTATTATTTTTTTGGAACATTTTATAATTTATTAGTTTTGAAAACCGAACAGATTTAATACTTTTATAAAAAATTAAAAAAGATGAGTTATTTTAAAATTGATAGTTTAGAACAATACTTTAAACATTATAATAAATCGATACGAGAACCAAGAAAGTTTTGGGGTAAAATTGCTGAAGAAAATTTTACTTGGTACCAATATTGGGATAAAGTTGTTGATTTTAATATGGCTGAAGCCGAAGTTAAATGGTTTGTTGATGCTAAAGTAAATATTACAAAGAATTGTATAGACAGACATTTAGCTAAAAAAGGAGAAAAAACCGCAATTATTTTTGAACCAAACGATCCAAATGAACAAGCATTACACATTAGTTATAATGAGTTGTATGATCGTGTTTCTAAAATGGCCAATGTTTTAAGAGATCAAGGTATAACAAAAGGAGATCGTGTTTGTATTTATTTACCAATGATTCCAGAATTGGCTGTAGCCGTTTTGGCATGTGCTAGAATTGGTGCTATTCATTCTGTTGTTTTTGCTGGTTTTTCAGCATCTGCAGTATCATCACGAATTAATGATAGCCAATGTAAAATGGTTATCACTTCAGATGGTGGTTTCCGTGGAAATAAAACTATAGATTTGAAAGGGATTATTGATGATGCTTTGGAGAATTGTCCATGTGTAAAATCAGTTTTAGTTGCCAAAAGAACTAATGCTCAAATCAAAATGAAAGAAGGTCGCGACCAATGGTTGCAACCACTTCTAGATAATGCGATAAATAATTGCGTTGCCGAGATTATGGATGCTGAAGATCCTTTATTTATTTTATATACATCTGGTTCTACTGGTAAACCAAAAGGTATGGTACATACTACTGCGGGATATATGGTTTACACTGCATATACTTTTAAGAATGTATTTAATTACGAAGAAAATGATATTTTCTGGTGTACTGCAGATATTGGTTGGATAACTGGACACTCTTATATTCTTTATGGGCCATTACTAAATGGAGCTACAACTGTTATCTTTGAAGGAATTCCTTCGTATCCCGATTTTAGTAGATTTTGGGAAACAATTGAAAAACATAAAGTAACCCAATTTTATACTGCACCAACTGCTATTCGCGCTTTAGCGAAAGAAAATTTATCATACATTCAAAAATTTCCATTAAAATCATTGAAAGTTATAGGATCTGTAGGAGAACCTATTAATGAAGAAGCTTGGCACTGGTATAATGACCACGTAGGAGGGAAGCGTTGTCCTGTAGTTGATACGTGGTGGCAAACCGAAACAGGTGGTATTATGATAGCTCCTTTATCATTTATTACACCAACAAAACCAACATATGCTACACTTCCATTACCAGGAATACAGCCTGTTTTGATGGATGATAAACGCAATGAAATTGAAGGCAATCAAGTAGATGGTAGTTTATGTATTAAATTCCCATGGCCAGGTATCGCCAGAACTATTTGGGGAGATCATCAAAGATATAAAGATACTTATTTCTCTGCTTTTCCAGGTAAATATTTCACAGGAGATGGTGCATTACGTGATGAAGTAGGGTATTATAGAATCACAGGTAGAGTTGATGATGTAGTAATTGTTTCTGGTCATAATTTAGGAACTGCACCTATTGAAGATGCAATTAATGAACATCCAGCAGTTGCAGAATCTGCTATTGTTGGTTTTCCACATGATATCAAAGGAAATGCTTTATATGGTTTTGTAATTCTAAAAGAATCGGGTGAGTATAGAGATAGAGACAACTTGATAAAAGAGATTAATCAACATGTATCTGATCACATTGGCCCAATTGCCAAATTAGATAAAATTCAGTTTGTTTCAGGTTTACCTAAAACTAGATCTGGTAAAATTATGCGTCGTATTTTGCGCAAAATTGCCGAAGGAGATTATTCTAATTTTGGTGATATAACTACGCTTTTAAATCCAGAAATTGTAGATGAAATTGTTCAAGGAAAAATTGAATAACGATTTTTAAATGTTTTAAAAAAACTGCTTCTTTAATTGAAGCAGTTTTTTTTTGTCCGCATATTAAATGTTTTTTATAATGTTAATTTTTTATTAACTAACGTAACAAAAGGATTGATTTTCAGTCTATTTAATGTTATTAAAATGGAATTATTTAAAATCTAAAATGTTTGTTTTTCTATATTCTATTTATTTCATTTTCATTTAATCAATAAAAAGACTGATAAAGTTAAAAAAATGTTAAAATTAAGTACTATGTGATGCATGATACCTTTTTTAAGATATATATTTGCATAGGATATTATTATATGAATTTATATCCCATAACATCAATTAAAAATTAATCAATCAAAAATCAATTATTATGAAAAAATCAATCGTTTATTTAGGTGTAGCTCTGGTAGCTTTTGCAAATGTTTCTTTAGCTTCAAATTTAAAACCATTCAATAGCCAAAAAGCAATTGAATTTTATGAAGGAACAACGCCATTAAGTGTTGCAATTAGTAAAGGTGATCTTGAGGCGGTGAAAAAATTTATTGAATATGGGGCAGATGTAAACGAAAAATCAAACGGGATGAGTCCTTTAATGATAGCAGCTCGTTACAATAAAGTTGAAATTATTAAAATTCTGATTTCAAAAGGAGCTCATCTTAATGATAAAGATGAGAATGGCTTTACGGCTTTAAAATATGCAGAATTATCAAATGCAAATGATGCAATCGTGTTATTAAAACATTCTTAAAATAATCAAATGAAGCATCATCTAAGATGTTGATGCTTCATTTTAATCAATCAATCAATCAATCAATCAATCAATCAATCAATCAATCAATCAATCAATCAATCAATCAATCATGAAAAATTCAATTTAATATTAGGAATCTCATTACTTTCTTTAACTAATGTTTGTAATGCAAAAAATGTGGTCAGTAAATCGTTTAATTTATTTCAAACAGCTGTCTTAACTGAGGCTAATGAAATAATTGTTCCAAATGAAGAAGTGAAAATAGTAAAACCTTCTTTAATCGAAGTTACAGAAGAGTTTAATCCAGAAAATGTTATTTCTTATAATCGTAAAACGGTGAAAGAAACCATTGAGGAAGACGATAAAATAATAGAAAATACAACTTCAGATGATTTAGAATTTATAGCTTATGAGGAATCAATGAAGAAGATTATAGCACAATCTGACTTAATTATAGAGAATACTGGTTCAAACGTAATTTTTCCTCTTTATATCGAAAGAACTATTGAAGATGAAATTGCTGAAATGGAGTTGATTATTGAAAGTACTGAAACCAATGAAGTGAGTCCGTTGGATTTTAGAAAAATCAATAAAAGTTCAATTATTAAGGATACAGTTTACTCCAAAAGATTTGTCGGAATGAATTAAATAGTTAACAAATTTAAGATAAAAGCTTTATAGGGATTATAAAAAAGCAACATTATTAAGCGTATAATGATGCTTTTTTTATAAATTTCAAATTATATTTCTAAGTTGATTGTCTTGTGTTTTTGAAAATAAAAGTAAAGCAACAGTAGCTCCAATTGTCGCAAACAACATATCCGATTGGGTATCCCATACATAACCTTGTGTTCCTAAAAATGCATCTCCACCTTCACCAGTGGCAATAGAAACAAACCATTCAATCCATTCGTAAGCAGCACTGATAGCCAGACAAATACAAATAATTATAAAATTGAAAAAGCTCTGGTTAGCAATTACTTTTTTTCGAATAAATAATTCACGAATGATCATAGCTGGTACAAAACCTTGGGCAAAATGACCAACCTTATCATAGTTATTTCTACTTTGATGAAACACCTCTTTGATATAATCGAAAAAAGGAACTTCGGCATAGGTATAATGTCCTCCTATAAAGAGTATAATGCAATGAAATAAGATTAAAGTATAAGTAAAATTGCTAAATCTAAATTTGTTAAATGTCAAAGTCAAGATCAAAATCCCAATTATTGCAGGAATAATTTCCAAGAAACAAGTAAATTCTTCTTTCGGATTTATAATTGACCAGATAAATGTTAACATAAATAGGGTTAACAGTAGATAGATGTATTTCATTAATAGATTTAAGGATTTTTTTGGTTTAATAACTGGTATCATCTAGCTGTACTTTTCCATTGAATGTTTTGTACAAAAAGAAAAAATAAGCCGCCAATAAAGGTGCTCCAATGGCAACAATTGTCAGCATTATTCCTAATGATTTTTGAGATGAAGCTGCATTATAAATGGTTACACTATATTTTGGGTCAATTGTAGAAATTAAAAGTGTAGGATACAATTGTAGTGCAACAAGAATAAGCAAAAAGGCCATTGTCAAAGATGAAAACACTAATGCCAGCATATATTCTTTTTTGGATACTAATCGTGGGACATTGGCAACAGCCAAAAATGATATAACAGGAACAACAAAATAAAGCGGATTAGCTCTAAAGTTAGCTGTCACTTCGGGAATGAAAACCAATGTATAAAGTGTTGTGATTCCAAAGCTTATGATAAAAAATATCATTCCTTTTTGAAGTAAAAATGTAAGTCGCTCATGCAATCTGCCTTCAGTTTTTAGTAAAAGATAAATAGCACCTTGTGTCATAAAAATGGATAGAGTTGTGAATCCAACCATTATTGCATAGGGATTTAAGAATGAAAAGAATATGCCTCCGTGATAACTAAAATTAGAACCCAAAGCAAATCCTTGTAAAATATTGCCTAAAACAACTCCAAGCAAAAAAGCTATAAGAATACTGGAAACGCTGTAAATTATATCCCAGCTTTTTCTCCACCAAATCATTTCTTCAACACTTCTAAATTTAATCGCTGCTGCACGAAGTACATTTAGCATCAAAAAAAGCATAAAAGGAACATACATTGCCGAAAGCATGGTAGCATACATTACAGGAAATCCAGCAAATAATGCTCCTCCTCCAATAATTAACCAGACTTGATTGGCATCCCAAACCGGGGCAATAGCATTTATAGCAATCCTTCGGCTTAAATCTTTTCTGAAAAATAAATGCCAAGCTCCAGCACCAAAATCAAAACCTTCTAAAATAGCATAACCAGAAAAAAGCAATCCGATTACTAAATACCATAATGTTGGATAATCAATTCCTAAAAAAGTTTCCATATCTTTAGTTTATATAAAATTGAAGTTTACCTCTTCTTTAGGTTCATCATAAGGCCCGTGTTTTATTTTTTTGTTAACGGTGTATAAAAACAAAGCTAACAATAGCGAATATACAACTGTAAACATAACCAATGAAAATATGATTTGGTTGGAAGCAACTTCTTGCGAAAAAGCTTTGCTAGTGCGTAATTGTCCGTAAACTACCCAAGGTTGCCTACCCATTTCGGCAGTAAACCAACCCACTTGATTGGCAATTTGTGGTAAAATAACCGCAAAGGAGAATATCCATAACAGCCATTTGGTTTCAAATAACCTACCACGCCACCATAAAAAACAAGCGTATAATGTAAGACCAATTAAAGCCATTCCTATAGCAACCATAATATGATAAAATTGAAAAACAGCATTTATTTGACTAGGCCTATCTTCAACAGGAAAATTGTTTAACCCTTTTATGGGAGCATTAAAATCCTGATGGACTAAAAATGACAATCCGCCTGGAATCCCAATTCCAGTAACTTTTTGATTTTCTTTATCTACCCAACCCAAAAGATATAAATCAGCAGGTTTATCCTTTTGAAAATGACCTTCCATTGTAGCTAGTTTCGCCGGTTGATTCACAGCAACTCCATCAGCTGTACTGTGGCCTGAAATCAATTGGGTTAATGAAAATAAAGTAGCAACAACTAAGGAAATTTTGAATGCTTTTTTAGATATTTCGATATAACGACCTTTTCTAATGTAGTAGGCATGAACACTTAAAACCAAAAAAGCTCCAGCCAAAATAGCACCTTGCCAAGTATGAATGATTCGATCAACACTTGAAGGGTTGAAAACCATTGCCCAAAAATCGGTTACTTCGGCACGGGCATGCAATCCTTTACCAACAATATGATAGCCTGCAGGTGTTTGTTGCCAAGAATTGGCGACTACTATCCAAACTGCAGAGAACATCGAACCTAAAAACACACCTAAGGTAGATATGAAATGTACCCATGGTTTTACTCTATTCCATCCAAATAGCAATATTCCTAGAAAAGTACTTTCTAGACCAAAAGCAAATAATCCTTCGGCAGCTAAGGCACTACCAAAGATATCACCTACATATCTGGAATATACTGCCCAATTGGTTCCAAATTCAAACTCCATTATAATTCCTGTAGCAACACCTATGCCAAAAGTTAAAGCAAATATTTTAATCCAAAAACGGGTTAAAATTTCATAATCTTTATTTCCAGTTTTTAAGTAAAGTCCTTCCATTATTACCATAATCAATCCAATTCCTATGCTAAGAGGTGGATAGATATAATGAAAAGCTATAGTAAAAGCAAATTGTATACGGGCAAGTATTTCAACATCCATAATGAAATTTTTTTTTAAAAGTCTTCGCAAATTTACAATAGAAATAGGACTAATTGGTTAAATAGATCAATTTCACGGTGCCTTTTTTTACTTTTTTAGCAATTGTTTTTGTAGTAGTTAAAATAGGTTTAAAATGATTTTATATTTAATAATTTATCTACAAAATGTTTATCTAAAAATTTAAAAAGAGTACTTATCAAAAAAAAGCACCATTTTTAAGATGGTGCTTTCTTTTTTATTTAAAATACGAAAAGGTTTCGTTGTTTTCAATCTTCAGTAACGTTTCATAAATCAATTTGATTACATTTTCGACATCCTCACGGTGTACCATTTCAACTGTAGTATGCATATATCGCAAAGGCAGTGAGATTAATGCCGAAGCTACACCACCATTACTATAGGCAAAAGCGTCTGTGTCTGTACCTGTAACTCTTGAGGAAGCCAAACGTTGAAACGGAATATTTTTTTCAATAGCTGTATCTAGTATTAATTCTCTCAAGTTATTTTGAACAGCAGGAGCATAAGTAACAACAGGGCCTTTACCAATTTTAGTATCCCCCTCAATTTTCTTGTCAATCATCGGAGTAGTTGAATCATGGCAAACATCTGTAATTATGGCAACATTTGGTTTTATCGTTTGAGTAATCATTTCGGCTCCTCTCAAACCAACTTCTTCTTGAACCGCATTGGTAATGTATAGACCAAAAGGAAGTTTAATGTTATTTTCATGTAATAAACGAGCCACTTCGGCAATCATAAATCCTCCCATTCTATTATCAATGGCGCGACAAACGAATTTATTCTCATTCATAATCATGAATTCGTCAGGATAGGTAATTACACAACCTACATGAACTCCCATTTTTTCAACCTCTTCTTTTGTTTCACAACCCAAATCGATAAAAATATTGCTAATCTTTGGATTTTCTTCTTTGTCTCTATTTCGGGTATGAATAGCTGGCCAGCCAAAAACGCCTTTAACAATTCCGTTTTTTGTGTGAATATTTACGCGTTTCGATGGCGCAATTTGATGGTCTGAGCCTCCATTACGAATTACATAAACCATTCCCTCGTCAGTAATATAGTTCACATACCAAGCAATTTCATCGGCATGACCTTCTATAACTACCTTATAAGCAGCATCTGGGTTAATAACGCCTACAGCAGTTCCATAAGTGTCCGTAATAAAAGTATCTACGTAAGGTTTTAGATAGTCCATCCATATTTTTTGCCCTTCACTTTCAAAGCCAGTAGGGGAGGCGTTGTTCAAATATTTCTCCAAAAAGGTTATAGACGATGCTTTCAATATTGATTCAGTACTCATATAAATTATTTTTTCGCTAAATTAGAAATTTGTCTTTATACTTCTATATTTAATGTATAATTTTGTGTTAAAAATATTCTTTCATGAACTTTTATAAAATCTTAGTTTTTACTTTTTTCCTAACATTGTCTATTAATGCTCAAGACACAAAAAAGGACAATATTCCAATGGGTTATATTTTAACAGAAGCCGATAGTATTTTTGGGGACACCATTGTGCTTCCAGAATTAGTCATAGAAAGACACAAAATGAGTGATGAGGATAAAAAACAGTTCCTTTTATTACAAAGAAGAGTTTATGCAACATATCCCTATGCCAGAATTGCATCCGAAAGACTGACTTCCTTAAATAGAGGTATGGCCAAGTTTACCAATAATAGGGACAAAAAAAAATACTTCAAAATAGTTGAGGATTATTTAACCAATGAGTTTGAGGTCAGGTTGAAAAAACTCTCCAAAAAACAAGGTCAAATCTTGGTTAAATTAATTGATAGGCAAACAGGAACCACAACATATGACTTGATTAGGAATCTTAAAAGTGGTTGGAAAGCATTTTGGTCCAATACGGCTGCCAGTATGTTTAATATTGATTTGAAATTAAAGTATAAGCCTTATGAAGTCAATGAGGATTATTTAATAGAGACAATCTTGGTAAATGGATTTGAGTCGGGTCGACTTAGAAAACAAGAACCCGCTCAGCCAATAGATTTTGATAAGTTGGTTGATACTTGGAGTGAAAAAGCAAATCATTAAAAAGATGGCATTCCAAATAAAATCTAAAAAGGCAATTACTACAGTAGTTGTCTTTTTTTTGTGTTCATTAGAAATTTTATTACAAGGAGCTTAAACCTGCTATCCGCTTCAATCTTATGAGCCGAATACCGGCTCATAAGGATTTCCACTACTATCAGGGCTAGGACATTCGTTTTCATGAGGTCGTATTCATAAATAAAACAACACCTAATATATAGGTAAAGAAGAAACAAAGAAAATCCGCATCCCACCCCGCCGAATTAGATTAAGTTAAGCTTTGTTTTTCTAGCCAAGCCACCAAGGTACCAAGTTTAGAACAGTTTTCTTTGCGCCTTCGCGCCTTTTCGAGACCTATATTTTTTAATAGGACATAGCTATAGAGAGTTACAAAGACCACATTATATTAAGGAAGGGAATAAAAATCCGCTTCCCACCGCGCCTAATTATATTGAGTTAAGCTTTGTTTTTCTAGCCAAGACACCAAGGCGTCAAGTTTAGAACTGTTTTCTTTGCGCCTTCGTGCCTTTGCGAGACCTATATTTTATAATAAGATACAGCTATAAAAGCCCCACTATATAAAGGAGGGAATAAAAATCCGAGCTCCTCCGCGCCTTCGCACTAGCGAATCAATAAAATCTGCATCCCACCGCGCCTAATTAGATTTAGTTGAGTTTTTTTTTCTCGCCAAGATGCCAAGGCGCCAAGTTTAGAACAATTTTCTTTGCGCCTTCGCGCCTTTGCGAGACCTATATTTTTTAATAGGACACAGTTATAGAGAGGTACAAAGACCACATTATATTAAGGAAGGGAATAAAAATCCGCGCTCCTCCGCGCCTTCGCATTAGCGAATCCGTCAAATCCGCATCCCACCGCGCCGAATTAGATTAAGTTAAGCTTTGTTTTTCTAGCCAAGACGCCAAGGCGCCAAGTTTAGAACAGTTTTCTTTGCGCCTTCTCGCCTTTGCGAGACCTATATTTTATAATAAGATACAGCTATAAAAGTCCCACTATATAAAGGAGGGAATAAAAATCCGCGCTCCTCCGCGCCTTCGCATTAGCGAATCCGTCAAATCCGCGTCCCACCGCGCCGAATTAGATTAAGTTAAGCTTTGTTTTTCTAGCCAAGACGCCAAGGCGCCAAGTTTAGAACAGTTTTCTTTGCGCCTTCGCGCCTTTGCGAGACCTATATTTTTAATAGGACACAGCTATATAGAGCTAGAAAAACCACCTTATATTAAGGAAGGGAATAAAAATCCGCGCTCCTCCGTGCCTTCGCATTAGCGAATCCGTTAAATCCGCTTCCCACCGCGCCTAATTATATTGAGTTAAGCTTTGTTTTTCTCGCCAAGACGCCAAGACGCCAAGTTTAGAACAGTTTTCTTTGCGCCTTCGCGCCTTTGCGAGACCTATATTTTTAATAGGACACAGCTATAAAAGCCCCACTATATTAAGGAAGGGAATAAAAATCCGCGCTCCTCCGCGCCTTCGCATTAGCGAATCCGTCAAATCCGCGTCCCACCGCGCCGAATTAGATTAAGTTAAGCTTTGTTTTCTCGCCAAGACGCAAAGGCGCCAAGTTTAGAACAATTTTCTTTGCGCCTTCGCGCCTTTGCGAGAACTGTATTTTTTAATAGGACACAGCTATAGAGAGGTACAAAGACCACCTTATATTAAGGAAGGGAATAAAAATCCGCGCTCCTCCGTGCCTTCGCATTAGCGAATCCGTTAAATCCGCGTCCCAAAGAGCGATAAATGTCCATTAGTAAAACCCAGTCCATATCTCGAGAGAATACAACCAGGAACAAAGAGTAGTACTAACAAGCTGTAAAAAGGGCAATACATCTGGTATTAATCCCTTCTGAAAAGGCACAAAAAGTAATAAAACCGTAAAAAGGGCCTAAAATTTTCAGTAAGAACGATGGATTTGATAAAAAAGGGGTTGTATAAAGCTCAATATACCAATAGATTAAAAAATAAATCAAAAAAACCTCAAAAAAGTCATTGTTTAAAGGGATAAAGGGTCTACTTTTGCACCCGCAACAGCGACTAAGTTCTTTAAAACACTGACAAGTAATAAAAATCAAAAGAAGATTTATTTTCAAAAAAGATTAAAAAAAGCTTGTGGGAATTAAAAGAGTATGTTACTTTTGCACCCCGCTAAACGCGCAACGTTCCTTGAGAGGCTGATAAGAAAAGAGAAGAAACTGAGAAAAATATTTTTCAAAAAAAACTTCAAAAAGTTCTTGCCAGTTAGAAAAAGAATTGTTAGTTTTGCACCCGCTTCGAGAGACACGCAATGTGAGTTAAACGAGTGGAAAAACGATAAGAATACGTTCCTAGACATATTGAATTGACAGCCGTTTTAACAGAGATGTTAAAACAAAAGAATAAGAGTAATAGAATCGAAAGATTTGAGAATAGACCACTAGAATTGGAGTCGCATAATAATAGCTTAAGCAATTAAGCATACAATATACGATGAAGAGTTTGATCCTGGCTCAGGATGAACGCTAGCGGCAGGCTTAACACATGCAAGTCGAGGGGTATTGGTTTTCGGACCAAGAGACCGGCGCACGGGTGCGTAACGCGTATGCAATCTACCTTTCACAGAGGGATAGCCCAGAGAAATTTGGATTAATACCTCATAGTATAGCAGTTTCGCATGAAACCACTATTAAAGTCACAACGGTGAAAGATGAGCATGCGTCCCATTAGCTAGATGGTAAGGTAACGGCTTACCATGGCTACGATGGGTAGGGGTCCTGAGAGGGAGATCCCCCACACTGGTACTGAGACACGGACCAGACTCCTACGGGAGGCAGCAGTGAGGAATATTGGACAATGGGCGCAAGCCTGATCCAGCCATGCCGCGTGCAGGATGACGGTCCTATGGATTGTAAACTGCTTTTGCACAGGAAGAAACAACATTACGTGTAATGTCTTGACGGTACTGTGAGAATAAGGATCGGCTAACTCCGTGCCAGCAGCCGCGGTAATACGGAGGATCCAAGCGTTATCCGGAATCATTGGGTTTAAAGGGTCCGTAGGCGGTTTAGTAAGTCAGTGGTGAAAGCCCATCGCTCAACGGTGGAACGGCCATTGATACTGCTAGACTTGAATTATTAGGAAGTAACTAGAATATGTAGTGTAGCGGTGAAATGCTTAGAGATTACATGGAATACCAATTGCGAAGGCAGGTTACTACTAATGGATTGACGCTGATGGACGAAAGCGTGGGTAGCGAACAGGATTAGATACCCTGGTAGTCCACGCCGTAAACGATGGATACTAGCTGTTGGGAGCGATCTCAGTGGCTAAGCGAAAGTGATAAGTATCCCACCTGGGGAGTACGTTCGCAAGAATGAAACTCAAAGGAATTGACGGGGGCCCGCACAAGCGGTGGAGCATGTGGTTTAATTCGATGATACGCGAGGAACCTTACCAAGGCTTAAATGTAGATTGACCGGACTGGAAACAGTTTTTTCGCAAGACAATTTACAAGGTGCTGCATGGTTGTCGTCAGCTCGTGCCGTGAGGTGTCAGGTTAAGTCCTATAACGAGCGCAACCCCTGTTGTTAGTTGCCAGCGAGTCATGTCGGGAACTCTAACGAGACTGCCAGTGCAAACTGTGAGGAAGGTGGGGATGACGTCAAATCATCACGGCCCTTACGCCTTGGGCTACACACGTGCTACAATGGCCAGTACAGAGAGCAGCCACTGGGTGACCAGGAGCGAATCTACAAAACCGGTCACAGTTCGGATCGGAGTCTGCAACTCGACTCCGTGAAGCTGGAATCGCTAGTAATCGGATATCAGCCATGATCCGGTGAATACGTTCCCGGGCCTTGTACACACCGCCCGTCAAGCCATGGAAGCTGGGGGTGCCTGAAGTCGGTGACCGCAAGGAGCTGCCTAGGGTAAAACTGGTAACTAGGGCTAAGTCGTAACAAGGTAGCCGTACCGGAAGGTGCGGCTGGAACACCTCCTTTCTAGAGCTTTAGTGTTAGTTGAAAGACACGCTAAAGAAAGAAGACGAAGAGACTATTGGTTACAGATTTAAGGTTATATTACTCTTGCTGTTAATTTAAAAAAATAATTGAAAGATTTAAAATTTTAAAATTTTAAAGATTAAAAAATTCGCAAGAATGGTTCAATCTTTAAATCATTTAATCTTTAAATAAAAGAAAAAAGAGTGTCTCGTAGCTCAGCTGGTTAGAGTACTACACTGATAATGTAGGGGTCGACAGTTCGAGTCTGTCCGAGACAACAAAATAATTATTAATTGTAAATTGATAATTATAAATTGAAAAGA